>DASYQR010000094.1:0-18862 GCA_036005325.1 Nitrospirales bacterium | reverse complement strand
CGATTCTTCATTCTGCCGGGCGGCTACTGCGATCACTGTGACTACTCCGAGGTCTGCCGCCGTCAGCACAATCAGAGTTGGTGGCGCGCGCGGAGCGACGACACCCGGAAGGAGCTTGAAAATCTCCGTACGCTCAAAGCTCCCAAGGCCGCGGCGGGGCCGGACAAGAAAGAACAGAAAGAGAGGAAGAAGCGTGGCGGCTGAGATTCCGGACCTGCAGGCACGGACGTTCTCCGCGACGACATTTGACCGGAATGTGGTCGTGACCGCGGGCGCCGGGACCGGCAAGACGACGCTGCTGGTGGACCGGTTGGTCCATCTGATCGTGAAATCTCCCGATCCGGTCCCGCTGTCACAGGTCGTGGCGTTGACGTTCATGGACAAGGCTGCCAACGAGATCAAGATCCGCCTGCAGGAACGCCTGCTGGAGCTGGTCGCCAAGCCGGCGGCCGCCGAGGCGTTGCTGAAGCGCTATCATCGTTCCTCTGCCGAGCTCGCGACGCTGGCCGAGGCGGCTGTCTTGGAAGTGGAGCGGAGCCAGATCGGAACCATCCATAGCTTTGCGGCCCACTTGCTCCGGCTCTATCCGGTCGAGGCCGGCGTGGATCCCGGGTTCGAGCCGGACAAGGGCGTGGGATTCGAGGAGCACTTCCGGCGCGAGTGGGAGGAGTGGCTGGACGATGAGCTCGGCATCGATGGGAGCCGGCATGAAGTCTGGAAGAGGGTGCTGCGGCGGATCGGCGTGGCGGAGCTCCGCGAGCTCGCCCATACGCTCGTCAACGACCTGGTTCCGCTTGATGCCCTGGCCGGTCAGGTGCGCGATCTGCCGCTCTCTCCGCCTGTACGGGCATGGTTGGAGGACATGCGGGGACGCGCGAATGTATTGGCGGCTGCCTATCTGGAAGAAGGGAAGGAGCCGCGCCAGGTCGAACGGCTTCTGGAGGCCGCGCGGTCCCTGTACGAGCTGGTCCTCGCGCGCGGCGCGCCGGGTCTCAAGGCCGTGCCTGCGGAAACGGCCGCGCTGCTGGACGACAAAAGCGCCGGCACGAAACCGCCCATCGGTTGGGAGAAGCGGGACTTTGACGGCGCGGTCCGGATCATCCAGACGGCGAAGGCGGTGCTCAAGACCGACCACGCCTATCTCGGCGATGTGCTGACCGTCCTGCAGCCGTTCGCCGAAACCTGCCGCCGGCGATTCCTGGAGGCGGGGTCCATCACGTTCGATGGCCTGCTGGCGCGCGCCCGCGATCTGCTGCGGCGCCACCCGGGCATCCGTGAACGACTCAAGCGTCAGTTCAAAGCGATCCTGGTGGACGAATTCCAGGACACCGATCCGGTCCAGTACGAAATCATTCTTTTCCTGTGCGAGTCGGCCGGTCGATCTGCCACCGATTGGCAGGCGGTGCGCCTCGAGCCGGGGAAGCTGTTCATCGTCGGCGATCCGAAGCAATCCATCTTCGCGTTCCGCCGGGCGGACATCGAAGCATTTCAGGAGGTCACCCGTCGTATGGTTGATCAAGGCGCGCTGGCGCTTACCTTGACCACGAACTTCCGCAGCCACAAGACCATTCTGTCCGCGGTGAACGGGCTGTTCGGTCGCCTGCTGATCGAGAGCCGCGGACTTCAGCCGCCGTACCATGTCCTCAATCCCGAGCCGGAGCGAAAGACCGGCGCCGGCACGCAGGGTGTCGCGCTTCGGTTTGTCGCGTCTTCCGATGAAGATGGGGAGGGCGACGACTTGAGCGCCGCGCAGGCCGTGCGCGCCGAAGCCGAATCGCTCGCCCGTTGGCTGAAAACGGAGGTGATAGGCAAGGAGGTTCTTACGAGACGGGACGGGCCGCCGCGCTCGGTCGAGCCCGGCGACGTCGCGCTGCTGTTCCGGACGCTGACGCAGAGCCGAGAGTATCTCGAGGCGCTGCGCCGGCATGGATTGTCCTATGTGGCGGAAGGCGAGAAGCATTTCTACCGGCGGCAGGAAGTGATCGACTTCAGCAATCTCTTGCGGTGCATCCAGCATCCCGACGACCAGGTGGCCCTGGCAGGAGTCCTGCGATCTGCGCTCGGCGCGCTCACGGATCGCGAGCTCTTTGAGCTGTCCGCGCTGCGCGCGTTCGACTATCGCGGAGGCGGCCCGTCCGATCTCAACCGCCATCCCAGGGCCGTTCACCTGCGGCGTCTCTATGCAGCGCTGGAATCGTTGCATCGAGACTGCCCCAAGAAACCGTTGCCGGACGCTCTGGACCTCGTCTTCGAGCGCCTGCCGATCCTCGAACTGGCGGCTGCGTCGTTGCACGGGGAGCAGGCCGTCGCGAATCTCTTGAAGATCCGCGACCTGTCGGAAGATCTCGTCGCCGACCCGGCCATGACGCTGGCCGGGTTTGTGGAGCTGTTGACCGTCCGGATTGCTGATCCACCGGAAGAGTCTGAGAGTGGATTGGCGGAAGAGTCGCGCGAAGCTGTGCGGGTGCTGAGCATTCATAAGGCCAAGGGCTTGGAGTTTCCCATCGTGGTGCTGGTCGGGGTGCAGGCAGGCACACTCGCGCAGCGTGACAGGATTCAAGTCCATCATGATTGGTCCACGGACGTCGTGGGGGTCCGGCTCGGCTCGACCGGCACGCTGGGCGGTGTGTTCGCGTCTGCGAAGCTCGAGGCCCGTACCGTCGCCGAGTACCGGCGTCTGCTGTATGTCGGCATGACCAGGGCCAAGGAGCGACTCGTCCTTTCCGGAGCCCTGACTGGACGGTCGGGGCCCGGCAACTTCCTGTCCTTGCTGCGGGAAGTCATCGGGGAGCCGGTCGGCGATCAGGACGTGTCCGAGTTGGTGGTGGGGGAGGGCCGCATCGCCCAGACCATTCTTGCTGCCGACGAAGGCCGGCCGCGCGAGAGGGCGGTGAAGGAGCGGGCATCCTGGTCGGGTGACGATCTGCAGGACATCGAGGCGCGTCGGCGGACCCGCAGAGAGCGCTGGGAGGATTCCCGTCAACGGCTCGTCTTTCTCACGCCATCCAGGCTCGAAGAATGTCCCCCGGGCCCGGCCGGAACGACGGCGCCAGCTGCTGCACCGGCACGCGCCGCGGCTGTTGGGTCGCTTGTCCATAGGATCCTTGAGAGCTGGAATTATCGAGATAAAGTGGAAGTGTTACTTGAACAAATTGGTCGAAACAGCGCATGCTGGCAGTCGGAAGGATTCCAAGGGGATTTTGAGGAGGTGCTCGCAGAGGCTCAGGATATTGTGCGGGCCTTTACGCGTTCTGAGACCTACGCCGAATTGTGTGGCGCCACGATCCTGGGGCGCGAAGTGCCATTCATGATGCGATGGGACAATGGCCCACCTCCCACCCTAATGGAAGGCCGGATCGACCTCCTGTACGAGAAGGATGGCCAGGTCTGGGTCGCGGATTACAAAACGGACCGTATCGCAGAATCCGAGATGGCCGATCGGGCGGAAACCTACCAGCCGCAAGCCCGCATCTATACCGAGGCCGTTCGGCAAACTCTCGGCCGAACCCCCGCCGGCTTCACCCTCATCTTCCTCCGACTCGGGAAAGCTGTCCCAATCTGAAACCGGGACAGTTTATTTGTTCCTGTCAGAAAAATTTACAGTGGTAGCAACTACGTGGTTATGTGGGCTATCAACCTAATTGGTGAATTTCATTGGTTATTGTATTCATTCAGTTTTTAAATAGCCCAGGAAGCCCGTCATCGGCTTTTTACAACTACTCTTATTATGGCTGAACCAGCAGGAGAGGGCCTTTTGGCTAACAATCTTATTACTTATGTTTGGCAAGGAGTTACGTTTCGTGGCTCAGATGCTTAGGATCTGGCATTGTTCTTGTATACTTTTTATATTCATATTATTTCGACTAATAGGACTATAGAAGACTGCACACAACAGGAGGGTCATGGCTATGAGGAAAATCTTCATTCTTGCGATTGCGGTCTCAGTCAGCATCTTCGGACTCAGCACGCAAGCGCTCGCGGTTCCCTTTACCTGCGTTGAATGTCCGCCACCGACCGCTTTCGTGCAGATTGATGGCAGCGATCCAATTAACGTGCCACTCACGCAGAATACGCTGGGGCAATTCCTCATCAGTAATTTCAGGACAGAACTGAATGGAAATGTGGTCACGATCCCAGAGGCCACGCTGAGTCCTGATCCTTTCATTGCGTATGCCGTTGGAGTCGTGGACATCGGAGCTCCGAGCATCTTTGGTTTTTTCTTTGCCACCCCCATTGCCCCTACGGGTGCGCCTAATGTGGTGTTCGCGTCGCTTGCGGGAGGATTTATCGACGTCGATGGACTCGGATATTCATTTACGCCAGTCCCAGGTCCGCTGGCCCAGGTCTCCGAAGTTGGTCTTCCCGCCACTAATATGGGTGTGGATGTTGGCCCCGCATTTGCGGCCGGCGCTGCCCCTCCTGGCACACCATACGTCTATGGTCCGTTTACGGATGGGCCCCAACCTGGACCAGGACCCGGACCTTGGACGCTCTTGTCAACGGAACTGGTCTTCGGCCTGGCCGGCGGCGGCGACACCGCTGCCCTCACCGGCTTTGCCAGCATTGATGAGGTACTTGTTCCCGAGCCGTCGGCACTCCTGCTCCTAGGGTCTGGGCTGGCCGGACTGGCGCTTTTCGGAAGAAAGCGACGGTCTGCGAAGCAGTAACCGCTAATTGGGGTCAGAGTTCACTTATTGATTGGGCTCTGACCCCACTTCTTACACTGAACCCAATTCTTGCTTACATCGATCCGGCCAGGTAGATGCTGCCGCTGGGTTGCGGGCGGCCGCCGTCTGGTTCCATGCTCACCGCGAATTGCTTGATGTTGGCGATCACCGGGACATCGCGCATCATCACCCGTCCCTTGCGGCCGCGATCGATCGAGAACAAGCCGGCGCTGACAGGCTTATCGGTGATGACCCAGAGCTGATATGTTTTCCCTGCCGGCAACTCGGGCAGATTGTTGGCGTAGAAGAATCCACGGTGAGTATCCGGTTCCATGAATACCAGGGCGTAGGCGTCCTTCGCCATGTCGGTCCCCCGCAGGTCGGCCATCTTGGTGGTGGGCGAGGAGAGGATGCGCGCGATGTCTTCCGCGCCTTTGCCGGGCCGTGACGCCTGAAGGATTTCGATTTGCTCTTGGTGTCTGGCCAGCAGTTCGTGGGTGGTTCTCAAAGCCTGGATCGTGCGGTTCAACTCATCGGTCGCCTTCGCCAGGCTTTTTTGCCGCTCCGCGACCTGGCGTTCAAGGTCGGCGATCTTGTTGTCTGCTTTCGTGAGGGCCAGCCGGTTCTCGATGTACGCCTCTCGCTCCGTTTCGTTCGTGTCATACAGATAGTAAAAAGAAGCGCCTGTTCCCACGAGCAGTCCTCCGAGCGCCGTGGCGAGGGCCGGCGAGGACCACCACGTCCGCCGTCTCCGTGGCGAGGAAGGGAGGGGAGGAACGTCCGGCTTAGCCGATGACAACTCCGCTGGAGCGGCTTTCACCGGCTGAACATCCGGCTTTGCCGTCGGCAAGTCTACGGGAGCGGTCGGCGCCGGCGCGCTCCGGCCGGAGATCGCCGCCATGATCCTGGACTTCAGATCGGCCGGGGGAGCCTGGGGCGCCAGGGCATAAGGCAGCGTGGTCGTCGTGCTCTGGTATTGCCTGAGCAGCGCGCTGCACCGAGGGCAGCCGGTCGCGAGGTGCGCGTGCACCTCTCCGGCGGATTCCGGCTCCAGCGTCCCCAAGGCGTAGAGGCTCAGGCTTTCTTCGAGTTGCTCGTGATCCACTGCTCTCCTATTCGGGAACGCCCAGTTCCTCCTCCCAGAGGGATCGGAGGCTGTCTCGGAGTTTTTCCATGCCCAATCGGATTCTGGTCTTGATGGTACCGAGGGGCGTCTGAAGTCGTTCGGCGATTTCCATGTGCGTCAGTCCGCCGTAGAAGGCAAGCTCGATCGCCTGGCGTTGCACCGGAGGCAAGCCCTTGAGGGCCGTTCCCACGAGAGCGTGGCGCTCGGTGGCCGCACGCATCTCCAAAGCGTCGCTGTTCGTCGCGACCAGACCCGAGGCCGGGGTGTCGTCGAGGGATGCAGTCACGCCCTTTCCTCGGGAGCCCAACGCGCGTACGCGATCAAGCGCGCGGCTTCTTGCCAGCGTCACCAGCCACGCCATCGGCGTCCCGCGCGCGGCGTCATAGTTCGAAGCTTTGCGCCAGACTTCCAGGTACACCTCCTGCAAAAGTTCCGCTGCCTCATCCTGGTTCCCCACGATCCGCATGGCCAGGGCATACAGCAACGCGCTCGTTTGCTCATACAACTGCTCGAATGCCTGCTGGTCCCCCTTGGCGACGCTGGCCAGCAGGTCGGGACCGGGGATCGAGGAATTTTTCGGAGTCGGAACGTCCATGCGCCGTCGGTCAGCCTTCCCAGGGATGCCCTAAGTGGCGCATCATACCATTTACGGATAACCGCGGCAAAAAGTTGTATGCGGTTAAAATAAGGGGAACGCGCGGAATTGAAATCAGCCCGCCGGCAGGAGTAAATTGCCAGTGATGCTGACGCCGACCCGATGGACCCAGTTCACCTCCTGGTGGCGAGCGGCCGCCAAGCGCCTGGGAGTCGAATCCCAGTGCGAAAGCTTCTTTGCTCCGGAATCGGGGGCCATGGAAGCCCTGATGAAGGTGGCCGGCGCGCAGGGCGATCTCGATTACGTACTCTTCGTGCTGCTCCGGTACTGGGTACCGCCCATCCTGCCGCCCGCCGGCAAGGAACGGATGGCGAAGGGAGACACCGACTATTGGATCGAGTCGGAGCAGATTCTCAAGCAGGCCGTGAGCCGCCTGCGCGAGCTTCGTCCCTTCCTGCAGATGCTCACCGAGTCGCAGCCGGGACCGAGTCCGCAGCCGCATGCGGAAGGTGCCTCGCCGCCGGAATTGGATCTGTCAGCCCTGCTTGAGGGTATCGCCCAGGCGGCTGGGAGGCTCGGCGGGCCGGACTACACCTCCGTCATCAAGAGCTTGAACTCCACGCCCTTCCGTCAGCTCGTACACTTTCGACACAACAAGAAGCACAGCATGGAAATCTGGGTGATCTTCTTGCTCAAGGAGCATTTGCGATCGGTGGGAGTGGGGAAGGATCGGGCCTGGCCGGTCGTCTGCGAAGTGATCACCGCCGCGGGCGTGCGCAATGCGGAGGGGGAGCGGTACCAGCCGGACGAACTCAAGTCCTGGTGGACGAAGCAATGGCCGCGCTCCTATGCCTTGCTCGCGGCCAAGGACGCTCCCGTCCAGCCCACCGAGTTTGCCTACCAGAGCGACTACCAGTGGTTCCAGGCTTGGATGACCCAGCAGCTCGAATCGCAAAGCTGACGCCCGCGAGTCTATCTATTTTGGCCACACTGTTGCGTAGAAGACACGCTGAGCCATACCCTTCTTTTTCCGGTCAGTCCGCTGAACATATTGATTCAAAATGAGTCTCACAGTTGGTACGGTTGATGCTATGGAATAAGAATTAAGAGAACGGTTACTGCAACCACATCGCAGTCATAGGAGGAGGTGAAATCATGGGAGAGAATCGCACATCGGCCGTCAAAACGATGACGTTCCTGTTCATCGGGGGCGCGGTGCTCGGCGCCGTCGCGGGCTTGCTGTTCGCTCCGAAGTCGGGCGAGGAGACCCGTAAGGAGATCAAGAAGTACGCCACCAAGATGCAGAAGGAGGTCGTGCACACCGCTCAGCGGACCAAGGCCGGGATCGAGGCGGCCTTGGAAAAGGGTCGCACGTTACTTTCGGAGGCAAAGGCCGCATAGTCACGCGAACGAACCAGCGCAGGTCAAGATCGCCGCTTGACCTGCGCGGTACCCTCCAGCGAAACCTCCATATAAATTGACACCCTGCAGGCATTCTGCTACCTTTTCAACCGCTTGAAGCGCGGGACGCCGTGTTTCAAGTGCTTGTGGGTTGGGAGGGAACCACCGCGTGCCTCATGGGTCTTCGTATAGGACTGCTCTCCTGGTCGTTTTCTTTTTAACCTGCTCCTTCCTCCTCTTCGGCGACTTTTTCCCGGTTGGCGCCCAATCCGACGAGGCGACGCTCTTTACCGACGGCTATCAGGCTTATCTGAAAGGAGACACAGAGAAGGCGATTGCGACGCTAAACGAAGTGCTCAAACAGTACCCCAACGGGCGGGTCAACGACCTGGCCTTGTACTGGCTGGGGAAGTCCTACCAAAAGGCCGGTCGCACCCAGGAAGCCATCGGGGCGTACCGGACGTTGAAGACCAAATACCCTGAAAGTTCCATGTTCGGTCACGCCGTCAGGCAACTGGCCACACTGGAGAAAGCAGGCGAGACCGAACCCAAGGCCGCCAAGGTCCTGCCTGAACAAGCGGCACCTCAGCCCGAAGCGAAGCCTGCGGAACCCAAGCCTGAGCCGAAGCCAGAGTCGAAGCCAGAGGTACCCCCACCACCGAAGGAAGAAGCTGTCAAGCCGCCTGCTGAACCCACGCCAGTGCCGAAACCGGAAGCTCCGCCAAAAGTGGCGGCCGAACCCAAGCCCAAGCCGATGCCGAAGGCAGAAGCGCCTCCGCAAGTGGCCGCGAAGCCTGCACCCAAGCCAGTACCGAAGCCGGCAGCTCCGCCGAAGGTGGCGGCAGCCAAGCCTTCACCCCCAAAAGCGACAGTCACGCCGAAAGCGGAACCGAAACCTAAGCCTAAGATGGAGGCCAAGAAGGAGAAGAAGAAAGCGCCGGCACGGCCGCCTCTGTCCTCCCCACCGACGGGAGAACCTGTCTTTCTTGTCGTGGAACGAGTGGCCGATGTGGAAGCAACGGGGGTGGGCGCCCGCTACGTGGCCGTTTCGGGAGAGACGCTGATGGTGCCGTTCCGTGTGACGAATCGAGGTAATGCGGAGGATGCGTTCCTGTTGACCTCGACCTTGCCCCCTGCCTTCCAGCCTGTTTTCTTCCACGACTCCGACGGTTCCGGTACAGTCAAGGCGGGAGAGCCCTCTGTGACTGAAACACCGAGGCTTGGGACGGGGCAGCATGCGCAGTTTCTGTTGCGCGCGCGCCTGCCGGTCGAGATGAATGATGGGGTGGGGCAGTCCTTCGAGGTCAAGATCACCTCCAAGTTCGATACGGCTGTGGCCCAGACGGCGCCGACGACGCTGATTGCCTCCGCTCCCTCCCTACGTGGAACGTTCACGCTGGATCGTGAAAAGGTTAAGCCCGGCGACGTCATTGTCTATACCTTGAAGCTGTCGAATGTCGGAACCGCCGACGCCCGGTCGGCACGGGTCGTCGTCTCCTACCCAGGTGCGCTCAGGCTCATCGAAGCGGCGCCCTCGTCTACCTCGGTGGATCCGCAATTGCATACGGTCACGTGGGACCTAGCGCGGTTGGGACCGAAAGACCCGCATGCGGTCCGGCTCGATTTTCGAGTCGGCGAGGACGCACTGGCCGACCAGGAGCTCGGCCTCCGGGCCGTGTTGCAATCCGCCATAGGGGAACAGACCGTCTCCGTCGTTTCGACGGTTGCAAAGGTTGAAGCGGTCGCGGGTGTTCGCGTGGCGGGGGCCGAGCCGCCCCGGACCGTCTTCCCACGCGAAACGGTGTACTTGCCGTTCACGCTAAGGAACACGGGTAATGGCCCTGACCGGTTCGCGCTTCAGACCCAGAGCGACCTCAGCGGCGGCGTGGTCCTGGTGGAAGACCGTAATCGCGACGGCGCCCGTCAGCCCGACGAGCCGGAGATCGGCACGACCCGTTTGCTCAATCCCCAGGAAGAGGTCGCGTTGCTGGCCCAAGTGACTGTTCCGCCCGATGCGCCGGACGCGACGCGGCAATCCATCCGGTTGACCGCAACGTCGGAACGGTCCCGGTCGACGGTTGCGGAGGCTGGCCGCCTCGTCGTCGTCTCCCGTCCGGTGGTGACGGTGGCAACACAGATGGCGGCGAAGGAAGGCATCCCGGGCAAAGTGTTCTCCTATCAGCTCGTCTGCACGAACGCCGGGACCAGCCCAGCCAGGCGCGTGCTGGTGTCGGAAAGTCTCCCCCCTGAGCTCGAGTTTGTGGATGCCCAGCCCCGACCCGGCCAGGTCGAAGGACAGCGCCTGGCGTGGGAGATCGCCGACCTGGGCTCGGGTCAAAAGGAAATCCTCACGGTCGGGGTCCGGGTCAAGAAGGGAATTCCAGCCGGGACGCCTGTCCGGAAGACCACGCTGGTTCGGTATCGCGACATGCATGACCAGCTCTATGAGTCCAGCCCTGCGCCCGGCCCTTGACGTTCGCGCTCTGCTTCGCTATAGTGATCATCTAATCGGCCGAGGTCATTGCCTGCCTTCATCTTCCTGAGTTATCCCGGCCCCACGCTCACACCGTGTCCGTGACATCTACAGGGAATGTAGAGGGCTGTTAGTTGCATTGATTGATAGTTGGGAGTCAGATTGCGGAGACGATATGCCCCGATCGCATGAACTGAAGAAAATCAGGAATATCGGCATCATGGCGCACATCGATGCCGGGAAGACAACGACCACCGAGCGCATCCTGTACTACACCGGCGTCGCGCACAAGATCGGTGAGGTCCATGACGGAACGACCATCATGGACTACATGGAACAGGAGCGTGAGCGCGGTATCACGATCACGTCGGCCGCCACGGTCTGCGAATGGCGGAAGCACCGCATCAACATCATCGATACCCCGGGTCATGTGGACTTCACGATCGAAGTCGAGCGCTCCTTGCGGGTGCTGGACGGCTCCGTGGCGGTGTTCGACGCGGTGCAGGGCGTCGAGCCGCAATCCGAGACCGTCTGGCGGCAAGCCGATCGCTACAAAGTACCCCGCATCGTGTTCATCAACAAGATGGACCGTATGGGGGCGGACTTCTTTATGAGCGTCAAAAGTATTGTGGACCGACTCGGCGCCCGTCCTGTTGCGCTGCAACTTCCGATCGGAAGGGAGGCGGAATTCACGGGGCACATCGACCTGGTCACGATGAAGGCGATCATCTTCAAAGATGAAACGAAGGGCGCCAAGTACGATGTCGGCGAGATTCCGGCCGGGATGCTGCAGCAGGCGAAGGACTACCGCGAGAAGCTGATCGAATCGGTGGCCGAGTTCGATGACGCGGCCATGGATAAGTACCTCAACGGCAAGGAGCTAACTGAAGAGGAGATCCGGCACTGCATCCGGCTCGGGACCATCGCGATCAAGATCAGCCCGGTGCTCACCGGCTCCGCCTTCAAGAACAAAGGCGTGCAGCATCTCCTGGATGCGGTGGTGGACTATCTGCCCTCGCCATTGGATATCCCGCCGGTGGTGGGGTACAGCCTGGACGGCGAGAAGAAGATCGAGCGCAAGCCCTCCGATAGCGAACCGCTCTGCGCGATCGCGTTCAAGATGCTGAACGATCCGCACATCGGCCAGTTAACGTTCGTCCGGGTATATTCGGGCGTGATGAAGCAGGGCATGAACCTCTACAACGCCAACAAGGACAAGTCCGAGCGTGCCAGCCGCCTGGTCAAAATGCATGCCGACAAACGCGAGGAGATCGATGCTGTGTACGCCGGTGAGATCGCGGCCGTGGTCGGACTGAAACTGGCCACCACCGGCGACACCCTCTGCGATGAAAAGCACCCCGTCAAGCTCGAGATGATGAAGTTCCCTGAGCCCGTCATCTCCATGGCGATCGAGCCCAAGACAAAACAAGACCAGGAGAAGATGGGGTACGCCCTCGCCCGCTTGGCCATCGAAGACCCCACCTTCAAGGTCAAATCGGACGAGGAGACCGGTGAGATCGTCATCTCCGGCATGGGCGAGCTGCACCTCGAAATTCTCGTCGACCGTCTCAAGCGGGAGTTCAAGGTAGAGGCCAATACCGGCGCGCCGGAGGTCTCCTATCGGGAAGCCATCACCGCCGAGGCGGAAGGAGTGGGCAAGCACATCAAGCAGTCCGGCGGCCGCGGGCAGTACGGCCACGTCGAGCTGACGGTCAAGCCGGGAGCACCGGGCACGAAACTAGTCTTCGAGAACGATATCCGAGGCGGCGCCATTCCGAAGGAATACATTGCCCCGATCAAAAAAGGCGTGGAAGAAGGCATGGCCATGGGCCCCTTGGCCGGATTTCCCCTCTTGGATGTGGAAGTGCACCTCGTCGATGGGTCGTACCACGAAGTGGACTCCAACGAGATGGCCTTCAAGATTGCCGGCAACATGGCCTTCAAGGAGGCCATTCTGAGAGCCAGGCCAGTCTTGCTGGAGCCGATCATGCGGGTGGAAGTGGTGACGCCTAACGAATACACAGGCGACGTCATCGGCGACCTGAATTCCCGGCGCGGTCACATCGTCGGCATGAACACCCGCGCGACCGCGTCGGTCGTTGAGGCGCTGGTGCCGCTCGCGACCATGTTCGGGTACGCGACGGTCGTCCGGTCGAAGACGCAGGGCCGCGCCACCTTCACGATGGATTTTAAGGAATACCAGGCCTGTCCCAAACCAGTCCAGGAAGCGATCATCGCCAAATACACCGGCAAGACCTGATCTAAAAATTTTCTGCTACAATGCAGGCGTGGATCGCGCGCGCTTGCTCCATCTCTACACACAGATGCTCCTGATCCGGCGCTTTGAGGAGCGGTCCGCCGAGATGTACGCGCTCGGCAAGATCGGGGGCTTCTGCCACCTCTACATCGGCGAAGAAGCCGTGGCTGTGGGCGCTGTGGATGTGCTCAGGCCTGACGACTACGTCTTTTCCGCCTATCGCGATCATGGCCACTGTCTCGCCCGCGGCTCGGATCCCAAGCGCGTCATGGCCGAACTCTTCGGGCGATCCGGTGGGTTGTGCAAAGGCAAGGGCGGCTCGATGCACCTGATCGACGTGGAGCGGCGGTTCATGGGCGGCTATGCCATCGTCGGCGGGCACATGCCGCTGGCAGCTGGCGCGGCCTTTGCCGTGAAGTACCGCGGAGGCGATCAGGTGGTTCTCTGTTTTTTCGGTGAAGGGGCCGTGCCCAGCGGGGCCTGCCACGAGACCTTGAACCTGGCTGCGCTCTGGGGTCTGCCGGTTCTGTTCCTCTGCGAGAACAACCGGTATGGTATGGGCACGCCGGTCGAGCGCGCGGTCGCGCTATATACCGACGTCGCCCAGAGCGCCACGGCCCATGGCATCGAGGCCGGTCGCGTGGACGGGATGGACGTGCTGGCTGTCCGGGAAGCGGTGAGCAAGGCGGTCGATGAAATCCGGACCCGTCAGCGGCCGTATTTCCTAGAAACCCTGACATACCGGTTTTTGGGACATTCGATGGCCGATCCCGCCCACGGCCACTACCGAACCAAATCCGAAGTGGAAGAAGCCAAGAAGCGGGATCCGCTCCTGTTGCTGAGAACGCGTCTGCTGGCTGAACGGCAGGCGAACAACGAGGACTTCAAGCGCATTGAACAGGAAGTCGCGCAGATCATCCGCGAAGCGGTGGAGTTCGCCGACGCCAGCCCGATCCCACCTGAAACGGCGCTGGAGGAGGATGTCTACACATCCGCGGAAAAGGGCGCGTCCCACGGGAAAGAAGCCTGGCCCGGCAGGCTCGGGGAGGGCGGGTGCGATAGCGACCGGGGTGGGCGGGTGCAATGAAGGCGACGTACCGAGAAGCGCTGAATCAAGCCTTGCGGGAGGAGATGCGCCGGGACGATCGGATTTTTCTCATCGGCGAGGACGTGGCGTATTACCAGGGTGCCTTCAAGGTCAGCAAGGGATTTTTGGAAGAGTTCGGGCCGCGCCGTGTCGTGGATACGCCGATCACCGAGTCAGGCTTTACGGGCCTTGCGATCGGAGCGGCGATGACGGGACTCCATCCGGTGGTGGAAGTCATGACGTTTAACTTCGCCATCCTGGCCATGGACCAGATCGTCAACAACGCGGCGAAGATCCGTTACATGTCCGGCGGCCAGATCAGCGTCCCGCTGGTCATCCGGGGGCCGGGCTCCTCGGCGCATCAATTGGGAGCCCAGCATTCCCAAAGCCTGGAAGCCTGGTTCTGCCACGTGCCCGGCTTGAAAGTGGTGGCGCCTGCCACACCCTACGATGCCAAGGGGCTGCTGAAAAGCGCGATCCGGGACGAGAACCCCATCATCTTCATCGAGGCGCAACTCCTGTATCCGACTCAGGGAGAGATCGGAGAAGGCGACTACACGATTCCCCTCGGAGTCGCCGAGGTCAAGCGTCCGGGGACGGATGTGACGCTCATCGCCTATTCGAAAATGCTGCTGGTCGCGCTGGAGGCGGCGGAGAAGCTGGCTCAGGAGGGGATTCAGGCGGAAGTGGTGGACCCCCGTACGTTGCGACCGCTTGACCTGACGACACTCGCCGCGTCTGCCAAGAAGACAGGCAAGGTGGTCATCGTCGAGGAAGGCTGGCCTGTCGCCGGGCTTGGCGCGCAAATCGCCGAGAGTCTCTACCGCACGGTGTTCGATTATCTGGACGGGCCGATCATCCGCGTGACTGGCCGCGATGTGCCGATGCCCTATGCGCGGAACCTTGAGAACGCGGCGATTCCGGAAGTGAATCAGGTGGTGGCGGCGGTGCATCAAGTGTTATACAGGAACTAGTGTCATGGCCAGTCGCGTGATCATGCCCAAGCTGACGGACTCAATGGAGGAAGGCGTCGTCGTGAAGTGGCGCAAGGCCGAAGGCGAGCACGTTGAAAGCGGCGATGTACTCGCGGAGATCGAAACCGACAAGGCGGTCATGGATCTGGAAGCCTTCGCCTCGGGAACGCTCCGCAAGGTCCTCGTCCCGGAAGGAACGACGGTCCCGTCCGGCACCCTCATCGGTGTGATCGGCGAACCGGACGAAGACCTTCGCGAGATCCTGGAAGGCGCCGTCCCGGCGCCCGCTGCGCGACCCAGCACTCCTCCGCCAACCGCCGTTCCCGCTTCGGCGCCTCCTGGCGAAGAAGGATCGGCGTCTCCGCGTGTGCGCACCCTTGCCCGTGAGCACGGCATCGATCTGCAGACCATTAAAGGAAGCGGCCCCGGCGGCCGGATCGTCGAGCGGGATCTTGAGCCCTTTCTCACCAAAAAAGATCAGCCTGCTGTGCGGGAGATTCTCCTGAGTCAGATGCGCAAGGCTATCGTCCGGATCACCACGCAGAGCAAGGCGCCGGTGCCGCATTTCTATGTGACCATCGAAGTGGATATGGCCGAAGGGCTTTGGATGATCGAGGAGTCCAAGAAGCCGCCGGCGTCGTCTTCCGTCTCGATCAACCATCTGGTCATCGCCGCCGCGGTGCAGGGCTTGAAGCAACACCCCGGCCTGAATGCCGCGTTCGCCGGTGAAGTCATTCGGGTGTTCTCGACGATCGATATCGGCATTGCCGTGGCGCTGGAAGACGGATTGATCGTTCCGGTTTTGCGCGATTGCGGCGCGAAAAACCTTGCGCAGATCGCTGAGTCGGAGCGGGCGTTGGTGACGCGGGCTCGCAACCGCGATCTCTCACCCGAGGAGTACACGGGCGCCACCTTCCTCATTTCGAATCTCGGCAAGTTCGACGTCGAGAGTTTCAGCGCGGTGATCCTGCCGCCAGCGGCGGCGGTGCTTGCGGTCGGGTCGGTGCGGGAGGTGCCGGTGGTGAAGGACGGACGCGTGGCGGTGGGACAGCGGCTCAAGCTCACGCTGTCGTGCGATCACCGGGTGGTGGACGGCGCGGCCGCCGCGCAATTTCTACAGAGCTTCAAGCGCGCGCTGGAGCGGGCGAGGGCACTATGAGTCGTCCGATTCCGATGGTACAGGAGCCGAGGCCGCGCCTGCCTCCGTGGTTCAAGGTGACGTTTCGCGAGGGGCCGGACTACCGGGAGATTCGCCGGCTTGCCCGGAAACTCAACCTCCACACGATCTGTGAAGAGGCGCGGTGCCCGAACGTCTGGGAGTGCTGGAACAATCGGACGGCGACGTTCCTGATCCTCGGCGATATCTGTACCCGCCGCTGTCACTACTGTGCGGTCACGACGGGCCGGCCTCTGCCGTTGGATGAAGCGGAGCCCGACCGTGTAGCGGAAGCGGTCCGAATCTTGGGCCTCCGGCATGTCGTCATTACGTCGGTCAATCGGGACGAGCTGCCTGATGGGGGTGCGTCTGTCTTCGCCGAAACGATCAAGGCCGTTCGCCGGGAATCACCGCCCTGTACGATTGAAGTCCTTATCCCTGACTTTTTGGGGGACGAAGCGGCGCTGGAGACGGTCCTCGCGACGCAACCGGACATTCTCAACCACAACATCGAGACGGTCCCCAGCCTGTTCCCATCGGTCAGGCCGCAAGGCAAGTACGCGCGCTCGATCGCGCTGCTCCAAGCAGCTTGGAGCCGGGGCGCCGTGACGAAATCGGGACTGATGGTCGGGTTGGGTGAGACGCTGGATGAAGTGCGGACGGTGATGCGGGACCTCCGCGCCGCGGGATGCACCATCCTCTCGATCGGGCAGTACCTCCAGCCGACTAAGGACCATTGGCCGGTCAGGCGGTTCTACCAGCCGGAAGAATTCCGGCTGCTCAAGGACGAAGGCCTCGCGCTGGGCTTCCGCCATGTGGAATCCGGACCACTGGTCCGGAGCTCGTATCATGCCGAGGAAGGGGCGCATTTCACGGGAAAAGAGCCTGGTCCCATAGGCTCGGGGTGGGCGGGTGCAACGGCGCCGTAATTGACTCTCCACAGACCTGATCCTTATAATGCCGTACGTTAAGGCTGGGGCCTCAACTGCGAGTCACAATGGCGACATTTCCGAAGGGGTTTCTGGCACGGCAGTTGAGTGGGCTCAAAGCTCGCGTGCAGCACGCCTTCGCGATGGAAGCGGCCGGGGAGCCGCTCTCGGCCGAAGACGCAGCGCTTCTCGAACGCGTTGCCGTGGCCGTTGTCGATCGTGGGATGACGGTTCCGGCTGTGGTGTTTCTGGAGTCCGCGGGCCCCATGAATTTCCTCGGCAGCCAGGCCCTCCATTTTTTCACCCCCATCTTGGAAGTCATCTTCCCCCAGCGCGACGTTGAGCGTGTGGCGCAGCTCCTCGAACGACGCGATACGCTATCGCGGCTCACGGTGCTGATCGAGCGCCGCGCCGAAGCCCGGCGCGCGTCGATACGTCCATGACTGCAGACCTCGGCCGCCCGCTCAGGACGATCGTAGCCACGGACTGTGGCAGCACGACGACCAAAGCCATCCTGATCGAAAGAATCGGCGAGGAATACCGGCAGACGTACCGGGGAGAAGCGCCGACCACGGTGGAAGCGCCTTTCGAGGATGTCACCCGAGGCGTCCTCAACGCGATTGCGGAGGTCGAGGAGCTGTCCGGACGGAAGATTCTCGAGGGGGAGAAAATTATCACGCCGAGCGGGGCGGGCGGGGACCCGAAAGTCGGCGTGGATATGTATATCTCCACGAGCAGCGCGGGCGGCGGGTTGCAGATGATGGTCGCGGGCGTGGTGCAGAGCATGACGGCCGAGAGCGCGCAACGGTGCGCCCTCGGGGCTGGAGCCATCGTGATGGATGTGCTGGCGTCGAACGATGGTCGCCAGCCGCATGAGAAGATCGAGCGCATCCGCACGCTGCGGCCCGACATGATCCTGCTGTCTGGCGGTACCGATGGAGGCACCGTCATGCATGTGGTGGAGATGGCGGAATATATTGCGGCCGCCGAGCCCCGGCCACGGTTGGGGATGAGCTACAATCTCCCACTGATCTATGCCGGCAACAAGGACGCCCGCGAGCGTGTCGCGGAGATCCTCGGCAAAAAGACTGCGCTGACCATCACGGAAAATTTGCGACCGGTGCTCGAAAAAGAAAACCTGGGACCGGCCCGCACGAAGATTCACGACCTGTTTCTGGAGCATGTCATGGCTCAAGCGCCGGGCTACAAGAAGCTGATCTCGTGGGCCGGAGCGCCGATCATGCCGACGCCGGCGGCGGTGGGGCTCATCATGGAGACCATCGCCAGAAAGCAAGGGATCAACCTGATCGGCGTGGACATCGGAGGAGCGACGACCGATGTGTTCTCGATCTTCCAGGGCGTCTTCAACCGGACCGTGTCGGCCAATCTGGGAATGAGCTACAGCATCTCGAACGTGTTGGCCGAGGCGACCCTCGACGGCATCATGCGGTGGGTACCGTTCTCAATCGAGGAGCAGGACCTACGCAATCGGATTAAGAACAAGATGATCCGTCCGACCACCGTGCCGCAGACTCTTGACGAGCTCCAGATCGAGCAGGCCATCGCGCGGGAGGCGCTGCGGCTGGCGCTCATCCATCATAAGTCGCTGGCGACCGGGCTGAAAGGAGTGCAGCAGGAACGGTCGATCTCCGATGTCTTTGATCAGAAGGGCTCGGGAGAGACGCTGGTCGACATGCTGCAGCTCAATCTGATCGTCGGCAGCGGAGGCATCCTTTCTCATGCGCCGCGCCGGGTTCAATCCCTGCTCATGATGGTGGATGCCTACGAGCCGCTGGGGTTCACCGACCTGGCCGTGGATAGCATTTTCATGATGCCGCATTTGGGCGTACTGTCGACGGTGAACGAGAAGGCCGCGACCGACGTGTTCATCCACGATTGCTTGATCTACCTGGGAACCTGCGTGGCGCCGATGGGGCACGGCGCCTGGGGGGAACGCTGCGCCGATTATACGATTTCATTTCCAGGTGGGCGAGAGCTCGTCAAGGGCACGTTGAAGTATGGCGATCTTCGACTGTTTCCGCTCGCGGTGGGGGAAGAAGCGACCGTGTCCCTGACGCCGGCCCGGTCCGTGGACCTCGGGGCGGGCAAGGGGGTTCCTATGGAGCGGCGTGCGCGCGGGGGCGTCGTGGGCCTGGTGCTCGACGCGCGCGGGCGACCGCTGCGGCTTCCCCCGAAG
>DASYQR010000093.1:0-9867 GCA_036005325.1 Nitrospirales bacterium | reverse complement strand
GGGTCCGCGTACTAAAGTGTGCGCAGAACCGGGCTCCCGTACAAAAATGTTCACAGGTACGATCATGGACACATCACTTGTCTCTTCCGATACATACGGTACTTTATTCCTCCGGTAATTTCCTTGCGCCTCCCTTGAAGCTTTGGCAGATGATTTGCTCAAGATGGACAGGTATTTCGAGAGGAGGCGTCTTGCGCTTCTGATCCGCTTGCCGTAGATTCCCGCCTGATGATCGGAAAGATTGAAGATCGGGAATTCGTCCCGCATCCCTTCCTCAGAAACCAGCATGTGATGACGCTGTTCCCTCGCTTCTGGGCCAGGTCTGGGTGGCCTTCGGCTCTTCCGATCGAAGCGCGGCTCTTTAGTGTCGCCCCGGACTCCCGGATCCTGGGTTATTGCCATTGGCGCCCAGACCGACACAAACGGCCCACTCTTATCCTCATGCATGGGCTCGAAGGGTGCAGTGAGTCTCACTATATGGTGGGCATTGCGTGCAAAGCCTGGCGGGCGGGGTTCAACGCCATCCGGCTGAACCAACGGAACTGCGGCGGGAGCGAACATCTGACACCGACCCTCTATCATAACGGGCTCAGCGGCGATGTCCGGTCCGTTGTCGAAGAGCTGTTCGACCATGATGGGCTCGAGGCCATCTGGCTGGGCGGCTATTCCATGGGCGGCAATCTGGTACTCAATGCAGCAGGGGAGTTGGGCCGTTCTCACCCCGCTCTCAAAGGAGTCGTCGCGGTGTGCCCCAACATCGATCCGGCTACCTGCACAGATGCCCTCATTCAGCCGAGGAATTGGATATACAACCGGCACTTCGTCCAGAGTCTCAAGGCCCGCTTGCGACGGAAGGCTGCGCTCTTCCCGGGGAAGTATGACCTGTCTCGTCTGCCGGCGATCCGGACTCTTCTCGACTTCGATGAAGCCTACACCGCGCCGGACGGAGGCTACCAAAACGCCGCAGACTACTACGAACGGGCAGGCGCCCGGCATGTGCTCGGCGCCATCGCAGTGCCCACGCTGATCATGACGGCACAGGACGATCCGTTCATTCCCTACCGGATTTTCGACGTGCCGGCGCTCCGGCAAAACCCGCGCATCCGCTTCCTCGCGCCCCAGCACGGCGGCCACTGTGGCTTCATCCAGCGTGCAACCCCCGACGAAGACCGATATTGGGCCGAGAACCGGCTCATTGATTTCATCGCCGCCACCTCACGAGAGATGATGTGATTCGGTTCCGGTTATACGCAGGATGGTTGGTCGCTGTTTCGCTCCTGTGCGGGTGCGGCCAGGGAGCAGAGACGGTCGTGGCGATCGCCCTCCATCCTTCTGACCCGAACATTCTGTATGTGGTGACCCAAGAAGGGCCGCTGAAGACCTATGATGGCGGGAGGACGTGGCAAAACTTTTCACGGGCATGAGCCAATCGCGCGTGCTCGCCATCGGGATCGACCCGGCAACCCCTTCCACAGTGTATCTGGGGACGAAGGATGATGGCGTGTACAGCAGTGATGACGGCGGACGGCAATGGCTGTCCCTGCGGGCCGGGTTGGACGATGTCCGTGTGACCGCCGAAGTCCAGCAGATCGTGTTCGCGCCCGGACCGCAAAAACGGGTTTTTCTCGCGACGGCGATGGGAATCTTCGAATCGGACGCCGAGGGGAAATCTTGGCAGAAGCGTATGGCGGGCATCACTACTGTCTTGATGGTCACCGCGCTCGCGGTGGATGCCAGCAGGCCCGACGCTCTGTATGCCGGGACCAGCAGCGGAATGTATAAGACAACGGACGGGGCGCGAACTTGGAAGGACGTGAATACGGGAATCCTCCAGCCGGACCGTGTCATTTCCTCACGCGCCCTCGGCGTATCCGCCCTTGCCCTCGACCCGGATCGGCCGGACACCGTCTATGTGGGGACTTTTGATGGTCTCTATAAAACACTCGACGGGGGACGCCAGTGGGTACGAATCGGAAATGATACCGTCTCCCAGTCCATCAATGCCATTGTTGTCGACCCCGGAGATCGGGCGGGCCTGTACGTCAGCAACCGTGAGGGAGTTTTCAAGTCGAGAGACGGAGGCACGACGTGGGAGAATCGGAGCGCAGGCCTGCCCAGTCGGAATGTGTTGTCGATGGCCGTCAGACGCGTACCGCCGACGCTTCTGTACGCCGGGACCAACGGTAGCGGGCTCCTCCGCAGCCGTGACGGAGCAACCACGTGGGAGCCCGTACCGCTGACTGTAAAGTGAGCCGATCAATTCTGGAGCAGATCGGCGCGGAAAACTATTTGCAAGAATCGTCCGAAGATGCTACAAAACCGTCGTGGCGCAGCTGATCCACACCAACCGGAGGACATCATAGGCCTCGATCGAAGCCTGCGGACGCAGAAGATCGGGCGATTCAATAAAACATTCCCCGCAGTCGACGTTCGTGGAGTCACACGGTAGGTACGTGATACAGCTTGCGCTTCTGATCGGCCTCACTGGATACAGCCTGGGCATTCTCCTTCCGCTGCTGGCACGCCGCCAGCCAGCCATTCAGAATATGCTGGCCCACGGGGCGGCCTTGTGGGGAACCGCAGGCGGGATCTGGGTGGGCGTAGGAGGATTGACCGCCGAGGTCCCGTATCACCTCAGCATTCCTTCCTCCCTTCCGCTGTTAACCTATTCGATTCGTCTCGATCCTCTCTCCTCCCTGTTCGTCTTGCTGATCTCAGTGTGCGGTGCGGCGGTTGCCGTCTACGCATTCGGCTACGTTCGTGAGTTCTACGGGCGCTACTCGGTCGGGGCCCTGGGCTCGCTTTTCAATGCCTTCCTGCTCTCGATGACGCTGGTGGTCCTGGCCGATGACGGATTCTTTTTTCTCCTGGTCTGGGAGCTCATGTCCCTGGTGTCCTATTTTCTGGTTGTGACCGAGCATGACAAGGCCGACGTCCGTCATGCGGGATTCTTTTATCTGATCATGACGCACGTCGGAACAGCCTTTATCTTCCTGACGTTTCTGATGTTCTTCCAGGAAATCGGCTCGTTCTCCTTCGAGTCCTTCCGGCACTCGGCACAGCCCATGCCTGAAGGACTGAGCACGCTGATCTTTCTGGCAGCTCTGATCGGATTCGGCGCCAAGGCCGGCATCGTTCCTCTGCATGTCTGGCTCCCGTACGCGCATCCGGCCGCACCTTCGCACGTGTCCTCTTTGTTGTCCGGAGTCATGATCAAGACCGCCATCTACGGCCTGGTGCGCGTATATTTTGATTTCCTAGGCTCGCCGTTCCCATGGTGGTGGGGGTTCCTGGTGCTGGTGGTCGGGGCGATTTCGGCACTGCTGGGAGTCATGTATGCCCTGATGGAGCATGACCTCAAAAGTCTCCTCGCCTACCACAGCGTCGAGAACATCGGCATCATCCTCCTAGGGATCGGCGCCGGGATGATCTTTCAGTCGTATGGACTGGCTTCTCTCGCCGCCCTGGGGCTTTTGGCGGGGCTCTATCACACGATCAACCATGCCGTCTTCAAGGGGCTGCTGTTTCTGGGTGCCGGTGCGCTGCTGTCGCAGACGCACACGCGCAACATGGAAGAGTATGGCGGATTGATCCGGAAGATGCCGTGGACGGCACTGTTCTTTCTCATCGGAGCAGTCTCGATTTCGGCGCTCCCACCGAGCAATGGGTTCGTGAGCGAATGGCTGACCTTCCAGAGTCTGTTTCTGAGTTTTCAGCTCCCGGACCTCCTGATGAAGATTATGCTGCCGATTGGCGCGTCCATGCTGGCGCTCACCGGCGTCCTGGCATTGACCTGCTTCGCCAAGGCGTTCGGCATCAGCTTCCTTGCCATGCCCAGAAGCCGCCACGCCAAGCGGGCGCGAGAGGTTTCGCTGCCCATGCGGATTGGAATGGGCATGATGGCGTTCTTGTGCGTGGCGCTCGGGCTTGCGCCGATGCTCGTCGTGCCCGCGCTCGACCGAATCACTGCCCCTTTGACTGGGGCTTCTATCGCTGGCGACCTCCTCGCGAAGGGAGGGCTGGCGCTCACGCCGGTGATGGGAGAGGAGTTTGCCAGCGTCTCTACACCATTCCTCGGAGTATTACTTGCTGTGATTGTGCCCATCGCGTTGCTGGGAGTGGTCGCCCTGGGCGGAACGCTGCGCAAAAGGACCTACAAGACCTGGGCCTGCGGGCTTAATCTGACGCCACGGATGGAATATACGGCCACGGCGTTCGTCCAACCGATCAAGCGTGTGTTCAGTACCATCTATCGGCCGACGGTCAAGCTGGAGACGGAATTCCTCGAGGAGTCGCGCTATTTCGCCAAGCACCGGCACTTCGAAGTCCACATCGAGCCGGTGTTTCAGCGCTATCTTTATGACCCGGTCGTCACGCTCATCTCCGCGGTCGCCGATCGGCTCCGCGTCATCCAGGCTGGAAGCCTGCATCTCTACCTGACTTACATCTTTATCACGTTGATTCTCCTCCTGCTCATCACCGGGTAGCCAAACATGATGGCCCGGAATATGACGCTCATCGTTCTTCAGGCTGTCGTCCTGCTGGCCGTCTCTCCTTTCATTGTGGGACTGATCCGGAAAGTGAAGGCAACGCTACAGTGCCGACGCGGGGCCAGCGCCGTCCAACCGTACTACGATCTGTTCAAGCTGTTTCAAAAAGAGGTGGTGGTCTCTACGCACTCTTCCTGGATTTTCACGGCGACTCCCTACATCCTGTTCGCCTCGACGCTGACGGCCAGCCTGCTCGTACCACTGTTTGTGTCGAAAATTCCGCTCAGTTTCGTGGGGGACATTATCGCAGTCGTCTACTTACTCGCCCTCGGGACGTTCTTTCTGATTCTTGCCGGCCTGGATGCCGGCTCCACATTCGGCGGCATGGGGAGTAGTCGTGAGGCAATCGTGGCGTCCCTCACCGAACCGGCAATGATTCTCTCGATCTTTGCGGTCGGCCTGACCGCCGGCTCCACGAACCTGAGCACGATCGTCCACAAGACGGCCCTGCTGGAGGGCATCGTGACTGATCCACCTCCGCACCTCATGGCGCTCGCCGCGCTGTTCATCGTCACCCTGGCTGAAACCGGCCGCGTGCCCGTGGACAACCCCGCGACGCACCTGGAACTGACCATGATTCACGAGGCGATGGTGCTCGAGTATTCCGGCCGGTACCTGGCCCTCATCGAGTGGGCCTCCGCATTGAAGCTGCTGCTCTTCCTGACACTGCTCAGCAATGTCTTTGCGCCCTGGGGAATCGCAACCGAGCCCGATCCGCCCTGGATGGCCCTGGGATTGGCAGTCTGGTTCGTCAAGGTGTCAGGGCTTGCGGTGTTCGTGGGCGTGATCGAGTCCATGTTCGCCAAGCTACGGCTCTTCCGCGTGACGGATCTGTTGGGCGTCGCCTTCATTCTCTCGCTCCTGGCTCTCGTCTTTTTCTACATCCTGAGGGGATGAGATGGAAATGATCCGGCCAGACATCGGTTCCCAGATGGTCGACCTCTGCGCCGCTCTCCTCCTCGTGTCCTGCTTGGCCATCGTGGCTCAGCGGAGACTCTCGGCCTGCGTGGATATGTTCGCGCTGCAGTCCGCATTCCTGGCCGCCACGGCTGCCGTAGTGGCATTTTTGACGGGCATTCACCATATCTATCTCCCGGCCGTGCTCACCGTCGTGATCAAAGTCATCGTGATTCCCCGGATTCTCAAGAAGATGGTCGAGCGGCTGAACGTAAAAAGGGAATTGGAGATGAACGTCAATATACCCGCTGGGCTGCTGATCTGCGGTGCTCTCGTCATCCTAGCCTTTTTCATCATACGGCCGATCATTCCCTTGGGATTTTTCTTGACGCGGGATTCCCTGTCGATTGCGCTGGCCATCGTGCTGATCGGCTTTTTCACCATGATCGCCCGTAAGAAGGCCGTCACCCAAGTAATCGGCTTTCTTGTGATGGAGAACGGGTTATTTCTGGGCGCCACAGTCGCCGCGTATGGGATGCCACTGATCGTGGAGTTAGGAGTCTTTTTCGATGCGCTGGTGGCGGTCCTGATCATCGGGATCTATACCCATCGGATCCAGGATGCGTTCGACAGCGTGGATACGAGCAAGCTCTCGGTGCTGAAGGA
Organism: Nitrospirales bacterium; assembly: GCA_036005325.1. Lineage (GTDB taxonomy): Bacteria > Nitrospirota > Nitrospiria > Nitrospirales > NS-4 > SCTG01. The sequence continues at coordinate 3,754 of DASYQR010000093.1, read as the reverse complement.
ATAGGCTCGCCATGACGTGGTCCCTCGTGCTGCTGATCAGTGCCCCTCTGCTGGCAGGCCTTGGAAGCCTCCTTGTAGATGATCGTCGTGTTGTAAAGGCGCTGCAGTACGGGCAGGCCGTGGCCCTTCTGGCTGCCGGTACGCTCGTCGTGGAGAGAGTTGGGACGGGCGGACCCGTGACATTTGGCCTGCTCCTCTACACCGATGCGCTCAGTGCGTGGCTGGACCTTGTACTCGCCGTTGTCGGAGCGACCGGAACCCTGTTCGCCGTGGGCTTTCTGGACGAGCAATTCAATCGCGGGCTTCTGCCGCTCAGACGGTTCCGTCGATTCTTTTGTCTCTTCGATCTCTTTCTCGCCGCCATGTTGATAGCAGTCAATGTCGCGGATGTCGCGATCATGTGGATCGCGATCGAAGGCTCGACTCTTGCGGCAGCGCTGCTGATCGCCTTCGAGCGCAACAAGGCGGCGCTTGAGGCAGGGTGGAAGTTCATGATTCTGGGTTCGGTCGGAATCGCACTGGCGTTGTTCGGGACGATCATTCTGTACTACACGTCTGAGCACGTGCTGGGCGTGACGAGTGACGCGCTTCGTTGGTCTGAGCTGTACCGGATTGCCGGATCCCTCGACCCGACCGCAATCAAGGTGGCCTTTGTATTTGTGCTGATCGGGTACGGCACGAAGGCTGGCGTGGCACCAATGCATTCCTGGTTGCCTGACGCACATGCCGAGGCGCCCACCCCGGTGAGCGCGATGCTTTCGGCGAATATGCTCACGGTTGCGGTGTATGCCATCCTGCGCTTTAAAGCGGTGGCCGATCGGACCGTCGGGACGGCATTTACTGGAAATCTCATGATTGGACTGGGACTGCTCTCAGTCGCAATCGCGGCCATACTCCTCTTGGTGCAGCGTGACTACAAACGACTGTTCGCCTACTCAAGCATTGAGCATATTGGAATCGCGCTGATCGGGTTCGGCATCGGAGGGGCGGGTGTCTTCGCGGGAGCGTGGCACCTGCTGAACCACGCGCTCGCCAAGTCAACCGCCTTCTACGGAGCGGGGTGGGTCCTGCTGCGACATGAGCACAAAATGCTGGACCGGGTGACCGGGCTTCTTCGGCAGATGCCACTCGCAGGTTCGGCCATTCTGATCGCCGGCGTAGCGCTGGCGGGCATGCCCCCATTTGGGCTGTTTATGAGTGAGGTGTTGATCACTATCAGCGCCTATGCGGCAAGGCCCGGTATGGCCTACCTCTTTTTGTCGCTGCTCACGCTTGCGTTCGCCACTCTCCTGTATCACGTGCTCCGGATGGCCCTGGGCGAACCAACAGCATTAGGTCGGGCGGTAGGCGCCCCCAGTCGTGTGCTTTTGTCCGCCGCGGTCTTGATCAACCTGTCGGTGCTGGGTGCGATCGGGCTCCGGGTTCCGCCGGATTTGGCCAGAGTGTTGGAGGCCATCGTCCACCTGTTTGACACACCAGTGGTGATGCCATGATGACTGACGTGGGTAAGCACGTAGCAGAGAGGGGATGCCGATGTCTGCTGTAACAACTGTGCTCGAAAAACTGGGGGTGGCCTTCGGGAAGACCATCACGGACGCCACTATCCTTCACGGGATCCCACGTGCACGGGTGGGGAAAGCTGATCTGCCACTCGTCGCCCATTACGTGCATACCCATCCGGATCTACAAGGGACGCTGTCACTGCTGTGGGCTGTCGATCATCGCCCTCGTGAAATGCGGTACGAGCTCTGTTACTTGTTCACATTGGCGGATCCACGGGAGTGGTTGTTGCTGACGACAGATCTCCTGAATGAGGATCGGCTGTTTCCCTCCATCACGCCGCACATTCATGCTGCGAAATGGTACGAACGGGAAATCCGGGACATGTTCGGCCTCATTGCCCAGGGCCATCCAGACTTACGCCGGCTGATCCGACATGAGCATTGGCCCAAGGGCACGCATCCGCTGAAGAAGGATTTCTCCTGGAACACTGTGTTGGATCGACAGCAAGGCCAGTACGCCTTTCGGCATATTGAAGGGGAGGGCGTTTTTGAAGTTCCGGTCGGGCCGATCCATGCCGGCATCATCGAGCCGGGACACTTCAGATTCTCGGTCGCCGGGGAGCCGATCATGCAGTTGGAGATCCGGCACTTCTGGAAGCATCGTGGAGTGGAGAAGCTTTTCGAAAACCTCTCCTTGGTGCAGGGCGTCGCGCTGGCGGAGAAAGTCTCCGGGGACACCTCGTTCGGCCATAGCCTGTGCTATTGCCAGGCCGCCGAAACTCTCTCGGGGATCGAGGTGCCACGGCGGGCGCGCTATCTTCGGACTTTCTTCCTGGAGCTGGAACGGTTGCACAACCATCTCGGAGACGTCGGCGCCATCTGCAACGATACCGCCTACGCCCTGGCTCATGCACATTGCAGCCGCATGAAGGAGCGGATCATACAGCTCAACGACCGCCTGACCGGTTCGCGATTCCTGCGGGGCGTCAACCAAGTCGGCGGTTTTACCGTTGATCTTGCGGCCGACCGGCTTGACGAGACGGTCCGCGAACTCGATGGGCTTGAGCAGGATTTCTCGGAACTGGAATCGATCATCCTCGACAATGCATCTCTCACAGACCGATTGGAAATGACCGGTGTCCTCGAGAAACGCACGGCCGTCGACCATGGCGTCATGGGCGTGGTGGGACGGGCGTCGGACATCGATCGGGACGTGCGCCGAGACCGTCCCTTCGCGGCCTACGATGAACTGCCGGCCAAGGTGGCGCTCTATCGCTACGGCGATGTGCGGGCACGGATGCGCGTCCGCATGGACGAGATCCACGAATCCATCCGACTGATCAGGGACATTCGCAGACGAATCCCGCAGGGCCCCATCATGGCCTCATCTGCTCGCACGCCGGACGCCGGAGAGTGGGCGCTCTCGGCGGTCGAAGGGTGGCGCGGGGAAATTCTCTACTTCGTGATGGCGGGGAGTGACGGCACAATCCATCGGTGCAAGGTTCGCGACCCGTCGTTCGTCAACTGGCCGGCCATCCAGTTTGCAGTCTTGGGAAATATCATTCCGGATTTCCCGCTGATCAATAAGAGCTTCAACCTGTCATACGCGGGGAACGATCTGTAGGGGGGGCGACGATGTTTCGTATTCTGAAAAAAAGCCTGAAGACCGGGATCGTGACGGGGCGACATCCAAAGGCACCGAAAGGCGAGGCCGACGTCTCGCCGACGGCCGCTCTGAAGGCAAAACCATTTCGCCGGTCGCTGACCATTCGCGAAGTGGATACAGGCTCCTGCAACGCCTGCGAGATGGAAATGAATGCACTCATGAACCCCATCTACGACGCGGAGCGGTTCGGGATCCACATCGCCGCCTCCCCACGGCATGCCGACGCGCTGGTGGTCACAGGCCCGGTGACGGTCAACATGGAGAAGGCGCTGAAAGATGCGTACCGCTCAACTCCTGATCCGAAGCTGGTCATTGCACTCGGAGATTGTGCCTGCGACTGCGGGATGTTCAAGGGGAGTTACGCGGTCACCGGGCCGGTCGAGCGCCACCTGCCGGTGGACATGAAGGTCCGTGGCTGCCCCCCGCGACCGGCCGAGATTCTCATGGCGCTGCAGCGCCTCCAAAAAGTGGACGACTGAGTAAATCTTTTTGAGCGGGTGGCGCCGAGCGGGACCCTGGCGGAACGGAAGGACGTACAGGCGAGTCTGCGTGGCTGCAACGCCGAAACGTCCTGAGTACGTCAGGG
>DASYQR010000092.1:0-3293 GCA_036005325.1 Nitrospirales bacterium | reverse complement strand
GGCCGACGTACCGGAAGCCCAGCTCCTCAAACAGCACGCCGGGGAGGATGAGGCCTTTGGCGAGCTCCTCGGCACGCTGCGCCATCTTACTGAGCGACCCGCCGATCTGAGGAATGGCCTCGATCAGATGCTTGGCCTCGGTCTTCATCTGGGTCACGAACTCGCCGGTAAAGGTGCGGTTCAGATAGGCCGAGAGCGAGCCAACGTTCTTTGAGATGGACATCTGGTTGTCGTTCAGCACGACCACCAGATCCTTCTGCAGGCCCCCCGCATGCTGCATGGCTTCCAAGGTCATGCCGGACGTCATCGCCCCGTCACCCACTACGCAGACCACCTTGTGGTGCTGCTTTTCCATGTCCCGCGCCACCGCCATCCCGATCGCCGCCGACACGCCGGTCCCGGCATGGCCCGCGTTGAACGTATCGTAGATGCTCTCTTCGCGCTTGCAGAACCCGCTGAGCCCGCCGTACTGCCTGAGCGTGTGGAAGAGTTCGCGGCGCCCGGTCAAGAGCTTGTGCGCGTACGCCTGGTTGCTGGTATCCCACACAATCTTGTCCTTGGGCGCGTCCAGTAAATAATGCAAGGCCACGGTGAGCTCGACCACTCCCAGATTCGAGGCCACATGCCCTCCCACGGCGGACGTCACCGAGATGATCTGCTCGCGGATCTCTTGCGCCAGGGCCGGCAGCTGCCCGACCGGCACCCGCTTCAAATCAGCTGGGCTGTTGATCGTTTCCAAGATGGTCACGGCTCTCACCTCTCATGGGAAAATACATTAACTGATTATTTTCACACAGCCCCTATGGGCTGGTCAAGAATCACGGCCGGGGCCGTTGGCCTCTCTCATTTCCACGGCAGAAAAACGGATACTCCGGCATAGCCGAGAATCGAGTTCAGTCCGAGATTGCGGTCACCAAGACCGGCATTCGAGATGTGATGAAAACGGGCGCCGACCATAAACGCGACCTTCTCCGTCACGAAGTAGTGGACCCCCGGGCCACTCTCTAACACGAAGTTGAACTGCGTGCTTTGTTCCGGAATACGGGGGGCAAGATTCGTCCACAACATGCCCAGGCCAAGATCCCAATAGGGCATCCACCGCCCAAACGAAAGGAAATTGTACTTAAACACCAGGGAACCACCAGCCGCAGAAGCCGTAAAGGGCTGATAATAGTGCGCGTACAGAGGTTCAAGCAGCAGTTCCAGGTTTCCCGCGAACCACCCTTTTCCCATTTCTGACGTCAGGACCATGCCGACTCGCGGAAGGACATAGACAGCGTTGCGGTTGCTGGAGACCGACGTGAGCACCTCAAGCCCTTGCAGGTACCCCGCCGCCAGTCCCACCTCGACGGTGCCTTTCTGCACGATCGCGCGGGCATCCGGTGAGTCCGCTTGCGAACCGGAAGGAAACACCAGACCCGTTCCGAACAGTACCAACGCCACCCCCAGCAGTAATGGTCTCACGGTCCCTCCTTATTGATCCTGGATCCGAACTAGAATGGAAAATCCAACCCCGCAAAGACGACCTGGCCTTCGTTGCCCGTCGCAAGATCAACCCGGCCCACCACGTTGGGCCGCGCGATTGCCCGGAACCCGATGCCGGGGTTGGCCTGGTACTGGGAAAGCGCCCGGTAGCGAAACGTGTTGGTCACTTTGCCCACATCGAGGAACGGCGCCGTCTCTACTTCGACGACCGTGCCGAAGACTCTCAAGTGAAACAACTGAATCCGCTCTTCGACATTCAATACGATCGCGTGGTTGTCCACGTACCGTCCCACGCCGAACCCTCGCAATGTGTTCTGCCCGCCCAGACTGCTCCGCTCGAAGAACGGAATTTCCTGGCCGCCGACCGTGGCATTGATCATCGCGCGAAACACGAACGTGTATCTTTTGGTCTCGCTCGGGATCAGCGTCTTGTATTCGGCCCCGTAATGGCTGAAGTTCGTACTGCTGCCGGCCGTTAAGCTCTGCGCCAGTTCGATGTACATATTGAAATAGCGTCCAGTCGTCGGCGTCAGCGAATCATCGCGGGTGTCGTCTTGAAAGGCCAGCCTGTGCGCCAACACCGTCCCCCCGCCCGTCCCTTTGATGCCGGAAAACACCGATTGCGTGAAGGGGAGATCGGTGATCCCCCCAGGCTGTATTTCCACGTTGCGAAGGCGTTCGGTCAACAGCACCCGCCTGCCCGGCCCGACATAGATCCCTGCCGTGATAAACCCAAGAAGCTCGCGGTCCGTGTAATTCGTTTCCTGTGCCTCCGTGGTTGTAGGACCAATGCCGAAAAACCGCGCCGTCGCATTCTTAAAAAAACCGACATTCCCTTCGAAACTGTACTTGCCCCCCTCCAGAAGCAGCCGTTGAACATCGAAGATGAACTTGCGCTCGATCACCTCCGTGTATGAGGCGATCAGCTTGAACGCATCTCCCCGCGCCGGATACCAAAACAGGTTGATCGTGCCGCGGTTGCCCAGAAATTCGTTGTTGATGTACATCGGCGCAATAATCTTCGTGACGCGGCCCTCCTCGTCCGCGAAAATGAAGGGGACGATCAACCCGACGTCCGTCCCGTCGTTCTTCGACGTCGCGACGGCTGGGATCACAAAATAGGTCGACTCCTCGGCGTGCGACTGTGCCCAGGGAAGCGCCAGCGCGACCGCGCCGATTACGCATGCGAGAAACCGACGTACGCGCGTCCTCACTCACGGACACTCATCGGCTCTTGACGGTATCACTTTTATCCGGGATCGGGGCCTTGATGTGCGCCGACTTGTCCCGCAGCTGCTTGGAGAGCTCGGCAAACGAATCTTTGCGGAGAATCCGTTTGAATTGCTCGCGGTAATTCTGGACCAGGCCTGTGCCTTCTATGACGACGTCGTACACGCGCCACTCTCCGCCGCCGTTCTCCATTTTATAGGTGAGATCGATCACGGATTTCCCGTCGTCGATCTTGGTATAGACCTCCGCATACTCGCCGTCGCTCAGTTCCTTGAGATACTGGACCTTCTCGCCCGAATAGGCCTCGATGCGCCCCAAGTACGTATTGGCCAGCAAGGTCTGAAAATTGCCCGCAAACTCCTTCTGCTCTTCCGGCGTCCGTTTGGCCCATTCCGCCCCGAGGCTCCGCTTTGCCATTTCGGCGAAATTGAACCGCAGGGAGATGGTCTGCTCCAGCAACTTGCGGCGCTCCTGCTTCTTTTCCGGTTTTTTCCAAGCCGGGTCTTCCAGGATACGGATGACTTCATCGACGGACTTCTTGACGGCGTCGGTCGGGGCCCCCGCCCACGCCGTCGCCG
>DASYQR010000091.1:0-3157 GCA_036005325.1 Nitrospirales bacterium | reverse complement strand
GTTCAATTCGAAGGCAGTGGTGACGGGAGACATCACGCAGGTGGACCTGCCGCAAGGACGGATCTCGGGCCTGATCGAAGTGCGGGACATCATCGCGGAGGTGCCGGGGATCGCCTTCGTCTATTTCTCCGAGAAGGATGTGGTGCGCCACCGGCTGGTCCAGGAGATCATCAAAGCGTACCAGCGGCACGGCGAGAAAATTCCCAAGCCCAAAGCCTCGCGACGATCCTCCTAAGAGTTCGTGCCTATCATCTTGCAGAACGATCAACGCGCCATCGCGATCGATCAGAAGTGGCTGGGCCGGACGGCCGCGGCCATCCTGTCGGCTGCCCGCGCAGAGACCGCGGAACTGAGCGTCCTGCTGGTGTCGGATCGGCGCATGCGCTCGTTGAATCGCCGCTACAGGAAAAAGGATCGCGCAACGGACGTGCTGGCGTTCCCTCTGCACAAAAAATCCCCCCTCACCCTAACCCTCTCCCTCCAGGGTAGAGGGAAGGAAAATATCTCCTCGCCCCCATCGGGGGAGAGGACTAAGGTGAGGGGTCTGAAACCACCAATGCTACTCGGCGATGTGGTGATCTCGATGCAGACGGCCAAGCGGCAGGCCAAGGAATTCGGGCATAGTCTACGCGATGAAATAGAGCGCCTGCTTGTTCACGGGATCCTGCATCTCCTCGGCTACGATCATGAACGGAACGTTCGCGCCGCGGCCGTCATGGCGCGCAAGGAGCGGACGATTCTCCGCGCCATCCGATGAGGAACGCTCAATGGGCGGGCTTCTTCGGAACCATCCGGCGCCTACTTCCCGGAAGCCGCACGATCACCCCTGAGCTGTGCGAAGAGTTGGAGACCGCCCTGCTGGCTGCCGACGTGGGAACCGCCTCGGTGGCGGTCTTGATGGAAGCGGTGCGGGGCTTGGTCCGGCAATCGGGAGAGGCGGACGCCGATGCAGTCCGGGCTGTTCTGAAGAAGGTGATGACGACCCGCTTGCGGACTGCCATGACGGCGGATGCTTCGGAACCCATCCCGCTCCGGGTCATTCTACTGGTGGGCGTCAACGGCGTCGGCAAGACCTCCACCGCCGGTAAGCTCGCCGGCCGTTATCGTCGTGACGGCAAGCGCGTAGTGCTGGTGGCGGGCGATACCTTCCGGGCGGCGGCCGGCGAGCAATTGGAACTGTGGGGAAAACGCGTGGGAGCGGACGTCATCGGGCATCAGGGAGGAGGAGACCCGGCGGCCGTCGCGTTCGATGGGCTCGCCGCGGCCAAGGCGCGCAAGGCCGATGTGGTGCTGATCGATACCGCCGGCCGTCTGCACACAAAGTCCAATCTCATGGATGAGCTCCGCAAGATCACGCGCACGCTCGCCAAGGCGATGCCCGGCGCACCGCACGAGGTGCTGCTCGTCCTGGACGCCACGGTCGGCCAGAACGGGTTGGCGCAGGCGCGGCAATTCCATGAGGCGCTCGGCGTGACCGGTGTGGTGCTGACCAAGCTCGACGGCACGGCCAAGGGAGGGATCGTGCTTGCGATTGCCGGAGAGCTTGGGCTTCCCGTGCAATACATCGGCGTCGGCGAAGGCGTGGATGATCTGCAGGCTTTTGATCCCGAGTCCTTCGTCGAAGCGTTGCTGGGTGCATAGGCATGACGGTGGTTCGCCTGCTGGCCATAATCCTTCTGCTCCAGGGGTTAAGCTGCTCGACGGCGCCAATTTCCCAAACACCATCGACTGAATTTCCCGCAGTCAGACTACTGCGACATGATATCAAGGTGATGATCGACCCTCCGTCGCATCGGTTGAGGGGTCTGGACCGAGTGACGGTCAAGGCCGGAGACCGAGAGGTGCGTGAGATCGTCGTCACGCTCAATAAAGCCCTTGTGGTGGCGTGGGTCTCCCGTGAGGACAAGCTCCTATCGTTTTATTCGAGGCCGCTCCATGCCTCCACGGAGCTGGATGCCGACCGGGCGCACCAGGTCGTGGTGCGGCTGGACAGGCCGGCCAGAAAAGGCGAGACCTTCACATTAGATTTCGACTACGGCGGCGAGATCAACGACCCGCCGAAAGAACCGCGTCACCTGCGATACGTGACGCCCAGCGAAACGTCCGGATACATCGGACCGGAGGGGGTGTACATCGGGCAGGAAACATACTGGTATCCCGACGTGCCGGATTCGCTGGCTTCCTACCGGGTGGCAGCCACGACACCGCTGGGATGGGAAACGATCGGGCAGGGCGGATTGATCGCTCGCGAGGTCACAACTGAGGGAACGGTGACGACCTGGGACACCTCGACGCCGACAGAAGGGTTGACATTGGCCGCGGGCCGGTTCGTCGTGAAAACGCAGAAAAGTGGTTCTACTGAAATCGCTACTTATTTCTATCCTGAGGAAGCAGAGTTGGCGGATGAATACCTGAAGGCGGCCGCCGAGTACCTGGAAGCCTACTCCGTGCTGCTCGGCCCCTATCCCTTTCCGCGCTTCTCCATCGGAGAAAATTTCTTCGCCAGCGGGCTCGGCATGCCGTCCTACACACTCCTCGGCGCCGGCTCCATCCGCCGTCATTACACGCAGCCGTATGCGCTGGGCCACGAGATCGTCCACTCCTGGGTCGGCAATCACGTCTTCAACGACAACGACGGGAACTGGGTGGAGGGTCTCACAACCTACCTGGCGAACTACTATTGGCACGAGCTGAAGGGAGACAAGCAAAAAGCCCGCGACGAGCGGCGTCTGATGCTGCTGAGTTACGCCGTATACGTTACGCCCGATCAGGATTATCCGATCGTCCACTTCAAGCGGAAGTCCGACCAGCGCGACAATGCGATCGGCTACAACAAGACCGCCATGGTGTTTCACATGCTGCGGCGCGAGATCGGCGATGAGCGATTCTTTGCGACTCTCAAGAAACTGATCGCCGAATATGGCGGGAGGCGGATCGGGTGGCACGAGCTCGAATCGCTCTTCAGCCGGGAGGCAGGACGAAACCTGCGCCCGTTCTTCGCTCGCTGGGTCGAACTACCTGGCGCCGCCGCCGTTTCCGCCGACGCGGACCCTGACTATCATATATTCCGGCGGATTCCCCGTCGCGACCTGCCGGCGATGCTGAACCTCTTTGTGACGGACGAGAAGCGGCTCGTGATCGTTCCGGACGGCGAGCA
>DASYQR010000090.1:0-18048 GCA_036005325.1 Nitrospirales bacterium | reverse complement strand
AGCCTGGCGGTTCGAGATAAAGATCAGGACCACGGCTCCAACAAACGGCGCGAAGAGGATGACGCTCAATAAATAGCTTTCAGTCATGGCCGTGTCCCGGCACTTGCGGCCGGCTCGGTTGCTGTGGTGTCTTGTCCGCAGCGCCCTGCTGCACCCGCTCTACCAGAACCTGCACCGACCCATTGATCATGTTCAGGAACGGCGCCGGGTAGAGACCGATCCAGAGCACCATCACGGTCAGCGCAACGGCGATGCCCCACTCGCGCGGGCGGAGGTCGTGCAAGGGCTTGGGGGGCTCGTGCGCGACCGGGCCGAAGAACGCCCGCTCGTAGTACCAGAGGAAATAGGCTGCCCCGAGGATCACGCCAAGGACGCCGACGGCCGCCAGGATCCAATGGGCGCGGAACACGCCTAAGAGGATCAGAAACTCTCCGACGAATCCGTTGGTGCCGGGCAGGCCGATGGATGCCAGGCCCAGGATTAAGATGAACGTCGCGAGGAGCGGGACATGCCGCGCCAACCCTCCGTATGCCGACAGGTCGGACGACCCCGTCCGCGACGCGAGGAACCCCGCCATGAAGAACAGCCCGGCCGTCGAGAACCCCAGGTTGATCATCTGCAGCAGGCTGCCCTGGAGTCCCTGAAAATTCAGGGCGAACAGTCCCAGCATGACGAACCCCAGGTGGCTGATGCTGGAGAAGGCCAGGAGCCGGCGGAAGTCAGACTGGACCAGCGCGATCACCGCGCCATACACAATGGCGGCAAGACCCAGCGCGGCCATCAGCCAGAGCCACTGGCGAGAGGCCTCCGGCAACAACGGAAGGGAAAAGCGAATGAAACCGAAGGTGCCCAGCTTGACACCGGCCAGCAGAACGCTCATCACGATCGGCCCCTCGACGAGGGCGGTCGGCAGCCAGGTATGGAACGGGAAGATCGGCGCCTTGAAGGCGAACCCGAAGAAGAGCAAAAAGAAGATCAGCGTCTGCTTTTCGGGCGGTACCGGCACATTCAGGAGATCGAGAAAGTCGAAGGAGTACAGCGGCTCCGTGCGGTACGTCACCGCCACGGCATGGAAGTTCAGGTTGAGCAGCACCATGCCGACCAGCATCAGCACCGACCCCGACAGCGTGTAGAGCACGTACTTGAGCGCGGCATACTGGCGCTGCGGCCCCTTCCCCCAGAGCTTGATGAGGAAATAGCCCGGCAGCAGCATCAACTCCCAGAAGACGAAGAACAGGATGAGGTCCAGGGACGCGAAGACGCCCACCATGGTGGCCTCCAGCCCGAGGAGAGCCATGAAGTAGGGCTTCAGCATGGTCCGCTCGGTGTCCCAGGAGTACACCATGATCAGGACGGTGAGAAAAGCCGTCAGCGGGATGAACAGCACACTGATGCCGTCGATCCCCAGGTGATAGCCCACGCCGATCGCCGGGATCCAGGCCGCCCGTTCGGCGAACTGGATCTGAGAGCTGTTCGGCGTGAAGTACCAGAGCAGGAGGACGGCGATAAAGAGCTCAAGCCCAGCCACAGCCATCGCGGACTTGCGGATGAGGTCCTCGTCCTTCTGGAAGAACCAGATCCAGACCGCACCGAGGAGCGGCCAGAAGGTCAGGACCGTGAGAATGGGAAAGCCGATCTGCTCGGCGGCGGCGACCTCATGGAGGATCATGACGCGCCTCCCCACCACAGAAACAGCACGATCAGGTTGACGAGGACCACCAGGCCGGTCACGAGGATCGCCGCGTAGTGGTGCACCAGTCCGGTCTGCAACTGGCGCAGCACACGTGCCGCCAGATGGTTGGCGTAGCCCGTCACATTGATCGAGCCGTAGATCACATGCTTCTCGAACCACGTGGACCCGGCCGCGCCCATGTCGGTCATCCGTTCCACCGCGACCACCGCGCGGTCCACGCCGGCCTGGTCCACCCGGTCCAGCACCCGGCCGACGGCCTTGCCCGGCTCCACGACGATCTTATCGTAGGCCTCGTCCACCCAGTATTTGTTGAGCAGCAGGGTATAGACCCATTTCATCTTGTTCATCAGGAGGTCCGGTTGGTCGGGCTTGAGCATGTAGAAGTAATGGGCCGTGAGCCAGCCGACCAGCGCGATCACGGTGGTCCACAGCATCAGGAGGTAAGGTTCCAGGTGGCCTCCTTCAGGCACGCCGGCCGCAGCCGGCGTCGCGACCACCGGCGCCAGGAACTGATGGAACCAGCCGTTCTCCAGCCCGCCGGGAATCACGCCGATCAATCCGCCGACCACGGAGAGGAAGGCCAGGATGACGAGCGGCACCAGCATGACCTTGGGAGACTCGTGGATGTGCTGAGCGACCTTCCGGTCCACCCGTGACTCTCCATAGAACGTCACGTAGAGCAGGCGGGACATGTAAAAGGCCGTGCACAGCGCCGCGACCCATCCCAGCGTCCAGAGGACGTAGTGGCGGTGCGTATAGGCATGGCCGAGGATTTCATCCTTGCTCCACCAGCCGGACAGGAATGGAACCCCCGTGATGGCAGCTGTGCCGGCCAGGAATACCCAATGCGTGACCGGAACCTTATTCCAGAGCCCGCCCATCCTGCGGATGTCCTGCTCGCCCGACAGCGCATGGATCACCGAGCCTGCCGCCAGGAACAGGAGCGCTTTGAAGAAGGCATGGGTCACCAGATGGAAAATCGCCGCCGCATAGGCCCCCACCCCGCAGGCCAGGAACATGAAACCGAGCTGGGACACGGTGGAATAGGCAAGCACGCGCTTGATGTCGGTCTGCACCAGCCCGATCGTGGCGGCGAACAGCGCAGTCGCCCCGCCGATCACCCCGACCAGCAGCAAAGCGTCCGGCGTCATGTTGTAGATCGCGTGGTTGCGCACCACCATATACACGCCGGCGGTCACCATCGTCGCAGCGTGAATCAGCGCGCTGACGGGCGTCGGGCCTTCCATGGCGTCTGGCAGCCAGGTGTAGAGCGGCAGCTGGGCTGATTTGCCGACGGCGCCGATCAGAAGACAGACCGCGATCGCGGTGGCGGTGGCCGGATCGAGCCGGCTGGCCTTGGCAAAGACCTCGACGTAGTCGAGTGTCCCGAAGGTGGCGAAGATAAGAAAGATCGCAAGCAGAAAGCCGGCATCACCGATGCGGTTCATGACGAATGCCTTGGTGGCCGCTTTGGCGGCCGACATGCGGTCGTAATAGTAGCCGATGAGCAGATAAGAGCAGAGTCCCACCCCTTCCCAGCCGATGAAGAGGACCACGTAGTTGTTGCCCATCACCAGCAGGAGCATCGAGACCATGAAGAGGTTCATGTAGGCGAAGAAGCGCGTGAACCCTTTCTCGCCGTGCATGTAGCCGACCGAATAGACGTGGATGAGAAAGCCCACGCCGGTCACCACCAACAGCATGACGCAGGTCAGGGGATCGATCAGAAAGCCCAGATTGACCGTGAGGTCTCCGCCGAAGAACCAGCGATAGGCGACGACGGTGCGCGGCGCAGGGTGGCCGAGCGTCTCCCCGAGCACCCAGAACGCGCAGCAGGCCGAGAGAAAGACCGAGCCGCAGCCGATCCATGCGGCCTTCTCATCGGAGTAACGGTGTCCCAGCATGACGTTCAGGCCGTTGGCCAGGAAGGCCACCAGTGGAAACAGCGGAATGAGAATGACGATCAGATCATACATAGGCAGTCGGGCTTTACCACTTGAGTAGATTAATCTGGTCCACGTTCGTCGCCATCTTGCCGCGGAACACCACGATGATGATAGCCAGTCCCACGGCCGCCTCGCCGGCTGCGATGGCGATCACAAAGAGTGTCATCACCTGCCCGGCCAACGAGTCCAGATGGTTGGCGAAGGCCACCAAGTTGATGTTGGCCGCGTTCAGCATGATCTCAATCGACATCAGCACGATGATGAAGTTCCGCCGGATGAGCACGCCGACAAGTCCTGTCACGAACAGGATCGCGCTCACCGTGACGTATGCCGAAACTGGAACCATCAGTCGTTATCCGTTATTCGTTACACGTTGAACGTTTGTACGATTCACGTTTAACGCGCGTCCCCCGACAGGTCAGCCCGGGTCGGCGGCTTGGCCAGGACGATCGCCCCGACGATCGCCCCCAGAAGAAAGACCCCCACAATTTCAAACGGCAGCAGGTAATCGCTGAACATTAAAATTCCGATCGCCATGCTGTTGCCGACCTCCTCGACAACCTCGACCGGAGCCGGCCCCTTTGCCCCGCCGTATTGGGAGGTCAGGAGGACCAGCAGCAGTTCCACAGTCAACGCGCCGACGCCGACGACGAACCAGGCGTGGCGGCGGTGAAAGTACCGTTCCTCGGTCTTGAGGTTGAGCAGCATGAGGACGAATAGATAGAGGATCAGGATGGCGCCGGCGTAGATGATGATCTGCACCACCGCAACGAACTCGGCGTGCAGCAACACGAAGAGCCCCGCCACGTGCCCAAGCAGCGCCAGCAGGGCGATCCCGCAGTGCACGGGGTTTCGGAGGGACACTGTTAACACGCCCGCCGCGATGCTGACCAGGGCGAAGTAAGCGAACAAGCCCGCCGCGCTGCTAACGAAGACCGTCAACCCCGCAACAATGCCGATCAGGGCAACGAGCGCGATGAACACCAGGATCATGCTCAGGGGTCGTGCGGTGGGATCAACGTGGGGACTTGATGCGGAAACTTATATCGGTAGTCGCGGCTGTCCGCGTCGTTCTTCTCCTGATTGTGGGCGTAAAGATACCGTTTGGCGTCCTCGATGTGCTTCTCGCCGATCTCATAGAGACGCTTCTTATCGAAGATCAGCTGGCGCTTGTCGGCGGTGGAGTACTCGTACATTTTCGTCATGGCGAGCGCATTAACCGGGCAGGCTTCCACGCAATACCCGCAGAACACGCACTTGGTGATATCGATGTAGAACTCGGTCGCGTACCGGGACAACGGAAGGTTTGGATCTTCGGCGCTCACGACCTTGATGCACCGGGACGGGCAGGCCGCTTCGCACAGGTCGCAGCCCACGCAACGCTCCGCGCCGTCGTCATAGCGGAGCAATCCCAGGGCCCCGCGATGGGCGTCCGGAATTGTCCGCTTCTCCCGCGGGTATTGGAAGGTCACGGGCTTCACGAACATGTGCTTGAGCACGACCCGCATCGCGATCCGGATCTCAGCAAACGACAGGGCCTCCCAGACCTCCCGCAGCAGGCTCTTTTCTTGGGTCTTCGCGTTCATGCCGATCCTTTCCGGTCAGATTTTCTCGATCGTGACGCGGGCAAACTTGAATGCCGGCACCCCCGTCGTGGGGTCCGTGACGCACTCCGCCAAATCTTTAATGGGCGGCTCGTTGAAATGTTCAGGGAAGAAGCAGGTTCCTGCCGCCAGATCGGGGTTCGGCTCAGTCCGCAGTTCGACAGATCCCTGCGCCGAGGTCACGCGCACGACCTCGTTGGCGCCGATCTGCAACCGCGCGAGGTCATCCTGGCTCATCTGCAGCCGGCCCTTGCTGGGGTAGAGTTGGACGAGCCCGGACGCGCGCGTCGACAGCTTCCCCGAATGATACAGCACCTGGCCGATCTGCAAGGCAAACGGCCGCGGCTCCTGCGCAGGCTCCGTGCCGACAGCGTACCGCGCCGCGACTTCCCGGACATAGCCGTTGCGCAGGTAGCCCTCCGGCTGGGCCACAAGCGGTCGAGCCTCGCCGAGGTTGTAGTACCCCGGGAGCAGCTTCATGATCTCGCGTTGGATCGCCTGCGCATTCTCGTATTCCATCGGAGAGCCGAGCATCGTCCCCAGCGCCGCGAAGATCTCCCAATCCGGATGCGCCTCCTCGTACGGCTCCAGCGCAGGACGGACCCGGTTCACTTTCCCTTCCAGGTTAGTGAAGGTGCCATCCTTCTCAGCAAAGGTGCAGGCCGGCAGCACGACGTGCGCGAGCCGGCCGGTCTCGGTCAGGAAGGGATCCTGACAGATGAGCAACTCCACCTTCTCCAGGGCTTCCTTGACCCCTGTCGAAGCCGGGAGTGTCGCCAGCGGGTTTTCTCCTACCAGGTAGAGGGCCTTGATCTCGCCGCGCCGGCAGCGCGCGAGCATCTCCATCAGATTCGCCCCGCCGGAAGGCAGGGTCGTATTCCAGGCTTGCGCGAACCGCGCCCGGGCCTGTTCATCGGCATAGGAAGCCTGTCCCGGCAACAGTTCGGGAGCGACGCCCATGTCCACAGCGCCCTGCTCGTTGGCCTCTTCAGGCAGCGCGTTCACACCGCAGCCGGCCTTTGTGAGCTTGCCGGTCACCCAAGCGAGATCCACCAGACTCAGCACGTTCGCATAGCCGTCGGCTTGCCTCGTCACGCCCTCCGCGCAGAGGATTACGGCCCGCGGAGCCTCGGCATAGAGCCGCACTACCTCGACCGCCGACTCCCGCGAAACGCCCGTCCGCGCCGCCAGCACATCCCACGACAAACCGGCCACGGCCTGTTTGAGCGCGGCGAAGGAGTCCGGCGCGGCGTTCACGGCGGCTTCATCCACGAGGTCCTCCTCGACCACGGCCTTGACCAGCGCCTTGATGAACCAACCCTCGCTCCCCGCCGCGATCGGCAGCGGATGCGTCGCCAGCTTGGCGATGTTGGTCATCCTGGACGTAGCCACGATCGCCTGCGCCCCGTAGACGCGGATGGCCTCTTTAACCCGAAGACCGGTGATGGGGTGGGTCTCGGTGATATCGGTCCCGATGAGCAGGAGCACGTTGGCTTTCGTGATCTGCTCATAGCCGTTCATCATCCGGCCGATGCCGGCGGCGTGCTGCAGCGCCCGTGTGAAGTTCAGATGGCCGTAGCGGGCGCTGCTGTCCACCTGATTGGTCCCGATGGCCGCGCGCAGCAGCTTCTGGAACAGATACAGTTCCTCGTTGGTGCAGCGCGCTGTGATGAGCCCCGCGATCGCGTCGGGCCCGTGCTGGGCCTTGATCGCGGTCAGCCTCTTGGTCACCACGTCCATGGCCTCAAACCACGACTTCGGCTCGAGCCCTTCCTCCGTGCGTACCAAGGGCCCGCTCAACCGCTCCTTGCTGTCGATATACTGGAACCCAAAGCGCCCGCGGACGCACAGCCCGCCGTGTCCCTTGACGGTCTCTGCGCGATCGCCCCACTTGTTCTTCCAGGACAGCGGCGAAGTCACGCGCTGGACGTCCTTGCCGCTGGTCTCGAGATGCATCTGGCATCCGTCGGCGCAGTAGGCACAGGTGCTCGTCGTTTTCTTCAACTGCCACGGCTTGTACACGTATTTGGAATACTTGTTCGTGATGGCGCCAACGGGGCAGACTGCCAGGCAGTCCCCGCAGAATTCGCAGAAGAGGCCCTTGTCCCCCTTTGCCACGACATGGGTGGTGCCCTCTTTCTTGAAAAACTGGAGGGCGTCCGCCATCACCACGTCCTTGCAGATGTTGACGCATTCGCCGCAGAGAATGCATCGGTTCATGTTGAAGTCGAGCACGAGGCTGCGCCGGTCTTCCGGCAGGCCCTTGGGCTTGGCGTTGACGAGGTTCGTGACGCCGTGCTGGAACGCCATGTCTTGAAGTTCGCAATGGCCGTCGGCGTCGCAGACGGGGCAGTCCAGCGGATGGATCGTGAGGTGCTTTTCCACCGCCTTCTTGCGGGCCAGAAAGAGATCCTCTCCCTCGCACCGCACCTGCATGCCCGCTTCGGCCTTGGCGGTGCAGGAGCGCACCGGCGCCTTCTTGCCCTCCACCATGACAAGGCACATCCCGCAGGACCCGAAGGGGTCGAAGGTGTAGTGGTAGCACATGGCCGGGATGATCTTGCCGGTCTGGGAGATGACGTCGTAGAGCGAGACTCCCGCCTTCGCCGACACCGGCTGTCCATCGATGGTCAGCTCGATGCTGGGGGCTTCGACGTCCGGTGATGTGACTGGTTTCAACGCCATTGCTTTGCCTCGTTCATCGTTATTCGTTAAATGTTACTCGTTAAACGGCTTGCTTTCACGATTAACGATTCACGTTTTACGTTTAACGTCCTCATCAGCGGTCGCACTCGCCCATCACGATGTCATACGTCCCGAAGATCGTCACGATATCGGCGATCATGTAGCCGCGGGCCATGTAGTCGAACGCCCCCATGTGAATGAAGGAGGGGGCGCGAATCTTCAAGCGGTAGGGTTTCCCCCCGCCGTTGCTGACGATGTAGAAACCCAGCTCGCCTTTCGCGGCTTCGGTCCCGCAGTAAATCTCGCCCTTCGGGGCCTCAAAGCCCTGAGAGAACAGCCTGAACTGCTGGATCATGCTGGCCAGGTCATTGAAGACCTTGTCCTTGGGGGGCAAGGTCACGCTCGGCACGTTGGCCATGATCGGCCCCTCGGGAATCTTCTCCAGGAGCTGCCGGACCATGCTCAGGCTCTGTCGCATCTCTTCAACGCGGATCCAATACCGGTCGTACGTATCGCCGTTCTTGCCGACCGGCACGCTCCACTCGCACTCACCGTACGCGGCGTAAGGCTCGAACTTGCGTAGATCGTAGTCCACGCCGGAGCCCCGCAGGGTCGGCCCGCTCAGGCCGAAGCTGATCGCATCCTCGGCCGAGATCACGGCGACCCCCTTGGTGCGGGCGAGCCAGATGCGGTTCGTCTCAAGGAACGTGACGTACTCGTCGATCTTCGGCGGGAAATAGTCCACGAACCGGCGCAGCTTGGCGACGAGCTCCGGCGTGAAGTCCCGCTCGACACCCCCGATCCGGTACCAGCTCGTCGTGAGCCGCGCGCCGCACAGCTCATCGAAGAAATCCAATAGAATTTCCCGGTCGCGGAAGGTGTAGAAGAACACAGTCATCGCGCCGATGTCGAGGGCCTGCGTCCCGAGCCAGAAGAGATGGCCGATGATTCGCTGCACCTCGCCGACGATCGTCCGCAGATATTCCGCGCGCGGCGGGACTTTCATGTCCATCAGCTTTTCGACGGCCCGGCAGTATGCGAAGTTGTTGTACATGGCGCAGATGTAGTCTAAGCGGTCGGTGTGGGGAATGAATTGGTGGTAGGTGCCGTCCTCCGCCAGTTTTTCCACGCCGCGATGGAGAAACCCCATGACTGGCGTCGCCTTGACGATGCGCTCGCCCTCCAGGGCGAGCACCACCTTCAACACCCCATGCGTGCTGGGATGCTGCGGTCCCATGTTGAGCATCATCTCCTCGGTCCGCAGCGTGGGCAGCGAAGGGCTTTCCGGATGCTCCGGGTCAACCTTATAGATGGTGGTGCGCTGGTCTTCTAACGGTTGTGGCATGGTCCCTCAGCCTGTCTTCTCCCCGATGAACGGGAACGTATCGCGCCATCCTTTCCCGCGCAGGGGGAAATCCTTCCGCAACGGAAACCCCTCAGGATAATCATCCGGCAGAAGAATCCGCATGAGGTTCGGGTGATTCCGGAACCGGATCCCCATCATGTCGTAGACCTCGCGCTCCATGAAATCGGCGCCCTTCCAGATGTCCGTCATGGAGTCGACCACGCAATCATCTTCCGGCACACGGGTCTTCACACGGATCCGATGCCGGCGCTGGATCGAGTAGAACTCGTAGACGACCTCGAACCGCTCGGGATGGTCCGGCCAGTCCACGGAGCTCGCGTGGACAATGTAGTCGTAATCCATCGCGGGATCGTCATGCAGATAGCGGCACACTGCGTGCAGGTGCTCCCGCGCCACGTGGATGGTCAGATCGCCCCGCCATTCGACGGCCTGCTGAAAGGCGTCCGGAAACGCCTGCTGGATTTTTTCGGCGATAGGATGCATGGCTACGCCTTCACCTGCTCGGGTGGCTTCCGATACAGCACCCGCCGCTGCATGATCTGCTCCTGCAGCTTGAGAATGCCGTCAAACAGGGCTTCGGGTGTGGGCGGGCATCCCGGCACGTACATGTCCACCGGAATGAATCGGTCGACGCCCTGCACCACGCTGTAACTGTCATAGATGTTGCCGGACGTGGCACAGGAGCCCATCGCGATCACATAGCGCGGCTCCGGCATCTGGTCGTAAATTTTCCGGATCACCGGCGCCATCCGCACGCAGACTGTCCCGGCCACGATCATGAGATCGGATTGCCGCGGCGAGGCGCGAAAGACGCCCGCGCCGTACCGGTCGATGTCGTAGCGCGCGGAGACCGCGGCGATCATTTCGATGGCGCAGCAGGCAAGGCCGAAGGTCATCGGCCAGAGCGAGCCCTTGCGCGCCCAGTTCACCGCCTTCTCCAGCGTCGTCAGGGTGATCCCCAGATCCCCGTCCTTGTCGTGTCCGCGAGAGACTTGAATGAGGTTCAATCCCACTCCAGAGCCCCTTTCTTCCAGGCATAAACGTACCCGACGACGAACAGCGCGATAAAGATCAACATCTCTACCATCCCAATCATGCCGATCCGGTCGAAGGCGATCGCCCAGGGGTACAGAAACAGGATCTCAATGTCGAAAATCACGAACAGCATCGCGATGATGTAGTACCGTACTGGAAACGGCATCCGTGCGTCGGAGAACGGCTCGCTGCCGCACTCGTAGACGCTGAGCTTTTCAGGGTCCGGAAGCCTCGGCTGAAGGAAATAACTGATGAGCAGAGTCCCCGCCCCAAACGCGAAGGCCACCCCGATGAACACCAGAATCGGGAAATAATTCGCCAGATAGGGCAGCAGCACTCCGTTACCCGTGTCCATTCTTTCGTCTCCTAAAACAAATACTTGCGATAAGTAAAAAAGTCTAACATCGCGATTTCCGTCAAAGCAAGCGACCAAAAGGCCTATTTCCGACTAGTTACGTATGGGTCTTACGGCTTTTTCGTCGGCCGGCGAGACATCTTTTCCGAAGGAGTTCGAAGACTTTCGGGGGCGCGCCCGGACTGCGCATCCCATTGTTCGGTCAGCGGTTCGGTGGTCTTGATTCGCCGATGGATCTGGGTACGGACCCGCTTGGGGATGGCCTTTCCGTAATCTGGCGGATCCGGCTGGTTGGTCAGAGTCCTGCGATCTAGTTTGGCCATGAGCGGCACCCCTACTCTTATAAGTGTTCCTTCGGTCTTGCCCGAGGCTCCGGGGGAATCGGCACCGGCCCACGGGGCGCATCGCCCAGATCCATCGGATCGTAGAGCCGCTCGTTTCCGTTGACGCCATCCTCTTCAATGTCGATCCACATTTCACCCTTGGCAGGCTCGAATTCCCCGTCGCCGTTCAAATCCACCCAATAAAACAGCGGGTGCGCGAACGTGATGGCGACCTCATAGCCATACTGATTCACGGACGCCTTATAGGTTCGACGGGCCGTCATGAAATCCGGCTTGCCTTCCTGGCTCTTGAGCTTGAACACGCGGAAGAACATGTTGTTGCGCCAATCGTAATAGGCCTCCGCTTCCCGACGATCGAACTCATCCGGCTCCGTCGGCAGCGCAAACTTCTCCGGCAGAGAACCGCGGGCTTCTTCCCAGGCTGACTCGGGCGCCCCCAGGAGGAGACCCATCCCCATCACAAACCCGACGACGAGGAACACAGGCTTCATTCAGTCACAGTAACACCATCCTAACCCCCCGTCAATCAAGAGTTTTTATCTTGACTTCCCAACAAGACCTGCTATCCTGATTCCACTGTAAACGCGGAGGTAGCATGAGAAAAACACTGCGTAAGCCGGAATGGATCCGAGTTCTTGTCGTCGTCCTGGGCGCTGGCCTTCTGTGGGGGTCCGCCACCGTTATCTTCGCCGAAAGCGCTCCTTCTCCGTCTGCGGTTGTGCCCGCCACCAAGCTGGTGGGCGAACAGGCCATCGTCTTTCAAGGCGGCTATCTCCAGGCCGCTCCCGAACCCATTGCCGCCACGGTAATCGCAGCGCGCGAAACGAAGTCACTGTTCAGCTACGGAGATATCGGCTTCCTCAAGATCAAGCCGACCGTCGACGTCAAGGTCGGTGATCAGCTCACCATCTTCAGACCCGTCAAACAGGTCTACCATCCCCTCACGCGGAAGTACCTGGGGCAGATGATCCGCATCCTGGGCGTCGTCGAGATCACCAGAGCAGCAGATGACGGGGTGGCGGAGGTCCGGGTGGTGCAATCCTTTGACGCCCTGACCCGAGGCGATCACCTGAAGATGTTCGAGGTCCCCCCTCCGGTGCCCACACAGCAAGTCACCAACGATCCACTCACAGGCGTGATCGTTGATTTCAAGGAACAGCGCCAAATCATTGCGTCGCTGGACGTCCTCTACATCGATAAGGGAGAACTGGATGGGGTGGCTCTGGGTGACCGCTTCAGCGTCATCCGTCCCGGCCGCCGGCAATCCGCGACTGCCAAGACTCTTGATCTGACAGTGGGCGAGGTCAAGGTCGTTGGGTTGCAGGCGCATACGGCCACGGCTTACGTGATGAAAAGCGCCGAGGGCCTCGAGCGGGGCGACATCGTCAATCGTCTCCCAGCCCCACCACCAAAAACCGAACCGGCCCCCACGGAGGTTGCGAAAGCCGTTCCCTCTGAGCCAGCCCCTACGAGGCCCGTGCGGAAGGAGTTGGAGGACGTGTATTTCGAATTTGATAAGTGGGACCTCACAGAGCAAACCAAGAATATCCTTACAGCGCATGTGGACATCCTCAAGCAAAACCCCACAGCTGCCCTCACGATCGAGGGGCATGCCGACGAGCGAGGCAGTCATGAGTATAATCGTGCCCTGGGAGAAAAACGGGCGCAAGAGGTCCGTCGATTCCTCGCTGAGCTCGGGGTCAGCAATACCGTCAAAGTGGTCAGTTACGGGAAGGAGCGGCCGCTCTGCACCGAGCCAACCGAGGCCTGCCATGCCAAGAACCGTCGCACTCATCTGGCTCTTGTCGGCAATTGATTGATCCTGTTATGATGAGAATCGCCATGCTGCTTCGCATCGCTCTCACGTTCGTCTTCTGCCTGGCCACCATCCCGGGGGCCCTGGCCGGGGAGCAATTCGCCGGTGAGGTCGTGAAAGTCGACACGGCGGTGAACAAACTGACGGTCAAGAAGCCGGACGGCAATCGGTTTACTTTCGTCGTGGACGCGAAGACGGCTTTTTCAGGCAGCCGGAAATCTCTCCAGGATTTAGCCAAAGGCGACCAGGTCACCGTGGAGTTCCAGACCGGCGGCGGCCAATACACGGCCTTACGGGTCTCCACGCCGTAGCCTCCTCATGCCTTGTCTGCCGATCCTCCGCTGTATCTCCAAGTAGCCGTCCCCCGCCGCCTCTACCGAGTCTTCACCTACACCGTTCCTTCCGGTCTGGCCGGACCTTGGACGCCGGGCATGCGTGTCCTGGTGCCCTTCGGCAGCAGCGCGCTGACAGGCTATATCGTTGCCGTCACACCCCAACCGGAAACCGGCGGTAAACCTGCCCGCATCCGGCCGGTCACAGCACGCCTGGAAGAGACACCTAGCGTCTCGCCCGATCTCCTGGCACTCACCGAGTGGGTGGCGGAACGGTATCTCGCCCCGTTAGGACAATGCCTCCGGCTGGCCTTTCCCGGCGCGCCCGATGGACGGACAAACCGCAAGCGGACATCCCGAGTCGTAGAGGACAGGCCGACGCCGGTTGTCCCCCCGCCGGTTGCTGCCGACTTCCCTGTTGCGTTGCCCCCCCTGCATAAGAAGATACTCGATGCCATCGTCCGTCAGACTCACGAAAGCGTACTGGTGCCCGCCACGACCCACGCTCTCGTGGGTTTCTACGGCGAGGCCATCCAGGCGACGTTGGACCAGGGACGAACAGCGCTCGTGCTGGTTCCTGAGGCCGCCGGTGTGGAGGCGGTCCAGGCTTTCTTTACGGCCCGCTGGGGAGGACGGTGCCAAACGTATCATGGGGCACTTCCCCCCGGTGACCGTCGAAGAGCGTGGGCGCGCATCCAGCAAAGTGAGGCCGCCGTCGTCCTCGGAACACGCTCAGCCGTCTTCGCGCCTCTCTCCCGCGTGGGCTTGATCGTGATTGATCAGGAAGACCACCCCGCGTACAAAGCCGAAAACGTCCCGCGATACGATGCGCGCGTGATCGCGGCCGAACGCGCGAGGCGCTCGGGCGCCGTGCTCGTGTTGGCCTCCGCTCATCCTTCGCTGGAGACCGTGCACGCGACCGGTTGGGATCAGGATGCGCGCGCGCTCCACTCGGCCTCAGCCAACGCGCCGTCGATGACAGTGGTGGATTTGCGCGACACTCCCTCCGGGGAAATCCTGAGCACACCCCTGCTGGAAGCGATGGCGGCTCATCTGGTCGTTCGGAAACGTGTTCTCCTGTTTCTCAACCGTAAGGGCTATGCGTCGGTCCTCATCTGTCGCGACTGTGGCCACGCCGTGCAGTGCCCGGCCTGCTCGGTGGGATGGACGTTCCATAAGCACGACGGCACGCTCCGTTGTGGCTACTGCGGGCGAACCGGAAAGGCCCCCGAGACGTGTCCGGCCTGCACGGGCACTCGTTTGTTCCAGACCGGCTTGGGCACCGAGGCCCTCGAAGAAGCAGTGCACCTCCGGTTCCCGGCCGCACGAGTCGCCCGTCTGGAACGGCAACGCGCCGGCGGGGATCGCGCGAACGCGGCCATTCTGTCTCTCTGGCAAGCGGAAGAACTGGACATCCTGATTGGAACCCTACTGGTCATCACGCGGATGCCCCGGCCGGTCGCCTCGCTGGTCGGTCTGGTCAACCCCGACGCGACCCTCCACCTCCCGGATTTTCACGCCGCCGAACAGGCCTACCACACGCTGAGCGAGGTGATGACGCTCGCTGATCCGCATGATTCCGACGCCGCGATCATGCTGCAGACTCACATCCCGCAGCACCACGTGATCCGCGCGCTCGCGCAACGTGATCCTGGGATCTTTTATGAAAACGAACTGGCAGCCAGGAAGGCATTGGGGTACCCGCCCTTCGGCCGGCTGATCGGGCTGCGTGTGAGCGGAACGAAGGAAGATCTCGTGGAAGCCGCTGCGATCCGGTGGGCCACCCTGTTGCGGACCGCGGGGGGTACTTCCCAGAACAAGATTGAAGTGCTTGGGCCGATCCCCGCCACACCCGCCAAAGTGCGGGGACGCCTCCGCTGGCAATTAGTCGTGAAAGGAACCGATGAAGCCGCGCTACGGCAGGCCGTTCGGGTCACCTTCGCTGACCTGGAGAAAGCCGGCAAGGCCGGCGGCCTGCGCTATGACATCGACGTCGACCCACAATCTCTTCTGTCGTAGGGGCTGTTCGCGAACCGCCCCTACACTCCGATCTCTCATGTTTTCGGCGGGGACTCGTCGGGAGTTTCCCCCCGTTTGATCCAGCGAAAGAGGCCGTAGGCGAAGGTGAGCCAGAAGGTGGCGAAGAAGACGCCGAGGAACATGGTGCCGACGAGTTCCTTCATTTGATCTTCGCTCAGTTCCGTCACGCCGCTCATCTTCAACCTGATCAGCTGCACGGCCGGCCAGCTCAGACTCTCTAGCCCGAGAAACAGGCAGGCCCAGGCCCAGACATGTTTGGGCGTCGGGCCCAACCAGACCAGCAGCGCGGTAAACCCGAGCCCGGCCATCACCGTCCAGGAGAGCGGAATGGGATTCCAGACCATCGTGAACCCGAAGGTGACGACGATGCCCGCGGCGACGGCGTTGAGTTTGGGAGTCCATTCAGACATGGGGGTGATCGTTCACCGTTAATCGTTAAACGTTATTCGAGATGAAGTCAGCACGGTTGCGGCGCGACCGTCTAACGTATAACGGTTAACGCTGTGCACCCGCGAAGCGGGTTTGGTGCCGAAGGCGGGATTTGAACCCGCACGGGTTTCCCCACACGCCCCTCAAACGTGCGTGTCTGCCATTCCACCACTTCGGCGCCAGGGAAAAATTATAGGAGTGCGTGCCTGGAGAGTCAACGTGCCGGCTGTCGTCATGATCGTGCACCACTGCAGGAGAATGCCTTCATGTCAAGCCATTGAAAAATCATAGTTTGCCAGAAACAAGGGGTAAACCCTGAAGGCTGATCCCTTCATTCGTCCCAGTCTAAATTCTCCGTCTAATTATTGATTAATCATTGAAATCAACACGTTATGAATATCTTGCGCTTGGCACTCCCTATGCACTCTTCATGAAATAAGCGGGTCACGAGACCGCTTTGCGAAGGAGGGATTCGATGAAAACGCCCACAAAAATAGGATTGCTAGTGATTGGAGCCATGCTGGCTTTTGGAACAGGGACATACGCAGCTGATGACATTCAAGCCGGTAAACCTAGGCTGGATGATGTCCCGGCTGGTGATTCTCCCAACCCTGACCCACAGAAAATAACGAAGGAGATGAGTGTTTGGGGTGAGTTAGTGAAGATCGAGGGAGAGACCTATGTAGTGAAAACTGCTGCCGGGAAGAAAGTTCGTTTTCAGGTGGATAAAAATACCACGAGAATGGACAACGACAAGACCAGGATGGACCGCGATTTCAAAGTCGGGGACAAAATCGAGGTGCAGGTGGCCCCTGATGGCCATGCCATTCTGATTCAGATGGCGATGGCGCCGCTGGCTGTGCCAGGGAAAGGCCTAAGCGCAGAGGATGTCGCGCGCCAGAATCTTGAGGAGCAGCAGCGGCTGCAAGCTCGACGCCAGGATGAACCCGGCCTCTATCCTCCAGACTTCAAGCCGGAAATAGGGGGCGAGAAAAAAGGCGGACCGGGCGATTTTCCGAAGCCGGCCTTCCCGTTCGTCAAAGGTGAGTTAGTACTGACCGAAGGAGAGTTCTATACGATACAGGATATCGAAGGAAAGCAGGTGCGCCTGCATGTGGACAAAAACACCAAGATGGATTGCGGCCCTGACTTTCAAGGTACCTGCACCTTTTCTATCGGTGACAAGATT
This sequence comes from Nitrospirales bacterium, assembly GCA_036005325.1. Classification (GTDB taxonomy): domain Bacteria; phylum Nitrospirota; class Nitrospiria; order Nitrospirales; family NS-4; genus SCTG01. The sequence goes on along the minus strand of DASYQR010000090.1, from coordinate 1,214 downwards.
GCGGCCCGCAGGACCTCGGTCACCGACCGCGACATGCATGCCAGCGAGATCAGGAAACTCTCGCCTGCTGAGATCAAGGAGCTGGCAAGCGCAATCACCCCCGTGAATCCTGCGATCGGCGACCGCGTCAAGGACGAAGACGTCACCCTGGGCGGCGCGAAGCAGGCGGTCAGAGGCGAAGTGGTGAAGGTCGAAGGCAAGAACTACGTGATCAGGGATCACCACGGCAGTGAGGTGCGTGTGGTGATCAACCAGAATACCAGAATGTGGTGCGGCCCTGAGACCGGTTCCATCTCAGGCTTGCTGCCAGAGCCTTCAGCGAGCGATAAGCCGGACGCGACAGGACAACCACAAGATCAAGCGGGCACGGCGCAGCAGAAGGACTCTGACGTGGGGCCCGGCACGAAATCAAGCGCCGGCGCGAGGATGGACTGCGTGTTTAAAGCCGGCGATAAGATTGAGGCGGAAGTCTCCGATATGGGGGTCGCCACATTCATAAAATTGGCGGGACGTGTCCAACCGGGACAACCGCTTCCATAGATAGAAGGTAGATTATTCCCCCGGGCGTGTATGGCGCCCGGGGGAATCTCTCAGACTCTTCATCTTTCCTTTACCGCGCAGTTGACAGCCATCGGTGTCCCTCGTAGAATCCGTTTCAGCCATGGGTTCACGCATCGCGGCATTCTTCGATCTCGACAACACGATCGTCCCCGGCCATGCCATTGAGCATCCCTTTTTCCGCCTGCTCTGGCGGCAAGGTCTGGTCGGTCCGAGAGACCTTGCGCGCAGCCTCGTGGTGCTCTTTCGGAACGTTCCGCCGTTGACCTTCGACCCGCTCCGCCGGTACAAGGCTTACCTGGCCGGAAAACCTATCGCATCCATCGAAGGACTGGCCAAGAGCTTCTTCTGGGAACACGTCTGTCCGCGCATCTCGGAGCAAGCGTGCATGGCCATCAAAGAGCACCGTGCCCACGGGCATCGGGTCGTTCTGCTCACGGGATCGCCTGATTTCATCGTGGAGCCGCTGGCCACCTACCTCAAGATCGACCAAGTGCTGGCCGGTCGGTTAGAGAGAATCGGCACGCTCTTCAGCGGATGCATGGTAGCGCCCTATCCGTACCGGCAGGGCAAACGCCTGGCGGCCGAGCGGTTCGTCGCCGAACAGGGTCTCGACTTAGACGTGAGTTACATGTACGGTGACAGTCCCGGCGATC
>DASYQR010000089.1:0-9602 GCA_036005325.1 Nitrospirales bacterium | reverse complement strand
TGTAGCCGCCCACCGCATGGAGCTTGCCATCGAGCACCGCGACGGCCAGCGCCCCGCGCGGCGTGGGCATGGGTTTGCGGACCATCCACCGGTCGGCACCGGAATCGTATTCGTACACGGTATTTAGTGGCGACCAGATAGACAGGAAGGAGTGCTCGAACCCGCCGATGACGTATATTCGATCGTTGGCGACGCCGATCCCGGCATGGTGCAGACCGCCGGGAAGTGGAGCGCGCTCACGCCACGTATCGGTCTTCGGATCGTATTCCTCAACGGCCGGCGTGATGAAGCTCAGGGCTTGCTGAAAACCGCCGACCACATAGATCTTGCCCTTCACGGCTGCGGCCACCACCTCGGTCCGCTTGGTCGGAGCCGGCGCCTTGACGGTCCACTCGCCCTTGGTCTGGGCCACCACGACTGCGACGATCGAGACGGCTACGAGTAGGAGGAGGCCGGCGGAGAGAACGCGAGGCATGGGGCCATTGTAATCAATGTGCTGTGGGGTGTCCATGCCGGTCAGGTCTTCTGGACGGTACGGCGCCGGACCATCAGCGGCGGCTGGCCGAACCGCTGCCGGATACGGTTGATGGACTTCAAGATCAGGGGACGGCCGATGATGGATTGCTCGATCGCCCGCTTGCCCGGGAAGTCCATCAGCGAGATGCCGATCAGCATAGTGAGGAGGCCCTGCCCGGGCAGGACCAGCATCGCGAGCCCGCCAAGCAGCAGGATCGCCCCAAGGAGGTTTTTGAGCGCGAGAGCGGTGAGCCGGAGCACCGGGTGGTGGTCCTTGAACCAGGTGCGCGGGCGGCGCTCGCTGAAATAGTCCTCGGGGACGCGGATCAGGATCATTGGGATGGCGATCACGCTGGCCGCGAAGCTGACGACGGACAGGATGAAGAGAAAGCGGAGTAAGTCGGGGGTGACCAGCCCATCGAAAGCAGTCACCCCCGAACCTCGAACGCCATAGGACTCAGCTCCCGAGCGTTCGGTCCAGCTCGTAGATGAGGCCGTTCACCGCCTGCTCGAGGGCGACGGCGTGGACTTCACCGGGCGGGAACGACGCACGCTCCGGGTAGATGAACGCACTCGTCCGCCCCGGAGAGATGCGAGGATACCAGGGCCGCGCGTCCTCGTAGTCCGGCGCCAGGAGCCGGGCCTCTCCGTTGGCCACGACCGAGAACAGGCGCTTGCCGCTCGCCAGGTCAAGACCGACCATGGTGACCGTGACATAGCTGTCGGTACGGGTCCCGACGGCCTTCCCGTCCCGCCCGTACTGGAGCCACACCGGGCTGACCGCTTCGGTGCTCTTGGGCATGACGACTAGGACCTGTTTGACGTTGAACGGCGCGCTGGCCTTGCGAACTTCCACGAGCATGTCGCCCTGGGTCGCCGCGATCGTCGTCACGCCCACGATTTCCAGGCGCTTACCGGCTGCGAATTGCGCCTTGATCTTTTCAGCCAGACGGCGCTGTGCGGCCTGGGGGGGAACGGGGGATCCATCCGGCGCCAGCCAGACGAGCCCGACCTTCGTCGGTTGCGCGATGGCGGAGCTTTGCAAAGGACCCGCGCCGGCCAGGAAAGGATTGGTGGGCGGCGGATACGCGTTCGGTATACCGGCGCAGGCCGTGACGAGCAATGAAAGTCCGATGGCTGAAAACGTATGGAGAAGTCGAGTACTATTCATGGCCGAGCCCCCTTTCTTTTCGAGGAAACACGACAAACACATCGTAGCACAACTAATCCTTCCGTTCCCCTTCCAGCTCGCGGAGGCGCCGCTCAAGTCCGCGCAGGCGCCAGGCTACCCAGGTCAGAGCGAGGATCGTGAACAGCAGCATTGCGGCCAGTCCGACCAAACCGGCCAGCAGCTCATGGGGCATGAGGCCTAGGTTGTCCATCTCGCCGGCATGGCCGGCAAACACTGGAGAGGTAAGCGCGCCAGAGGCAGTGAGAATCGTCAGGCTGCTAAAACGGCATCTCATCGTCGGACAGCCCAAAGTGGTGGCCGATTTCATGCGCGACGGTTTCCTGAACTTCATACACGACATCCGCCTCTGTCTTGCACTGACGTAGAATCGGGCCGCGGTAGATGTAGACACGGTCCGGGAGCTGTCCGCCGGTATCGAAGAAAGACTCGCTTTGAATGGAGCGCCCCCAGTAGAGCCCGAGCAACTCATCAGCGTCCTCCTGCTCGAGTCCGACGGCCTCGAGCGCTTCCTCGGCCGGCTCATCCTGGACTTCGATCGCCACGTTGTCGAGATAGCGTTGGAACTCCTTGGGCAGGCCCTTAACTGCCTCGGCCACGAGAGCCTCGAAGTCCTTTCGTGAGAGCCAACTGTCGGGCATGAGTCCAAGGCGAATGAGCGGATCGCTAATTGACGGGCTCGTTCTCCCGCTTGGCGAGCTCCTCGCAGGCCTGATCCAGCCAGCGGCCTCCGGCCTCGAGGACTTCCCGGACCATGGGCTCGGGATGCCCCGTCTTCTTCGCCGTGTAGGCGATCACGTAGGCCAGGATGGCGTCGCGTTCGAGCCTGGTCGCGCTTGTCGTTGCCAAGGCCACAAGCTCGCTGAACCCGGTCCGGACAATCTCGGTGGTTTCCGGCAGTCCATAGGAAAAGCGGCCAGTGACGTATTGGATGATACGTTGGAGCTCGCTGTCGGTCATGCGCGCATTCTCGCGTGAACGGAGTGGTTAAAAGCGGGGAGGGCCCCCCGAAGGACCCTCCCCTGCGACAAGCGGCGCCTGTTATTTCTTTCGCACCTGAATGCCGTGCGGATCGGCTTTCTCTTTCTTCACGGCAGTCCCGTCCTTATCCTTCTCCTCCGCCATCTTGCTGATCGCGGCGATGCCGACCAGTTTCCCGCTCCTCCCGCCGCCTTCAACTTTAATGACGCCGACGCCCGGCGTGCTGCCGACGGCGTTGTTGACGTCCTTGTTGTTGCCGGTCAGCGGGCTCGGGCCGCGGAGCGCGGCAAATACATAGCTGCCGTCCGGTGCCGCATCCATCAGGTCCGGGGCGGGGTCCTTGCTGAGGTCTCCATCCAGTGTGATCGTTCCCACCTTAATGTTGCCGTTCCCTGTATCGTACACATCGATTAGGTTGAGGTGACGGTCGCCCGACCAGAGGTATTTGTTGCCGAGGGCTACCATCCCGTGAGAGTCACCGCCGTCGCGGTTGCCGATCCGCTCCGGCACGCTTCCATCAGGGAGGGAGCCGAGCCCGAAGGCATAGACATCATGATTCAGGGCCGTGGCCGGCCATCCCCCACCCGAGTTAAGGTACATGGTGGACCCGATCTGGACGCCACCGCACCCTGCCGGACTGACGGCATTTTTTGTGAGTACTCCCGAGAGAAGTATGGGGGTTTTCGTGATGTCGAAGATGACCAGGCCGCCGCCGCGCGGGGTGACGAGGACGAACTTGCTTTTGCTTTCGGTGATCGGACAGATCGGCGCCATGTCTGGAAGCGTCGCACCCGATTCCAAGGACTCCAGGGCCAAGACGTCGTTGGACGGATTGACCGTGAACTTCTTGTTCGCGTAGTCGGTCCAGATGCGGACGAGCTTCTTCTCGGCGATGTTGGCGCCGATCGCCATCTTCATATCGGCTGTTGGCCAGGCCGAATGGGCGTTCTTGCCCAGGCTCACACACCCGATCGGCGCGCGGGAGGCCGCGTCTATGAACACGACATGGCCACTGGCCACGTAGGAGAGGATCGCGTACTTTCCGTCCTTGGTGAAGAAGATCATGTGAGGCCGCTTCGGATAGCCACCGGCCTCCTTGCAAGCCTCGGCGAACTTGGCGCCCAGATCCACCGTCTCGGCTTTGGCGGATTTCGGGTCTGCCGCCAAGGCGGCACCGTCATAGACATAGAGGGTCCCGCCGCCGTCCTTCGAGCCGTCGGACTGATCGATAGCCCACACTTCATAGGCTGAAGGCGCGGCCGGAGCGGCTGCTGGAGGAGCGGCTGGAGGAGTGGCCGGGGGAAGCGGAGCAGTTGGAGGAGCTTTTTGCTGGGCCAGGGCAGCGTCCGTGCCGATCCCCAGGAAAAGAACCAGGAACAACAGAAACCCTCTTAAAGAAAAGCGTCCGGATAGCATATGCGGTGATCTCCTTCTGGTAGCCGTTCGGAATTAGTATGAAAGGGGTAAAGATCGTCCCCTACGTTCCATGAGGGAAGGGAGCATAAGCGAACCCCCTCTCAGGGGGTATGGTAGTCGTGCGGGTGGGGCTCTGTCAACGACTGAAGATGGAGCCTACTTGACGACGATTAGAGCCCGCATGTTGTGGCCCGGGAGGTCGCAAAAATAGAAGAAGGTGCCGGCTGTCCTGGGGGTGAAGCGAAGCTCGGCCCTGCCGCGCGGAGGAACCAGGACGCGGACAAACCCTGTCTCGTTGAATTCGGGGGCGCCGTTTCCGGCCACCTGCACGTTGGTGCGTTGAAACAGCAGCAAGGGGACGAAAGCATGCAGGTCTTCATCCTCGTTGCGGATGATCAGCGTAGCCGGTGCGTCCAGCCGCAGCGTGACCACCTCCGGAGCGAAGGCCCGTTTGCTGGCGACGATCTCGGCGGCGGTGCCCGGGGCCTCCGCTGCGCTGGAAAACGTGGCGAGCAGACCGGCCAGTAGTGCGAGAAAGAGGACCGCGCGGACCGGGATCATTTGGCCTTCGCGAAGATGCGAATCGGGGTGCCGGCGAAGTCGAACCGCTCGCGGAAATAGTTCTCCAGGTACCGCAGGTAAGGCGCGCCGATTTCCTCCGAATGCTTGCAGAAGAGGACAAACGTCGGGGGCTTGGTCGCAACCTGGGTGATGTAAACCGACTTCACGGGCTTACGCTTGCGGATAGGCAGGGGGTTCGCAGCAATCGCCTCCTGGAAGACGCGGTTGAGTTGCGCCGTGGGTACACGGTGCGTGAACGCTTTCAAGGTATGATCGATGAGCGCGAAGATGCCCGAGACAGTCTTGAATTGCAGGGCCGAACCGAAGAGCACGGGCGCCCAGGATAGGAACGCGAAGCGTCGGTGAAGCTCGGCCTCGTATTTCGCCTTGGCATCCGTGTCGTCTGCCCGCAGATCCCACTTGTTCACGAACAGGATGCAGGCGCGTCCCCCGCGCACGGCCAATCCGGCGATCTTGGTGTCCTGCTCCGTGACCCCTTCGACGCCGTCTACGATCAGGACGGCCAGGTCGGCCCGGCCGAGGGCCCGCATGGCGCGCGCCACACTGTAACGCTCCACTCCCGGATCGATCTTGCCGCGCCGCCGTATCCCCGCCGTGTCAATGAAGAGATATGCGGTTTTCTTGTAGCGGACGAGGGTGTCAATGGAGTCGCGCGTCGTGCCGGGCACGTCGTTGACCACCAAACGAGTCTCGCCGAGGAGCGTGTTGATGAACGTGGACTTGCCGACATTGGGGCGCCCCACAACGGCGACCTTGGGGATCTCCACGGCGGGCGTTCCGTCTTGTGCGGCCGGAATCAACGGATAGAGTGCGTCCAGCAATTCCGCAACTCCCTCGCCGTGCTCGGCGGAAAGGGGAAACAGCGGGTCCATCCCCAGTGCGTAAAAATCCCCGATCAGCGGGTCGGATTTGGGGGTGTCGATCTTGTTGATCGCGACGAAGACGGGCTTGTTCACGCCGCGCAGCAAGTCGGTGATCGTCCGGTCGAGCGGAGTGAGGCCTTCCCGCCCGTCCATCAGAAAAACCAGGGCGTCTGCCTCCTCGATGGCCCGGCGCGACTGCTCGCGGATCAGGCTCAGCATCCGATCGTCGGAGGACGGCACCAGTCCGCCGGTGTCGATCACCTGGAACGTCCGTCCCCGGTATTCACAGTCGGCGTAATGCCGATCGCGCGTCACCCCGGGGAAGTCTTGGACGATGGCCTGCCGCCGGCCCAGCATGCGGTTGAACAGCGTTGACTTGCCGACGTTCGGACGTCCGATGATGGCCACGGTGAACATGCGGCTCACGCTAGCATGCTATCCGCAGCCTTGACAAGAAAGAGCGGGTCCTGTCGCCGGGCGTCCGGCCGTCTCGGACCGGCCTGCGCTGGTGCGGCCCCGCAGAACTGCGCTCCGGCCTCAAGTCCTGCGCCGGTCCGGACAACCCGGCGTCACCCGCAAGAAAGCCAATGTCGCCGGAGGTAGAGGGGTGACGCGGAGGGGAGGCCCTCCGCCGCGCGCAAATTTCAGAGCACGGCGGAGGTCCGCAGCGGCAGGACCCCGCAGCCGCAGGCGACACGACGCGACGTTGTCTGTATAATGGGGCCATGAACTGGGACACGATCACGACCGTTCTATTGGACATGGACGGGACGCTCCTCGACAGGGCCTTCGATGACCATTTCTATTTGGAGGCCCTGCCGGAGCGGTATGCCGCGGCCAATCGCCTGTCGGTGGAGGCCGCACGCGAGCGGCTGATCGTGCTCTACCGCGCCGTCGAAGACGAGCTGGACTGGACCGACCTCGACTACTGGACCCGCACGCTGGGCCTCGACGTGCCAGCTATTAAGGACTCCCTCCGGCATCGCATCGCGCCGCATCCGGACAGTCTCGTCTTTCTCGGGTTCCTGCGGGAGCGGAAGATTCCGGTGCACCTGGTCACGAATGCGCATCCCAAGACCCTCGCGCTCAAAATGGCGCAAACGGGCCTGGACCAACATCTGGACCGGCTTGTGACGGCGTTCGACGTGGGATGCCTGAAGTCGAGGGCGGCTTACTGGGTTAAGTCAGAGGCGATCTTGGGCTTTGATCCTGCTGCTACGCTGTACGTGGATGATGACGAAGCCGCACTGGTTTCGGCTGAGCGGCATGGGATCAAGCATCTCTACCATCGCGCGAAATCTAGCTCCGCAGCGCCGGGCCAGTCTTCTGAGAAGTACCGCTCTATTGAAACTTTTCATGCTTTGATGGGGTGAGAGACAGGTTAGGGCGCGACGATCACCACCCCGCTTGACCCCCTGTTCCCGCCGCCTTGCGCAACCAGAGTTTTTACACACACAACTACTCTGTTCTCATCAAGATCTTTGTATCCGTTCTTACCTTCTTCGCGTCTCTTCTTATCCACTTCGTGGCACTCGGCCGTCAGGAAGGTTTCTTCCGGCAGGATGCCGTTACTCAGTAACTGAGCGGGCCCCACAAGCTGTGGAGTTAAACCAGTCAGAATACCCGACTGCAAGTTGCTCGTCTGCAGGTTTAAGTTAGCCGCAAAGGCGGCGAACGAATTGTTGACGTTTGCTGGGAAGGCACAGGACGCTGCCCCGGCAGCGCCGCCGGCGGATGCCCCGCAGAGGACAGGCGGAGCGCTGCTGTTCACACCGAGGGACCCCGGGAACCCAATGTCGGCGAGCGTGCGTGCCAGGAGGATCACCTTTCCGCCCACAACTTGCGGCGCCGCCGCGCCGGTTCCATTGAGCTGTCCCCCAATGCTGTCGAGGACGATGACGCGTCCGCCGCCGCCGTTGGCCGTGACGCTGCCCAACAGGATCGATCCCGCGGATTGAACGCTGATCCCATTCGTTGCCGTTGCTCCCGTTGCTGTGATCGTCAACGGCCCGGCACCGGTCAGTCTCAGCGGAGTGGTTCCGATCCCGGTTTGGTTGGGAATCACCCCGACGGAGGCAGCAGTCAGCGTGGTACTGGTTGCCCCACCGATTCCGCCGGCCCCGGTGATGGCCCCTGCAGCGGTCGCCGACAGGGCTCCCGTGGCAGTCACAGGGTTCGTCACCGTGATATTCCCGGAAGAAACCAGGTTGAGCGCGCCGCTGAAGGTAAAGCTCGACCCGGTAGTCATCGATCCGGACGCCACATTCAACGTACTGGCCGTGAGTGTCCCTGCATCCAGCGATCCGATATTCAACGCAGTACCGCCCGTGTTGACGGTTATCGTCCCGGTTCCCGCATTCAGGTTCCCCAATGTTACCGCAGAGGCATTCACGGTGACATTGCCGGACCCGGCGGATGTATTAAGCGTCGAATTGTTGGTGAAGGTTCCGCTGTTCGTCGTGAGGTTGAACGCCCCATTCGCCGTGTTGCCGAACCTGATCGTGCCGGCGCCGGTGCTCGTCAGGGTGGTGTTGGCGCCGAACGTGAGGGCATCGTTGTAAATTTGGTTGCCGGTGGTGGTGACGGCACCGCCGTTAAGGGCCGTCGTTCCGCCGGCGTTGGTGGTCAGCGAGGTCAGGGCGGTGCCGCCGCCGACGGCGCCTGTGAAGGTGGTGGCGCCGGTCGTGTTCACGGTCAGGGTGCGTGCGCCATTGACCGTGCTCGCGAACGTCACGGCGCCCGCGCCGGTGCTCGTCAGGGTGGTGTTGGCGCCCAAGGTCACGGCGTCGTTGTAAGTTTGCGCACCGCTCGTCCTGATCGTGCCACCGTTGATGACCGTGGTGCCGCCGGCGTTGGTGGTCAGCGAAGTCAGGGCGGTGCCGCCGCCGACGGCACCGCCGAAGGTGGTAACGCCGCTGGTGTTTACGGTCAGGGTGCGGGCGACGGCATTGCTCAGGGTGGAGGCGAAGGTGATATTGCCGGCGCCGGTACTCGTCAGCGTGGTGTTGGCGCCCAGGGTCACGGCATCGTTGAAGGTCTGCGCGCCGCTCGTTGTGATCGAGCCGCCGTTGATGCGCGTGGTGCCGCCGGCATTGGTGGTCAGCGAGGTCAGGGCGGTGCCGCCGCCGACCGCGCCGCCGAAGGTAGTAAACCCCCCGGCATTGGCGGTGAGGCTGAACGCGCCGTTGAGCGTGTTGGCGAAAGTGATAGAACCCCCCTCGACCGTAGCGTTAAGCGTGGTGTTGGCGCCGAGGGTCACGGCGTCGTTGTAAGTTTGCGCGCCGCTCGTTGTGATCGAGCCGCCGTTGATGACCGTCGTGCCGCCGGCGTTGGTGGTTAGCGAAGTCAGCGCAGTGCCGCCGCCGACCGCGCCGCCGAAGGTGGTGACGCCGCTGGTGTTCACGGTCAGCGACCGGGCGACGGCATTGCTCAGGGTGGAGGCGAAGGTGATATTGCCGGCGCCGGTACTCGTCAGCGTGGTGTTGGCGCCCAGGGTCACGGCGTCGTTGTAAAGTTGCGCGCCGCTCGTCCTGATCGAGCCGCCGTTGATGACCGTCGTGCCGCCGGCGTTGGTGGTTAGCGAGGTCAGCGCAGTGCCGCCGCCGACCGCGCCGCTGAACGTCGTCGCGCCTGTGCTGTTCACGGTCAGGGTGCGCGAGCCATTGACCGTGCTCGCGAACGTAACGGCGCCCGCGCCGGCGTTGATTGTGGTGTTGGCGCCCAGGGTCACGGCGCCGCCCAAGATGACAGGACCACCCGCAGTCGTGATCGTACCGCCATTGAGATTGATTCCTGCGCCCGCTCCACCAGATGCGAAGGTGGCTCCTCCTGCTATTTGATTAGGGGGCACGGACAACGCTCCCGCGTAAGGGACCAGAGCCCCAAGGTTCGCACGCAAAATCAGTGCCGCGCTTGTGTTCAACAAGGTCGTATCCGCGTCAACGGCCGCCACTGTCAAATCTGCTCCTGTGATGGTGATCGCGCCGGTGGACGTGATACTGCCGGTGCTTTGAACCAGCAAAGCGACTCCGGTGTACGCGCCAAACGTCACGTTA
>DASYQR010000088.1:0-5175 GCA_036005325.1 Nitrospirales bacterium | reverse complement strand
GCACGCCTGCTGCTCGCGCTACCTCCAGCAGGACGGCGGTTCCGACTACATCGGTCCTGACGAACCCGCTCGGGTCCATAATGGACCGATCCACGTGCGTTTCCGCGGCGAAGTTCACGATGGCTTCGATCTGATGCTCGCCTACAATTTTGTCTGCGAGAGCCGCATCGCAGATGTCGCCATGGATGAAGCGATAACGAGGATCCCCTTCAATGTCTTTGAGGTTGTCGAGATTGCCGGAATAGCGGAGCGCATCCAGGTTGACGACCTGGTTCTCCTTCTCCGCCAACAGGTGACGGACAAAATGCGAGCCAATGAACCCGGCCCCGCCTGTGACAAGAATACGCATGGCGGCTACATCTTGTTCGCGCCGGTCTGGGCGACGAGATTATTGGCCAGCTTCAGCGACTCGAACGTCCCGGCATCGGTCCACCATCCATCGAGGATATCCCATGTCAACCGGCCGCGCTCGAGATAGGCATTGTTCACGTCGGTGATCTCCAATTCGCCACGCGCTGAGGGCTTCAGCGTCCGGATGATATCAAAGACCTCATGGTCGTAAAAATAGATGCCGGTGGTGATATAGGGGGATTTTGGTTCTTTCGGTTTTTCCTCGATCCGGACCAGGCGATTTCCATCCAACACGGCGACTCCGAAGCGCTGAGGATCCTTGACATCTTTAAGAAGGACCTTCGCTCCCTTGCCTTGCTTTTCGTAGGCTCGCACGGCGACGACGATGTTCCGTTCGATGATGTTGTCCCCCAGGATCACGCAGACGGGCTCCCGGTTCACAAAGAACTCCGCCAGGCTCAAGGCAGCCGCGATCCCGCCTTCTCCTTCCTGATAGGTGTAGTTCAGATGCTGCAGGCCGAATTCCGTCCCATTACCCAGGAGCCGCAGAAAGTCTCCCGCGCTGTTGCCGCCCGTCACCAGCAGAATATCGCGGATTCCGGCGTTCACCAGCGTCTGGATCGGGTAGTAGATCATCGGCTTGTCGTAGACCGGCAGTAAGTGTTTGTTCGTCACCTTGGTCAAAGGATAGAGCCGGGTCCCAAGCCCACCCGCGAGAATCACGCCTTTCATATGGCTGCTCCGATCTCGAGCCACCAGTCCAGGAGGCTCGCACAGACTAGCAGTTCTGCCAGGACGCCTTTATACAAAGCCTCGACCCGATCGAGCATCGTGGCCAGGCTATATCGTTCTTCCACCAGCCGCCTGCCGTTGTAGGCAAGGCGGCGGCCGAGGTCCCGGTCCTTCATCAACAGGAGAATCTGCTCAGCCATCGCATCAGGATCCCGTGGGGGCACTAACAGGCCAGTCTGTCCATGCATGACGACTTCGCTGACCGCTCCCACGTTGCTGGCTACCACCGGTTTTTCCATGGCTAGAGCCTGCGTGATCACTTGCGGCAGGCCTTCCGCGTCGATCGAGGTGAGGACAAACAGATCCAGGGCGGACAGGATGTTCGGGATGTCCTCTCGGTGGCCGGTCATAATGACTCGGTCGGTCAATCCCAGTTGATCGATCTGCGCACGGAGAGCTTCCTGTTCTGGCCCGTCGCCGACGATGAGAAAGCGCACCATGGCCTCTCTCTCTAGCACCAGCCGGGCTGCTTCAATATAGTAGCGATACCCCTTGTAATCTCTCAGAAATGACACCATCCCGACCAGAAACTCTTGGGGAGCGATCCCCAGTTCAGCCCGAAAGGCGCCGTCATCCGGCCGAGGACGGAACAGGCCGAGGTCCACGCCGGTCGGAATCGACACAATCCGCGAGCCGTCGAATCGATTGCGCTGTATGAGGTCCTGCCGCACCCGTTCTCCCGTTGTGATGATTCGATCGGTCAACCGTGTGTACAGAATCCGGTTCAGAAAATTATCGGCAATGGGGACAGATTTATGACGGGTCCGAATGATGACAGGCTTCCTCCTGGAAAGCCTTCCCGCAATGGCCGCGATCCAGCTATCCCGCGATCCATGGGTGTGAACAATATCGATTGTATACCGCGAGATCAGTCGAACCAAGAAAAGGATTGCGATCGGATAGAGCCACTTTTCCATCATGACCGTCTCGACCGGAACCCCCTGTGCGCTCGCGAGGCCTTGCAATTGGCTATTCGGCCTGAGAGCAAGGATGACACGATGACCCCGCTGGACCAAGCCTTCGACCTCGGCCAGCACGCGAAACTCCTCGCCTCCCAGCTCGAGCGCCGACTCGGTCTGGAGGACATTCACTGTCATCCCACAGCCTCCCGTGTCCGCTCCCAGAGCTTGGCGTACTTCACGAACGTGTAGTACGCATACAGCAGCGAGAGGATCAAGCCCGGCATCCCATCGCGAAAGCCCTGCCGGAGCCCGTACATCTTAAAAAAGGTAAAGACCGGATGGGTGATCAGTTGATGCGCGCGAAATTTCTCCCCGCGGCCGGCCATCTGTTCTGCCATGAGCGAGGAGTACCGGCTCATCTTCCGCAGATACTCACCCAGGTCGAGAAACGGATATTGCAGGGCGTGACCGCGCAGATACTCGATCGTCCCCGTCGCCTCGAAGCCTTCGTGCACCAGATCGTCGCGGTAGCGCAAGCGGTGCTTGTTGAAGAATTGCGGCTGGCGGTAGTCCGGGTACCACCCGCAGTGCCGGATCCACCGCCCCAGAAAATAATTCTTCCGAGGAACGAAGAACGCATCGGCGCGGGGACCGCTGGCAAGCTCACGCCGGATTTCCTCGCGCAGCTCGTCAGTCACGCGCTCGTCGGCGTCGATGCTCAGCACCCAGTCGTGCGTGACCAGCTCCAGGGCGCGGTTGCGCAGTCTCCCGAAGCCCGCAAAATCGCATTGATAGACCTTGTCCGTATACTCCCGGCAGATCTGTTCGGTCCGGTCGGTGCTATGGGAATCCAGGACCACGATCTCGTCGGCCCATGTGAGACTCTCGAGCGCGTCCCGAATCTTGCTCTCTTCGTTGAACGTCAGGACGTAAGCCGAGAGCTTAGACATCGGCCACCTGGACCGGCAGCGAGCGCGCCAGCACCTGGGTGATCCGCTCGGCCACTATCGTCATGGTAATCCGGTCCAAACAGTCCCAGTAAGGGCACGCTTCGTAAATGCACTTCTCACAGGTCGGGACTTCCGGCCGAAGCACGACCCCCGTGCCCAATGGCTGCCAACGGGTCGGCGAGTTGCTCCGGCGCGGGTCGAAGATGCTGACCGTCGGCACTCCGAGCGCGGCCGCCATATGCATCGGCCCGGTGGCCAAAGACACCACCGCATGGCTCTCGGCGATCACCGCCATCAACTGCCGAAGCGTCAACTGTCCCATCAGGTCTCTCACGCCGGCCGGCCATGCGGAAATTTGCGTATCGGTCCGGAACTTGTCTCGTTCCGCCACAGTCCCCGTCACCAGTACCTCGCGTCCCTTGTTCGCCAGATGCCAGATCAGATCGCGGTAGTGAACCGGTTTCCAGAGACGACTGGAGAAGCCGCCGGGATGGACGAGCACGCGTAGCATCCTGGAGCCGTCGAGCAGCCTGCGCGCCCAGTCCCGCTCTTCATCGGTTACCACCAGACGCGGCGGCGACACATCACCCGGCGAGAGCCTCAGCCCGCGGAGCAAGCCGAGATTGTAGACGCTTTCATGGCGGGAGAAGTCCCTGCGGTGCTCGTAGACCCGGCGATTCAGCAGCCAGGAATACCACCGGTACCCCGTGCCGACGCGCAACGGAACACGCGCCAGCCAGGCTGCTGTCATGAGACGCCGGAAGGGCTTGAGGAAAATGGCGGCATCCACGTTGCGCCGGAACAGCCGTACGAGTTTACTGAGAGTCTCCCGCCCCGTCACGGTCAGCACTTCATCGAGGTCCGGATGATACGCCAGCACCGGCGCGGCATAGTCGGTCGAAAGTAAGCTCAGCCGCGCACCGGGCATCAGACGGCGCAGTTCTGTCGCCACGGGCAGCGACAGGATTTCGTCCCCGATGCCATCCGGCCTGACGAGCAGGATGTTCATGTCACCTTGATGGCCTCGTCGATCAGCATGACTGGAATGTCGTCTTTGATCGGATACATCAGCTTGCAGGCCTGGCAGATCAGCCCATCGCCCTTGTCAGTCAGCTTGATGTCCCCCTTGCACTTGGGACAGGCCAGGATCGCTAGCAGTTCCTTGTCGATTGGCATAGCTCTTCCCCTTTCAGTAGTTTCGTCGCTGATTCAATCACCTGTTGCGGGTGGATGGCAGTCATGCACTCCATCGTAACGATGTTCCTACAGCGCCGGCTGAAACAGGGGCTGCAGGGAATCCCGCTTCTCAGTATCGTGTGGCCGTTGCCATAGGGACCGGTCCTGGCCGGATCGGTCGGTCCAAAGAGTACGATGACGGGCGTGCCGACGGCCGCGGCCAGATGCATAGGTCCCGAATCGTTCGTGATGAAGAGCCGCAGGCGCCTCAGCAGCGCGATCAATTCCTTCATCGTCGTCTTCCCCGCAAAATCAATCGGCGCGGTCCGCATGGCTCGCATCACCGCTTCCCCTACCGGACGATCTTCGGCACCGCCAACCACTACCACCCGGACGTTCGCCTGTTGCTGGAGCCGATCGCCCACTGCAGCAAACGATTCGGCCGGCCAGCGTTTCGTGGTCCATCGCGCCGAGGGGTTCAACGCCACGAGCGCTGTTCCCGTCTGGACACCCGCCGCGGCAAGGAGCGCATCCATTCTTGCCTCGGCGCCTGCATCGTGCGGCAGAGGGAACGCGCTCGGGCCCGGCTTGTCCGGCTCGGCGCCCAGGGCCCTGGCGATGAGGAGATACCGGTCCACAGCATGCATGGACACAGCAGGAACGGTGATGCGATCGGTGTAGAACCACGGGCTGCCCTCGCGGCCATTCGCAAACCCAACCCGAACCGACGCACCCGATATCCATCCCAGTACCGCACTCCGGAGGAGACCTTGAAGATCCACCACCAGATCGAAGCGTCCGGCGCGCACGGCCCGAATGGCCGCCGGCCATCCATTCAGTGACAGATCCACGGCCAGCACGTCGTCGAGATCGGGATTGCCTTCGAGCACCTCTGCCCACTCCCGCTTCACCAGCCAGGCGAGCTTCGCCGATGGCCACCGGCGTCGCAAGGCCGCCACGGTTGGCAGCGCATGCACGATATCGCCCAGCGAGCTGGGCTTGAT
>DASYQR010000087.1:0-5877 GCA_036005325.1 Nitrospirales bacterium | reverse complement strand
ATCCAGATGTTGGTCGAGATGGGAGGCTTTGCGCTCCTGTTCATTGGCGCCTTCCATTATCTGGGTAAGGCGGGGATTAAGGTTAACAAGCTTGCACAAGCGACCGGGCTATTCCTTTTCTCCATCATCTACTTCAGGTATCGGATCTATCCACCTATTCCGTTCAGCGTGCGGGCCATCTATGCCACCATGACGCTGATCGGGATCTTCATGTGGGTGTCTTCCACGGAAGAGTCCTGGAAAGACTTCCGGAAGCCCGTCATCGCCGTCGCCGATGCCAATACAGCCACAACCAGGATGATCAGGGCTGCTATTGTCGTGCTCTTGCCTTTTATCGTCGGATTTCTGGGTTACAACAGTCTGGCGCCGAGCATCGACGAGCCGATCGAGCTGCGGACGGTGCACCCGGCGCCTCCCGCGAGCACCAAGGTGCACGGCAAGACCTTTGTCCTGCAGACCGCGAGCAGCCCCTACCGCGTGGACGACGACGGGAAGTATTCAGATATGATCCAAAAGAAGTACGCCGACGGCAACCCTTGGGATGAGAAGGCGCCGCCTTATCTGCAGTATGTCCGCGAAGGCGGGCAAATCTTCTTCCAGAACTGCCATTTCTGCCACGGGGATAATCTGAACGGGCGTGGGATGTTCGCTTTTGCCTTCAATCCCATCCCGGCCAATTTTACGGATGCAGGCACGATCGCACAACTCCAGGAGACCTTCGTGTTCTGGCGCGTCTCGAAGGGCGGCATCGGTCTTCCTCGCGAAGGCTTCCCCTGGGCCTCGGTGATGCCCCCGTGGGAGCAGCATCTGACAGTCGATGAAATTTGGAAGGTTATTCTTTTCGAATATTGGCATACGGGCTACTATCCACGGACGTGGGATTAACCGTTCCCGACAACGTAGGGGTATAAGCAATGAACCGTTATTTTTCCAATGTATCGCGTAAGAGCCTGGTGGTCGCCGTCCTGGCGGTCGCCATCGGAGTGGGGGCTGGAGTCACGGTCCTCTGGACGACCGACGATGTGGCTGCTGATGCGGGTTTGTCCCCGGGGTTTGTGAAAGGGACCAACCCCGCCAAGCCCAGTCCCGATATGATCGAGGCTGGCAAGAAGATTTACTTCCGGAAGTGTGTCTGGTGTCATGGCGTGGACGGCGCCGGCGACGGTCCGGGCGCTGATCGGCTCTGGCCGCGTCCGCGCAACTTCAACCAGGGCACTTTCAAGATCCGTCATACCGCGAGCGGTGAGCTACCGCTTTTCAATATTAACGAAAGAACGCCTGATTCAGGTAAGAATGATCTCCTTGATACTGTCACGCATGGATTGCCTGGGTCCGCAATGCCGTCGTGGGACGGCATCCTGACGGAGCAGCAGAGAATTGAAGTGCTGTCC
The DNA here is from genome assembly GCA_036005325.1 of Nitrospirales bacterium. Lineage (GTDB taxonomy): Bacteria > Nitrospirota > Nitrospiria > Nitrospirales > NS-4 > SCTG01. Next base: position 4,486 of record DASYQR010000087.1, on the reverse strand, counting down.
TTTGTGACGATGCAGCTCGTGAAGGACAGGAAGTTCGATGACAAGACCGAAACCTTCAGCATCCTCGATTTTAGTAAAAAGGATGAGATGAAGAAGGTCTCCTACAGCAAGGAGAGCATCGAAAAGGGCGCCCAGCTCGTGGTCGACAAGAAATGCGTGGAGTGCCACGGCATGGAAGGCCGCGGAGACGGCAATGCCTTCAATCTGAAGGATGACTGGGGATTCCCGATCCAGCCGGCGAACTGGCACAAGTGTTGGAACTTCCGTGGCAGCCGGCAGGATCCATACAAAGTCGAGACCATCTTCCGAACCTTCTCCACCGGCGTGAACGGCACACCGATGCCGTCCTTCGCCGACAACACCACCGTCGAAGAACGATGGCACATGGCCAACTTCGTGAATTCGGTGTGCGAGCGCGAAAAGGAGGCAGATCCATTCTCTAAGTTGCTTGAAATGGATCCGCAGACCGACAAGCCGAAGATCAATTTCGTCGTCCCCTCCGCACCGATCGAGGGCGACATACCGGCCGATCCGCAGGACAAGAAATGGCAGAAGATCTCTCGGCGGCTCATCGGGATGGGGGGACAAATCACCCACAAGCCGAGGAACTTTGTGAATCGGATTGACGACCTCTGGGTCCGGTCCATGTACAACCAGAAGGAGATCGCCTTCTTGTTCCAATGGGACGACCGTACCAAGAGCCAAGTAACTGCCGGTGTAAAGGTGGTTCCGGTTGAGGAAGCACCGCCCACGACCGGGGAAGAAAATTCGATCGCTGCTAAGCAGAACAAATACGAAGCTTACAACGATGCGGTGGCCATTCAGTTCCCGGCCAAGTGGCAGGAGATCACGCCTCCTGAAAAGCCGCGTTTCCTGTTTGGGGAAGAGAAGCGGCATGTTGATCTCTGGAAGTGGGAAGCCGACGGGACACTCACGGCCTATACCGGCTCGGGCTGGGACAAGCCGCTTGATGAACGTATGGGGGCCACCGGGGACTTGAAGCTGGTTAAGGGCGAGTGGAAGGACGGACGGTGGACCGTCCTCGTGAAGCGCGCCCTCCAGACCGATGACAAGGACTCCGACGTCCAATTCGATACGGGAAGGTACATTCCGACCGTCTTCTTTGCCTGGGACGGCCATAACGGCGATGCCGGCCTGAAGATGGCGTTGTCGGCCTTCTACTACACCATCCTGCAGCCGCCGGTTCCGATCGAGGCCAAGGTCTACCCGGTCTTGATGGCGGTGGGGATGATCATCGCGGAAGGCTGGATCCTGCGGCGGCGCGCCAACAAAAAGAAAATGGTGAAGTGAACAGCCGATCAGCTTCGTAAGCGGATGGGGTAATGGGTGCGGGGGGTGGGGCACAAACCCACCCCCCTTTTTTATTCTCAAGCGGGAGGCGGACCGTGACAGGCCTCATCATTGCGGGAGGGAAAAGCCGCCGCCTCGGCATCGATAAGCGTTTCCTCGATATCGGCGGCCGCACTTGCATCCGGAGGGTGCTGGACGCGTATCAAGGCCTTTTCGATGAAATCCTGATCGTCGCCGATGCGGTTGAACCCTTTGCGTCGTTGGGGGTGCGGGTTGTTGTGGATCTCGTTCCTGACCGTGCCACCCTCGGCGGGCTGTACACAGGGCTACACTTCGCCGCGCGCGATCAGGTCTTTGTCGCGGCCAGTGATATGCCGTGGCTTTCTCCCAGGACGATCCAGGTCGTGTTGGCGCAAGCAGGGCGAGGCGACATCGTCATTCCAGACGTGAAAGGAAAGCTCCAACCCATGCATGCCGTGTATGCGAAGGCCTGTCTCCCGGTGCTGAAGTCTCTTGTCGAGTCCGACCGACTCAAGGTCCAGGATCTCTGCGAGCGTCCGGAGCTCACGGTTCATCGGATACCGGAATCGGCGTTCACGACGGTCGATCCTGAGCTGCGTTCGTTTTTCAACATCAATACGCCCGAGGATCTCGCCAAGGCGAAGCAATGGTTCGGAGCCTAACGGGAAGCCTTGCAGAACATGGTCTTCGAGGCGGTGTGAACCTTGCTTGCGATACCCCTTTATGGTAGAGTGCACTTCACTTTGGCGGCCCTCGAGGGGGTTCTCGAGGGCCGCAGTCATGTGGAGCGTCTTATGTCGGTGGGGGTCGTGAGGGAAACAGTCCTCTCCACGTTGCGGGAAGCTTTGGAGGACGCGCGGGCCTCGGGCGACCTCAAGCTGACCTCCCTGCCACCTCTTGTCCTCGACATCCCCAAACAAATTGCCTGGGGTGATCTCGCCACGACCGTCGCCATGAACCTGTCCGCCTCTGAACATCGCGCGCCCATGGAAATCGCGCAGATCATCGCCAAGCGTCTGTTGCCCTCTCACGGTGATGTGCTTGAGCGTGCCGATGTGGCGCCACCCGGCTATATCAATCTGACGGTCAAACGGGATCTCTGGTTTCAGGTCCTGACGGAGATCGAAGCGCAGGGACAGCAGTACGGAAAGTCGATCCTCGGTCTTGGAAAGCGGGTGCTGCTGGAGTTTGTGAGCGCCAACCCGACGGGTCCCTTGCATATGGGGCATGGACGCGGAGCCGCAGTCGGCGGGGCCCTTGCCAATCTCCTCAGGCAAGTGGGCTATGAAGTCAGCACGGAATATTACATCAATGACGCCGGCCGGCAAGTACGTCTCATGGCTGCGTCGGTGACCGCAGCCTTCAAGAAGCAACCTGGCCCTGAGGATGGGTATCTAGGCACGTATATCGGTGATCTAGCTGAGCGGTTACGCGACCAGCAACAAACCGGCAGTCTGGGATTTGAACCGACTATTCCCGACAAAGTGGCCAGCTGGGCGTGTACGCAGTTGCTGAATGGCATCAAGGCTGATCTGCAAACGTTTGGCCTCCGCTTCGATACATGGTTCAGTGAGCAGTCTCTTTTCGATGAAGGTAAAGTCGAGGGCGCGCTTAACGACCTAAAGGATAAGGGATTAGTCTTCGATCAGGACGGCGCCCTGTGGTTCCGGTCCACGGCCTTCGGCGACGACAAGGATCGCGTTGTTCGGAAGCAGGATGGGGAGTACACCTATCTCGCTTCCGACATCGCCTACCATCGGGATAAGCTGGCCAGGGGGTATGATCTCCTGATCAACATCTGGGGGGCCGATCACCACGGCTATATTCCCCGGATGCAGGCGGCGGTGGAGGCGTTCGGCTATCCGAAGGATCGCTTGAAGATGATCCTGGTGCAGATCGTCAACCTGATGCGCGGCGGTCAGCGTGTGACGATGTCCAAGCGAGCGGGGGAAATGGTCACTCTACGAGAAGTAATTGAGGAGGTAGGCGCGGACGCCGCGAAGTTCATTTTCCTGACCAGGAGGGCCGACAGCCAATTGGATTTCGATTTGGAAATCGCCAAAGAGCAGTCGGCGGAAAATCCCGTCTACTATGTCCAATACGCCCATGCGCGGGTCGCCAGTGTATTCCGGGTCGCCGCCCAGCGGGGGATCGTCGTCCCGCCGGCAGGGACGGTGGACTGGAACGTGCTGGGTTCGCCGGATGATTTGGACCTGATCAAGCCCTTGGCGGAATACCCGGCGCTGCTGGAGGCGAGCGCGCAGGCTCTGGAGCCGCATCGGCTGACGTATTATCTGCAGGATCTCGCGGCACGCCTCCATGCCTATTATTACAAGCACCGCATCCTCCCGCCCGCGCTTGAATCTGAAGTGGACGGCCAGGATCCCCTCAAGACTGCCATCCCGGAAGCCGAGCAGGGACGTAAGGGCGAAATGCTGGTGCCTGCTCTGACCGCCGCCCGGCTCTGCCTCTTCCGGAGCGTCCAGACCGTCATCCGGAATGGTTTGGGAATCCTTGGCGTCGCGGCTCCTGAAAGGATGTGATGGCTGGTTGCGCATTCCAGGTGCTGCACCGGGAAGGGCACTCGCCGGCCAGAGTCGGCGAACTGCGGACCGCCCACGGCACTGTGGCGACTCCGGCCTTCATGCCGGTGGGGTCGCAAGCGACCGTGAAGGGTCTTGCTTCCGAAGAGATCGCTGGCCTTGGGTTCGAACTGCTCCTCTGCAACGCCTATCATCTCTACCTGCGGCCGGGTCACCGGGTGATCGAGGAACTGGGGGGACTGCACCGCTTCATGGGCTGGTCGGGCTCTATCTTGACGGACAGCGGAGGCTATCAGGTGTTCAGCTTGGCTCCCCTGTGCAAGGTGTCGGATGACGGGGTGACGTTTCAATCCCATCTGGACGGCTCGTTGCACCACCTGACGCCCGAGCTTGTCGTGGATATTCAGGAAGCGCTCGGCCCTGATATTGCCATGACCCTCGATGAATGCCTGCGCTATCCCGCCACGGTAGAAGCCGCCGAGGCCGCAGTGGTTCGGACGACCCAGTGGGCGCGGCGCTGCCGGGACGCCCGCCGCCGGTCAGATCAGTTGCTCTTCGGCATCATCCAAGGGGCGCATTATCCGGACTTGCGCGCGCGCGCGGCCGCCGCG
>DASYQR010000086.1:0-4387 GCA_036005325.1 Nitrospirales bacterium | reverse complement strand
AGCAGCAACGGAAGCCCGATCTTGCCGGTGATGGCCGGCCAGGCAAGTCCTTGACTGCCGATGGACACCAGCCCCGCACCGACGAGGGCGCCGGTCAACGCGTGGGTGGTGGACACCGGAAGGCCGGTCCGAGAGGCCACGAGCACCCATCCGATCGCGCCGATCAGGATCGCCGGCGCTAACGCGGATGGGATCGCAATGCCGGGCTGAACGAGACCGGCGCTGAAAGTCTTCAGCATAGCACTCGCCACCAGGGCCGAGAGGCCCGCGCCGGCGACTGTCCAGATCGTCCCCCAGAGAATCGCGGTGCGATAGTTGGTGACACCGCTCCCGACCAGCGTCGCGATCGCCTTGGACACATCATTGGTGCCGTTGGCATAGGCTAAGGCCATCACGAGAAGCAAAACTAACAGAGACAGTTCCACCATTACCTCAGCTTCCCGTAGGGGCACGGCGCGCCGTGCCCCTACCCCTTATCAGGCAATCGTGCCGCCGCAAGAAGAGCCGGCGCCGGCGGTGCAGCCGTAGCAGTGCAGGCCGGTCACAATCCGCCGACGGGCCAGCAGCGCGAGATCAAATTCATGGATCGTCTGCGGCACGGCGCTTTCCAACGGCAGATCCAGCATCTGGTTGAAGTCGCAGTCGGAGAGCCGGCCATCCCAGTTGACGCTGATCAGGTTCCGGCACATGAGGCCGTCCACTGATGCCGGATTGAAGCCGGTGATGAGCTTCTCCATGTAGGCCTCGTACTGGCCAGAGTGGTGCAGGTCCTCCAGGAAGCGATTGATGGGCATGTTGGTGATGGTGTAGAGGCGATTGAAAGAGATGTCGAAGCGTCTGGCCAGCTCATGCTTGTAATCAGCCTCAAGCTCCGCCTGCGGAGACGGAAGCTTGGGGCCGAGAGGGTTGTACACGAGATTTAGCACCAGCCCCATCCCCTCCTGGCCGTAACCCAGCACGTTGAGCTGCTGCAGAGCTTCGATACTCCGGCTGTAGACGCCCTTTCCCCGCTGCTGATCCACGTTCTCTTCGAGATAGCACGGAAGTGAGGCGATCACCTCCACCTGATGGTCGGCAAGAAAGCGCGGCAGATGCTGCTTGCCGCGGACGAAGAAGACAGTCAGGTTGCAGCGGTCGATCACATGCCGCCCCATCGCTCGGCACTGCGCCACCAGATATTCGAAGGAGGGATTCATTTCCGGCGCGCCGCCCGTGATGTCCACCGTGCGCAGCTCCGGATAGCGTCGGATCACCTCCAGCACCACGTCCACCGTTTCCCGTGTCATGATTTCAGTCCGCGTAGGACCGGCGTCCACGTGGCAGTGGGAGCAGGTCTGGTTGCAGAGCTTGCCGACGTTGACTTGGAGGATGTCGAGGCGCAGCGCCCTCAACGTTTCATGGCCATGAGCAGCGAGTGTCTGATCAAACGCGAGCGGCACCAGTGTCGGCATGGGTCAGCAGCAGCTCCCACCCGGATCGCAGGAGACCCCGGTGCCTGCGATCGCCTCGCCGGCCCGGTTGATGACGGCAAAATGCCGGCTGTAGGGGCCGGACTCCAGCACGTCCAGCGTCTTCGAGCAGATCTCCAGCGGGGTGCTGCGCCGATAGACATGGTGGTCATCATCCTCCGCCTCCACGAAGGGAGCCGCGAGGATGGCATAATGCCCCTTCCAGACGCAGGGCGCGTCGGCGGGCAGGATGGACACCAGGCGCTGATCGGTCGTCGCAAGCGGGATCGGCTGATCCGACAGGAGAAAGAGCCGTTCGAACGGCGGAGTCTTGAGCAGTTGGGCCGTGCGCGCGGAGACCGACTCCGGCTTGCCCCGATGGTAGGTCTGACCCAGTTCGTCCACCGCCCGGCTGAACGGTCCCACCAAGGTGGCAAACCTGATTCCGCTCGGCTCTGCCTGCTCGGGGAGTTTATAGCCGGTCAGCGTCAGCGAGAAGAAATGGATGCCGTCGATAGCACTCCATGGCGTGAACTTCATCTGATGCACGCCCAGGAAGCCCGCCTGCACCAGGCCGGCCAGATATTCCCATGCGGGCAACGCTCCGGAGAGGCAGTCGCCCCATTTCTGGGCATCGTGAATCAGGTATTGCGGTACCGGCTGATCCGCCACGATGTCCGAAATCGTGAACCGGCCTCCCGGCCGGATCACGCGGAACATCTCGCGGAAAACTTTCTTCTTGTTCGGCGCCAGGTTGATCACGCAGTTCGAAATGATCAGGTCGACAGTGCCGTCCTCGACCGGCAGATTCTCGGCCTGGCCTTTGCGAAACTCCACGTTGGGCGCGGGGTAACCGAGGTTTTGCATCACGATCGGCGCGTTGCGCCTGGCCATCGCCAGCATCTCATCGGTCATGTCCACACCGATGACCCGGCCGGACGGGCCGACGCGCCGCGCGGCCTCGAAGCAATCAATGCCGCCGCCGGAGCCGATGTCCAGCACGGCCTCACCCGGCCGCACCGTCGCCAGGCCGGCGGGCGTGCCGCAGCCGTAGGACACGCGCAACACCTCTTCGGGAACGAAAGAACGCAGGTCATCGAAGTTATAGCCGGTGGGGCAACACATCTGCTCGCCGGTGGTCACCGCCTTGGCGTACCGCTCGCTGACCTGCCGTGTGATCATCTCGTCGGGCATGTAAGCACCTCGCGCTGAATGAAGTTGGTAGGATGCGTCCATATAGCAGGCTCGCCCTTGCCCCGTCAACACACACAGTCGGACCCTCACATGTAGTCTCATGTCCAACCTTGGCATTACACAGGAAAAATGTACGATTTCAAATCCACACCCGTTCTCTTATAATGAGGGCCTGACGGAGAAGCCTGCATGTCACAGCGGTTCGACCAGCTCGTGCAGATCATGGAAACCCTGCGGGGAGAAGGCGGCTGCCCGTGGGACCGCAAGCAGACCCGCGAGTCGCTCAAGCCCTACCTGATCGAGGAGGCCTACGAGGTCCTCGAAACGATTGAAGCGCAGGACGATCCCAAATTGAAAGAGGAGCTTGGCGACGTCCTCCTACAAGTCCTCTTCCACGCCCAGATCGGCCGCGAGCGTGACACCTTCACCATCGAGGATGTCCTGCAGACCCTCGCGGAGAAATTGATCCGGCGCCACCCGCACGTGTTCGGCGAAGTCACCGTCAACGGCGCAGAGGAGGTTGTCCATCGTTGGGAGGAGATCAAACGTCAGGAGAAGGCCGACCAGTCCGACGACGGCGAGTCCGGCTCGGCGCTTGAGGGCGTCCCCAAGGCCCTCCCCGCGCTCCTGCGCGCATATCAACTTCAAGTCAGGGCGGCACGCGTCGGCTTCGACTGGCCGCATGATGAAACCGGCTATGCCCAGGTGGTTGGCAAGGTCCACGAGGAACTGCGCGAAGTGGACGAGGCGCGAACTGCGGCGGCCAAGACTCCAACGGATGAAACGAAACGACATCTGGAGGAAGAAACCGGTGATCTCCTGTTCGCAGTGGTGAACCTGGCCCGTCTCGTGAAAGTGAATCCCGAAGAGGCTTTGCGGGGAGCCGCCAACCGGTTCGCCGCCCGCTTCACGCACATGGAGCAAGCCGCCAAGGCCGGCGGCCGCTTGCTGACCGACATGACGCTGGGCGAGATGGACCGCCTGTGGGACGAAGCCAAGGCGGCGGAAGCCCACAAGCCTCAGCCATGACCGACGGAACACCTGAAACCGAATGGCGCAATCCGAGCGCCCCTGAGCCCGGGAAACCCACCGGCGGGCATCCGATCGCCGCCGTCGTGGGCGGGATCTGCACCCTGTGGCTCATCCTCTGGGTGGTGATTCCGAATCCCAAGGACCAGCCCACCAATCCGACAACCGGCCAGACCACGATCACGCCGGGAATGACCACGGGCACGCCCAGCGCGCCGCACGTCACGTCCCGCACCGTGGCCGTCCTGCCGGAGTACAACGCGGTCGCGGTGCTCGTGCCCCCCGACACAACCGATGAGCAGGTGGCCCAGCTGCTGCAGCGCTTCAAGAAGGCCCGCATCAACGAGACGCTGGTGCAGTACATCCCGCCGACCACCAAGGGCAGCAAGCTCGGGCCGCACGCCATCGCGGACATCTACGTGTTCTCGGAGAAGGAATGGGCGACTGCCGACATCCTTCGGATCGTGGCGCCCGGTCCTCACGGCCCGCAGGATTCTAAGAAAAAAGGCGTGGCGACGTTTGCGGAGGCCATGGGGCACGTCCGCGGGCATTACGTTATCAACCTGCACGAGGCGGAACACCGCGACCGCGCCTCGCTCGGCTACGCCGACGAGGACAGCAACACCCACAGCCCCAATTACAAAGAACTGTTCTGAAACAAACGTTATAGTCTATTTCCCGCCTGCAGGAATAGCCACGCTGATGGCGCCTGCTGG
>DASYQR010000085.1:0-19226 GCA_036005325.1 Nitrospirales bacterium | reverse complement strand
ATCTTCCGCCTGTTCTGCTGGTTCGTCGTCAGACGGGTTGCCGCGATCGTCGTTGATTCGATGACCTCTGCCCGTGATGTCCAACGGGTGCTTGCTCCGGATCCGGTTAAGGTGCGCGTCATCCCGCTTGCAACGACCGCCATTTTTCATCCCGAGCCGGACCATCGCGCCGATATCGATGTGTGGAAGCGCTACGGTCTCGACCATGGCTATGTCTTATACGTGGGCGGATTCAGTCCCCACAAGAACGTGCCGAATCTCGTTCGTGCCCACATCGCCTTGCCGGAATCTCTGCGTACCAAGCACCCACTTGTCTTGGTGGGCGGACCGGTTCCGCAGGAACTACAGCGTCTTCTTCGTTCGTCGACTACGGCGGCTGGGATACGGGCCGTCGGGAGCGTGCCTGACGCGGATCTCCCGAGTCTCTACAGGGGCGCCGCGCTTTTTGCGTTTCCTTCCCGATACGAGGGCTTCGGGTTACCGGTTCTGGAAGCCATGGCCTGTGGCATTCCCGTCCTTTGCTCGACGGCGCCCGCCCTCCTGGAACTCACCGGTGGGGCTGCGCTTCACATCGATCCGGATGACCGGAGCGAGTGGGAACGCGCACTCGTCAGCTTGCTTGAAGATGCCGGCTACCGAGAAAAGCTGGCAGTACAAGGCCTTGCCCGCTCTGCCTTGTACAATCCAAATCGAATGGCCGATAAAATACTGAATGTATTGGATGAGGTTAGTTGATGCAAGTGCTGACCGCTGGTGAAAATGTCAGGAAGCTAGTCCCTGTTGTCACCTCTGACGACCCTGGGGAAAGGTGGGATGTTTTCATGGCGGGCCATCCTGACGGCCACCTGATGCAATCTCGCGCCTGGGCCCGGGTCAAGGCGGACACCGGGTGGACCCCGTTATTTCTCCGTCTGGAGGATGACGGGAGAATCCGTGCGGCTGCCCTCATTTTACGGCGAAAGATTCCGGGAACCACGCTCCGCCTGCTCTACATTCCGCAAGGACCGGTGCTGGAGTGGGATGACTCGGTTCTTGTTGAGATGTTTGCCGTCGCGCTGCGACAGGTTGCTGGTGACCAGCGCGCCTTTCTGGTCCAGGCTGATCCGGCCATTCCGGCGGATCGGACGGAGGTCCATGATGCGCTCACGCGGATGGGATTCCAACGAGAGCAGAAGCACGGGCTCTTTCGTGTCTCACAGCCGATTCACGTGATGCGCATCCCGATGGATCGATACGACGGGCCCCAGGGCTTACTCCATGCGTTGCCGCACAAGACCCGATACAACATCAGCCTGGCGGAGCGAAGAGGGGTGATTGTGACACCGCGGACCGACCGGGACGCGTTCCTGATCTTTCATCACCTGCTCTGGGAAGCCGGACAGAAGAAGGGTTTTCCTGTCCGAGGTGACCGGTTCCATGAGGCCATCTGGCGCCATTGTATCCAGACCGGATTAGGGGAGTACCTTTTTGCCACGCACCAAGGTCGCATGCTCGCTGCCATTCAAGTCATACGATTCGGGCGGACCGCTTGGTACATGTATGGGGCATTGACCGGAGAGGAGCACAATCTCATGGCAACGTATCTGCTTCAGTGGACGGGCCTGAGCCGGTCCTGGGAGGCAGGATGCCGCTGCTATGACATGCGTGGGGTACACTCGGCGACTCCGCAGCCGGAGGATCCGGAGTATGGCGTCTATGAATTCAAACGGAAGTTTAACGCCGAACTGGTGAGTTTCGTCGGCGAATACGATTTAGTGATCAAGCCGTGGGCCTATGACTTCTGGCGATGGTTGGAATATAGGGTCCAGCAGCCGGCGAGATGGGTATTCCGGCTCTATCAGAATCTGAGAAGCAAGCGGTGAAGCGACTGGACATCGAGTCATCGATCCGCTTGAAATATGAAGACCCGGCCGAGGTGTCGGCGTACACGGTCCTTGCCGAAGAGGGGCTTGCCAAATTTGAGACCGCGTTGATCCGTCAATCGTTTGTCCCAGGGCAGCGGGTATTGGATGTCGGCTGCGGGGGGGGCCGCGAAGCGGTCCCCATGTCATATCTCGGGTTTCGAGTCATCGGGATGGATTTCATCCCGGCAATGGTCCAGGCTGCACGAACATACGCGGTATCGAAGGGACAGGAAATATCCTTTCTTGTCGGGGATCTCACCACGCTCCCGTTCCGTGAGGCGACCTTCGACGGTGTGACAATGCTGGGTCAGGTGATCGCGTTCATTCCGGGGAGGGACAGGCGGGTTCAAGCGCTTCGGTCAGCCTGGAAGGCGCTCCGGCCGGGCGGGATGCTGGCCATGACGACGCACAACCGAGGCTGCCGCTGGAAGTTCCGTCTCTATTTTGCCTGGGCGAATCGAATTCGGCGACTGGCCCGTCAATTGGGATATGACGGCGGGCTGGGCGACAATGACCGGTGGACTGCCCGAATCAGCCAGGCACGCTCGCGTCCCAAGGTCTTCTTCCATATGTACGATCACGATGAAGTCATCACAGATCTGCATGCGGCAGGGTTCGAAGTTCTCAAAGCCAGGGCCCGTGCCGAATATGAGGCTGATCGAGACGATCCGGCCCTCAGGGCCCGTGATTATCTTCTGGGGTTCATCGCCAGACGACCCTATTGATCCGGCGGAGAGGAGAGATTGTGTCCCGAACTAGATGGCGGAAGAGACTGAGGTTCCTGGGGTTGGTATTAATGCTCTGCGCAGTGGGTGTTGTGATTGCCCTGGCGGTGAGCCGGTTCTTCAATGCCTTTTATTCGAACATCCCCCTGGGCTATGAGCCAAAGGACAGTTCACGGGAAAAAACATTGGAACAAAGCCCGGCCGAGAAGAGCGGACGGTGATGGAAAGACGTTTCCTATGAATATCGTGCTGGTGGCCGAAGTCTCCATCGCGCAGGTCATTGGCGGCGCCGAACGGGTTCTGCGCGCGCAGGCGCTGGGGCTTGTATCCCGCGGTCATGCCATACGGGTCCTGACGCGCATGCGTACGGACGACGATATGGTGATTCAGAAAGTCGGAGAGATTGCCGAAACGCGCTATGCAGTCGATCGACGCAATGCCATACGTTTTTTTCTCTCTTCTCTGCACAATGCGAAGCGGGCATGGAAGTTGTTGGTCGGCCGGCATCTGCCTGATGTGATCGTGATTCACCAGTCCTTGCCGGGGTTGGCCCTTGGCGTTTCTACTGCGCCCATCATCTATGTCTGTCTCTCATTGGCGCATGAGGAATTCGAGTCCCGGAACAGGCCGCCAACCGGCTTGATGGGACGCACCGCATACTCAATAGCGTCTCTTGCGCGACGGTGGACGGAGCGTGTCGTCATCGGACGGGCCAGGCGGATCGTCGTGCTGAGCGATTTTATGCAGCAGCGAGTCATCGACTATCACGGCGTCCAAGCCGATCGGATTGACTTGATTCCGGGCGGAGTTGACACGGAATTCTTCTCTCCCGCTTCAGACCGCCGAGCAGTCCGGTCCGCCCTGGGTTTGACGGAACAGGAATTCGTCCTGTTCACGGTCCGCAACTTAGTGCCGCGCATGGGACTTGGCGAGCTCATTCAGGCGATGGCACGGCTGCGCGGGGACATTCCGCGACTGCGGTTATTGATCGGAGGAAGCGGGGTGCTTCGATCCGAGCTGGAAACCCAGGTAAAGGCTCTGGGGCTGGATGATTGCGTGCGCTTCCTCGGATTTGTTCCGGAAACCCTGCTGCCCGACTACTACCGTGCCGCTGATTTGTTCGTGTTGCCGACCGCCGAACTCGAAGGCTTTGGGCTCGTCACGGTCGAAGCGTTGGCCTCGGGGACGCCCGTGTTGGGGACCTCGGTCGGAGCGACTGACGAGATCTTGGGCAAGCTCGACCCTTCTCTTCTGGCAGCGGGGACTGATGCGGAGTCGCTGGCTGCCGGCATTGCCGCGCTGTACCGTCGGTTCATGGCTGATCCGGCGGCGCGCGCGCGGCTTTCCGCGGAAGGACGGGCGCTTGTGTTGCGCGACTATACATGGGCGCGTCACTGCGAGCAGCTCGAGGCGGTACTGTCAGAGGTGCGCGGTCCTCACGCGGAATCCTTTCGATAATGCCCGATCGTGTCCACCAGGATTCACGGCGTACTGTCATCCATATCATCACGCAGTTCGATAGGGGCGGCTCCGCGATGGACACCTTCCGCACGGTGCTGGGGCATGACCGCCGTCGGTTTCGCGCATGTCTGGTGTATGGCTACCCGGAAATCTTGACGTCGACGGAGGCGGCACAGGTCGACGCTGCCCTGAAGGAACTCCGTCAGGCCGGCGTCGCGTTGGTCAACGTGCCGGCGCTGGTGCGTGAGATCAGGCCACTCTCGGATGTATGGGCGACCATCACGCTCTGGCGATTCTTGCGGCAGGAGCGGCCGAGCATCGTCCATACGCATACCTCCAAAGCCGGCGCCGTCGGCCGCATCGCCGCCTGGTTTGCCCGTGTGCCGGTGGTGATTCATACGCCGCATGGCCATGTCTTCTACGGGTATTACGGACGAGTGAAGAGCAGACTGGTGTGTCTGGCGGAACGACTGTTGGCGAAGATCACCGATCGGATCATCACCCTCACGGACCGGGGCGCGCAGGAGCATACGCAGTATGGCATCGCCAGACGGGAGAAATTTGCGACGATTCCAAGCGGTATCGCGCTTCAGGCATTTCGATCGGTTCACGTGGATCCGGTCGCGAAACGGAAGGAGTTGGGACTGCCGCCAGAAGACCTCATCGTCGGAACCGTCGGACGGCTGGTGCCGGTCAAGGGGCATGCGTGGCTGCTCAAATCCGTACCGCGAGTGCTGGCCGAAGTCCCGCAGGCCTGTTTCGCCTTGATCGGCGAGGGTCCATTGGCGGAACACCTCCGCCAGTTGGCCGAGGAACTGGCCATCAGCCGGCGAGTGATGTTCCTCGGGGCGAGACAGGATGTCCCGGAGTGCCTGGCGGCATTGGATCTGTTCGTGCTCCCTTCGCTCAATGAGGGGATGGGACTGGCGTTGGTTGAAGCGATGGCGATGGGATTACCGGTCGTGGCCACGCGCGTCGGCGGGATCCCGGATGTAGTTCGGGAGGGGGAGACCGGCCTACTGGTGCCGCCTGGCGACGAAAAGGCCTTGGCCCTCGCGATGCTGAGCCTGCTGCGGGATCCTGACCGACGGCGGGCGTATGGGGAAGCCGCCAAGCGGCGCGTGGATGAACGGTTTGATGCCGCATCCACGGTGCGCGAGGTTGAACGCCTGTATGAGACGGTCTGGCGGGAGAAGCAGTGACCGTGCGTGTCGCGATCCATCAGCCTCAATATTTGCCCTGGTTGGGCTATCTTGATAAACTGGCTCGCGCGGACGTGTTTGTGCTGTTGGACACCGTCCAGTTTAAAAAGAGCGAATGGCAGAACCGCAACCGGATCAGGACGGCGCAGGGATGGCAGTACCTGACGGTGCCGGTTCTGCACGAGTTTCCTCAGCGGCTGGATCGGGTCCGGATCAACAACCAGACCGACTGGCGACGAAAGCATCTGCAGGCGCTGGAGACCCATTATCGAAAGGCGCCGCACTATGATCACTATGTGCCGCAGTTCCGGGAACTCTATGCCGTGGACTGGGACTTGTTGGCTCCGCTCAACGGCGCCATTCTTGGTCTCTTGGCCGGGGCCTGGGGGATCACGACGAAAGTGCTCTCTGCCGGCCAGTTCGCGGCACGGGAAGAACAGACGGGTCGGCTGGTGGACTTGTGCAAGGCGGTGGGTGCTGATTGTTATCTGGCGGGAGCCGGCGGGCGCGACTACATGAACCTTCAGGAATTCAACACCGCGGGGATTACCGTGGAGTTCCAGGATTTCACGCACCCGGAGTATGCCCAGGTCTATTCACCGTTTATCCCGGGGATGTCGGCCGTTGATCTGTTGTTCAATTGCGGGCCTGAAGGAATCGACCTGTTACGGACCGTAAGGAGGCCGTGATGAATATTTTGGCCTTGAGCGCGCACCCGGACGACCTCGAGATCGGCTGTGGGGGAACCTTGCTCAAGTACGCGAGGGCCGGCCATCGCGTCTACCTCATGGTGTTGACGGATGGGTCGCAAGGCGGCGATGCGCCCGCGCGTCGAACCGAGCAGCTTGCGTCCGGCAAGATCCTCGGCGCACAGGAAGTCTTCTGGGGCGGATACCACGATACGGAGCTGCCGGTCAGCAGAGACGCGATCCAGCAGATTGAAGACGTCGTGAAAAAGGTCGATCCGGCCTTCATTTTCGTCAATTACACCGATGATACCCATCAGGACCACCGACATTTAGCAACGTGCACCCTGACCGCCACGCGCTACACGCGGAATGTCCTTTTCTATGAAACCCCCACGACCCAGAATTTTTCTCCCACGGTCTACGTCGACATTGATGGTCTGTTGGAGGAGAAAGTCCGTGCCTTGCAGGCGCATGCGTCGCAAGTCGAAAAGACCAACATCGAAAGTCTCAGCATCCTCGAAGTCGCGCGCGCCTCGGCGCATTTCCGTGGTCTGCAGGGGAGAGTCCGATCCGCCGAGGCATTCGTCCCGCTGAGGCTGTTCATCAATGTCGAGTCCGACCTCGCGTGAGCGAACCGATCATCCCGCATTCCCGCCCTTCGCTTGGAGAGACCGAGGCCCGAGCCGCGGCCGAGGTCGTCCGGTCCGGATGGCTTGCCCAGGGGGACAAGGTGGCGGCCTTTGAAGACGCCATGGCCAAGGTGACCGGCCAAGCCCACGGCGTCGCGGTGAGTTCGGGTACGGCGGCACTCTATCTTGCGCTGATGGCGTTGGGCATCGGATCGCGTGATGAGGTGATCATTCCGTCGTATGCCTGCGCGGCGCTGTTGCAGGCGGTTCGCCAGGCTGGTGCCAGGCCTGTCCCGGTGGATATCGACGCGGCGACGTACAATCTCTCTCCCACCGCCACAGCCCGCGCGATCACCGCTCGGACTAAAGCTGTGATCGTGGTACACTCATTCGGACTTCCCGCGGACGTGGCTGCTCTGAAGGGGAGCGGGATCCCACTTATTGAAGACTGTGCGCAGACGCTCGGCGTCCCGGTACGCGGAGTTCCGGTCGGTTCAGTCGGAGACCTGACGGTATGCTCGTTCTATGCCACGAAGATGATCACGACCGGCGAGGGAGGCATGGTCCTGGGGCGAAGGGAATCATTGATAGCTCGGGTCCGCGCACTTCGACAATACGATCAACAGAACACATTGGAGCCGACCTTCAACTATAAGATGACAGACGTGCAGGCGGCCCTCGGTTTGTGCCAAGCGGCCCGCTTGGAGAATTTTCTGGCCAGGCGGTGCGCGATCGCGGCTCGGTACACCGAGGCGGTTCGTGAAGCAGGAGGAACTCCTCCCGTGGTGCCGAGTGGAGGGACGCACGGGTACTTTCGCTTTGTCGTGCGAACTCCCCAACCAGTCGACTCCTTCTTGGAACGGGCCGAAAAGCAGCTCCGCATTGCGTGCCGCCGGCCGGTCTACAAGCCCATCCACCGGTACCTTGGGCTTTCAGGCTTTCCGGAATCGGATGCGGCCTGGGAACGGACCCTCTCCATCCCAATCTACCCGGCGCTCTCCGACGGCGAGGTCGACCGAGTCGTTAACGCCATTCCGGCCATGCTGTCGGGTTAGATAGCCGATGGACAAGGAAACTCCCCAAGCGGTGTCCCCTTCTCTCGTTGGACGGCTTGTCCCTCTTGCGGCCGGCTTGTGCGCGGGAAGTTTGCTGCTCCCGCCCGTGCAGATGCAATTTTACGCCGTCGGGTTTCGCTGGCTCTATGTCCTGTTGGTGTCGTATATGGTCGCTGTCGGACTGACCCCACTCATCCGAGAAGTGGCGTTCCGAATCGGTGCGGTCGATCACCCGTCCCCCCGCAAGATCCATCGGACCAGCACGCCCTTGTTGGGCGGGGTTGCCGTGTATTTCGCCTTTTTGATCGCCGTCCTGGCCAATACCGCTGGGATGGCGGACCCCTTAATCGTCACCGAGGGCACGCTGGGAATTCTGACTGGGGGGACATTGCTTTTTCTTGTGGGCATCAAGGACGATATCCGTGAGATTCCGGCTTTCACTAAGCTGACGGTTCAGATCATTGCGGCTGGGATCGTCATCTGGTCCGGCAGGCTGCTGACGTTGTTTCCGCATGGGTTGTGGGGGGATGCGCTTAATGTGCTCGTGACGGTGTTGTGGATCGTCGGGATCACCAACGCCTTCAATTTCTCCGATGGCATGGATGGATTGGCGACGGGACTGGCCGTGATCATCGCTTTCTTCCTGGGAGTGGTGGCATTCCGGACCAATCAGCCCGCGTTGGGATGGATCGCAGTCGCGCTCATTGGAGCGGGCCTTGGGTTTCTTCCCTATAATCTTAAGCTGAAGGCGCCGGCCACGATTTTCCTGGGTGATGCGGGAAGCACGTTTCTTGGTTTCACTTTGGCCTGCCTGGCGGTAAAGGGGAATTGGGCCGATGGGAGGCCTATCGTCTCGGTGAGCACGCCGATCTTGATTTTCGGTGTCCTCATCTACGATATGATTCATACATCGGTGGAGCGGATGTATTTGGGGAAAGTCAGGACAGTGAAGGAATTCCTGGAGTATGTGGGCAAGGACCACTTGCATCATCGGCTGGAACGGGCCTTGGGTAGCCGCAGGGAGGCCGTGCTGATGATTTTCCTTTTGAGCATTGCCTTAGGCCTGGCCGGGGTCGTTCTGCGGAACGCCCGCACGACAGATGCCCTGCTTTTGCTGCTGCAGGCGACGATTATCGTGGTGGTGGTGTCGATTCTGGAACGTCGCGGTCGTGCGTCATGAGTCTTCCGAGCCATCCCCGCGTCATATTTTTTGATGCCGCCGACACACTTTTTCACGTGAAGGGTTCGGTTGGTGAAGTGTATCTCACGTTCGCGCGCAAGTACGGTGTCGCGATCGGGCATGAAACCATCCAGCAGGCATTTGCCAAGGCATTTGCTGACGCCCCGCCGCCGGTGTTTGCCGTGAGCGATCCGCAGGAGATCAAGTCATGCGAGCGACTCTGGTGGTTTGATGTGGTGCATCATGTCTTCTATCGCATCGGGATGTTTGAAGGATTCGATGACTATTTCGACGAAGTGTTCGCCTATTTTTCTCGACCGGATGCGTGGGAGCTGTACCCTGACACGCTGTCGACGCTCAGCGCGTTGGAGGCGCACGGCCTCGACCTGGGCATCGTCTCGAACTTCGACTCGCGTCTGTATGAAATCCTGATCGGTCTGGGGATCGACCGCTTCTTCGAGAGCATTACGATCTCCAGTTTCGCGGGAGCTGCCAAGCCCTCGCCCAGGATTTTTCAGCGTGCTCTGCAGAAGCATGGCGTGCCCGCGAAGGGGGCCCTGCACGTCGGCAACAGCCTGGGGGACGACGTCGAAGCCGCCATCGCCGCGGGTTTAGGCGGCGTTCTTTTGGATCGCGCCGGGAACAACGTGAGCGCTCCTGATCTGATCACGATCGCGAATCTGAGCGATTTACTGACTCTTCTGGGTGAACCTCAGCCGAGCTAACCTTACGTTTGCGGTGGAGTGATGAGTGACCAGCGAATGAACGTGATGATGATCGGAGCCGGGGCGGTGGGCGGTTTTTTCGGGGCCCGGTTGGTGAAGGCCGGCGTCCCATGCGCGTTTTTGCTGCGTCCCAAGACGCTGGCCGCGGTCAAGCAGAAGGGGTTGTCCGTGCACGGCGTGGACGAGTCGTTCACGGTGTATCCGGTCGCGAGCGACGACCCGCGTGATCTGCCGGCTGCCGAGCTGATCATCCTTTCCGTCAAACGCTACGATCTGGATGAGGCGCTGAACCAGCTCCAACCCGTCCTTTCCAAAAAGACCACGGTACTCACGCTCCAAAACGGCGTCGATACGGAGACGCGCATTCAGGAGCTTGTCCCGCACGTCCCGGTCGTTGGCGGGGTCGCGTATATCTATTCCCGAATGGCCGAACCCGGCGTGATCGAACATTATAAAAAGGGCGCCGTTGCCATCGGGACGTGGAGTTCCTTCGGAGCCGGGGAACCCGTGTCGCGCGACGAGGCGGTTCCTCAGCCGGTCTCACCGGAGAGGGGTACGTTTGCCAAGCTTGGGAAGCTGCGCAAACAGACGGCCAGCCCTCCGGTGCGCACCGAGCCGCCCCCAGGCTTGCCGCTTTCCTCAATCAAAGCTCTTTTTGAAGAAGCGGGCATTTCCTGTCAGGTGGTCGAGGACATCCGGCGGACGAAATGGGAAAAAATGTGCTGGAATGTCGCGTTCAATCCCTTGACGGTGCTGATCAATGACCGTGTCTCGAAGGCCATCTCACACCCGGAGATGCGCGTGATGATCAGACTGATCGTCGAGGAAGCGGTGGCGGTGGCGAAGGCCGACGGTGTCAATCTCTCACCGGATATCGCGGACCAGGTCATCCAATGGTCGCAGGAGATTCGCGATATTCACACCTCCATGTTCGACGACTGGAAGGCCGGCCGTCGGACGGAAATCGACTTCCTCAACGGCTATATCGTACGGCGAGGGCGCGAGTTGGGTTTGCCCACCTCCGTCAACGAAGCCGTGTGTGCGCTGGTCAAGACGATCACCGAACCGGCGCCGATGGGACCAGTCCTCCTCCGGATTGACGGCCAGGTGATACAACCCCTCGTCTTCGATGTGGAGTCGCTCGCGAAACTTCCGGTGAGCGAGCAAGTGCCGGACGTATCCGTCATGGACAAGGCCATGCAGGGGCAGGGCATTCGAGTCCGGGCGCTGTTGAATGTTGCCACCTGTAAAATCGGTGTCGACCACGTGACGTTTCATTCTATTGATGAGCAATTTGCCGTCAGCCTTCGCCTTGCGGAGGCCGCCGACGAGGGCATTCTAGTCTACCAACGTGATGGCCATCCCTTGCGTGAAGAGGAGGGAGGGCCGTTCCGCCTCATCGCCCCGGGGTTGAATGATCGGTGTGCGAATGTAAAAAGGGTGGCGCGGATCGAGTTGACCATCGGCCCAGGCAAGGATACGCGTCCGACAACCGCGCACAAGTAGCAATGTATGGCGACGGTGTATGTGAGCAGGCGTCTACCCGAACCGGTAATGGCCGAGTTCGCGCGACGCTTTACCCTTGTCGGAAACCCTTCTGACCCTCCGGCAACCCGCGACGTGTTGCTCCAGGCCGCGCCGCTCGCAGATGCCATGGTGGTGACCTTGGCGGAGCGGGTAGACGCCGAAATTCTGGCCGCCGCGCCGCGGCTGAAGGTCGTGGCCGTGTATGCCGTCGGCTACGATAATGTGGATGTCGCAGCCGCCTCGGCCCGCGGCATTGTCGTGACCAATACCCCCGACGTTCTGACGGAGGCCATGGCGGATCTGACCTGGGGATTGATCCTGGCGGTGGCTCGTCGGATCCCGGAGTCGGATCGGTTTGTAAGGACAGGGTGCTGGACCGGCTGGGCGCCCACACAACTGTTGGGTGCGGATGTCTTCGGAAAGACGCTGGGGATCATCGGCCTGGGCCGCATTGGACGGGCGGTGGCCCGCCGGGCTTCAGGCTTCGGCATGTCCGTGTTCTACCACAAGCCCCATTTCCTCAGCGCGGACCAAGAGACGGCCTTGGGAGTGAAGGGAGTCCCGTTACCGCAACTGCTTCAGGCGTCGGACATTGTGACGATCCACACTCCCTTAACTGATTCGACGTGGGGACTGATTGGCAAAGCCGAGCTGTCGCTGCTGAAGCGGACGGCCTATCTAGTCAACACAGCCAGGGGCGCGGTCGTGGACGAAGGCGCGCTCATTGAAGCATTGGAGCAAGAGCGGTTGGCCGGAGCCGGCTTAGACGTCTACCCGGATGAGCCCCGTATCAATCCCCGGCTTCTCGGGTTGCCGAACGTCGTTCTCTTGCCCCATATCGGTTCAGCCACGCACGAAACGAGGGTGAAGATGGGCATGATGGTGTTGGAGAATATCACGGCGGTGCTGGCCGGCCGGGAGGCGCCCAACCGCGTGGGGCGCTCCTAAGCGGGCGAGGGGAGGACGCTCATGGATCTCTTCGGTAAAGTCTCACTCGTAGAAATTCCTGTCATGATCCTGCCTGAGCAGAAGGCGTGGCTGGAAATGATGGTCAAAAAGGGCAAGATCGCCGTGCCACCTGGCGGCAGTCTCCCCGAGGGATCCGTCGTTTCGATCTTTATGCGGACCCTCGTGTGGAACTCTGAAGAACAGCATCAGAGCCTCGAAATGGTGCCGGAGGAGATTCTCAAGGCGCTGCTGGAAAGGAAAGGATTGGTCGAAGCCCGCATTCAGATTTCCGTGGACCAAAAGGCGTGGCTCGACAAAGCGGTCGCCTCCAGTAAGGTATCGCTGTCACCAGGCGACTCGGCCCAATCCCTCTTTATTCGGGTCCTTCTCGAGATCGCCATTGAACAGCAGAGGGCCCTTGAGCGGGCGGATCCCTGGGCGGATGACGATGAGGAGTGAAGGCGGGTTATTTGCCCGCTAACGCGTCGATGCCCGCCTTGGCCACGGCCTCATCCTGATCGCCTTTGCCTCCACCGATGCCGATTCCTCCGACAACCTTCCCGTCCTTCACCAGGGGCTGACCACCCGGAAGAGTGGTAAATTTTCCGGCGGTGACGGAGGCGATTTCTCTCGTGATGTCGGGAGGAATGCCGCTGGAACCCGATGGCTTGCGGATCGAGGCGGCCGTGTAGGCTTTGCTGAACGAGGTGTGGTTGGTGTGGTTGAAGGCGCCGTCCATTTTGATGAAGCCGACCAGGGTGCCTCCCTCATCCACGATAGCAATGCCCATAGGAACGCCGATCTCCTGGGCCTTGGCGACGGCCGCCGCGAGAACCTTCTGGATGTCAGACGTGGTGAGCTTGGCCGGCGCGGACTCGGCATTCGCGGTGACCGCTGAGGCGAGCAGGACCAGAGCAAGCGCTGCAGCAATAGCGAACCGGTGCATGCTATTTTTCCTCCTGTGTGATGTGCCTAAGGAGTTGGGGTCCCGTCGCGTCGTGGAACGTGCCGTCCCTCTTCGAGTTCCAAGAGGTCGACCCAGGTGACGATATCGGTGCGTGTGGGATCAATGGCATCACGCGTTTTATTGAAATAGGCCCACTTGGCGTCATCGTCCGGGCCGCGTTCCAGCAGTTGCTTGTTCCAGATCTCGACCTGTTTCTTTGAGCGCGGACGTCCGTGCACGCCGAGCCACTCCAGAATCAAGTCGTCGGTACGCGATTTGGCCGCATAGGCAAAGTCCTGTTCGCTGACCTCCAGGAACAACAACAGCGCTTTGTCCAGCGGGCAGGGGTAGATATACTCGCCGTTCATCCCGGCCTCCCGCGCCCGTGCCTTGTCAATCATCCGAGCCAGGT
The DNA here is from genome assembly GCA_036005325.1 of Nitrospirales bacterium. Taxonomy (GTDB): domain Bacteria; phylum Nitrospirota; class Nitrospiria; order Nitrospirales; family NS-4; genus SCTG01. The sequence continues at coordinate 5,823 of DASYQR010000085.1, read as the reverse complement.
GGGCATAGCCGTTCAGAAGCTCCAGGGAACTGCGCGGGTATTCTTTGGTCAGGTCGTTCGGCCGCGGCCGTGCCGTCCGCCCCATCATGGTATCGAGGGTATCGCCCTTCATATCGCCCATGCCGCTCGAGCCGGGAATGTTCAGTGACATGCTAGACCTCCTCAGAGCAGGCGGTGGTTGGAAAACATGAGGGTCTTGACCGAGACAGTCCCATTCTCCGCGGAGATGATACGCCGCGACGCAGGCAGGTCGGCCTGGCCGAGACGGACATGCGAGTCCGTAAAACTTTCGACGTTCAGCAGTCGTCCGTCCTGCGGGTTGAAATAATAGACGGTGTACCGGGTGGTCAGGTACTTGTTGTCCGTCGTGATCGCGCTGTCCTCGACGTTGATCGTGAACCTCATCGGTCCCATCGTGCGGTTGATCTGAGTGATCCGGTCATCTTTCACGCGGTAGTGGGATTTCAGGTTGTCGTGGATGTGAATGGTCTGTCCTATAGGGTGCGGAGCCCCTCTGTCCAGAGTCAAAACGCTTTTGCCGTCGGATTGATCGAAGGTCCGCGGTCCGCGGTGGACAGCGATCATACTGATGGTACCGGTCGCCCACTTTTGGATCTCCGCATCCGGAAGCGACACCGTGACGTCTTGAGCGGATTTGATGGTCACCGTTCCTCTGATCTCTTTTCCATCCACATTGACGGCCAGATCGGCGGCAAAGCCTTTAAAGTCGGCCGGCCAGCGGGCGGTTTTTTCGAATGCTCGCCGGAGCAAATCACGGGCTTCTGGATCATCTTGGGCATCCACCGGGACTGTTTCCCTGTTGTACGTCATTGTCATGAGATGTCTCCTTTCTGGGCAATCGGTAGACCCCATTATAAGATTGCCGGAAGGGCGTCGTCCAGCCGTAGAACCACGTCTCCAAACTAAAGTATGGTGTTTCAGATCCATGAGTAATTTCGGCAGGTTATGAGAATTTTTCTAAGTGTTACGCCGTATTTTAGATGAACTAATGAGATTTTTCCCCGAACGCCGGCCAGGTGTGGTAAAGTACGATTCTTGACATTAATCTTGTCTGAGGGGCAAACGTCATGCGCAAAGTGCGGCGCAATAAAGTCAAAATAAGAACGCATAAGAGTCACAGGGCGCACAAGGCCCATAAAGATATACGCCACAAAACCGCCACCTTCGCCCGCAGCCCAGCCAAGGCGTCCGAGGGCACGAGACCGGTCAGACCGGTTGAGCGGACCAAGGGGCAATCCGCGCTCGCCACCACGGTGGCGGAAGATGAGTTGGAGGAGCGCCGTCGGCTGTTCGCAAAAGCGCGGAAGGGCGACAAAGGGGCTGTGGCGAGAATCTATGAGCTGTATGGTGCGCGGATCTATACCACGGCCCAAGTGAAAGAAGTCCAGCCGGGAGACTTTTTCATGCCGCTCCCGCAAACACGGAGACGGGCTCGATCTGCCTGAGAGATCTGGAAGTGACTTGCGAGAGGCCGGCCGGCTGGGAAGCTGACCGGCCTCTCGCCGTTTCAGGAGAAAAGGTCATCCATGAAGGAACACGATCCGGAGAAGCTAAAGCTGCTGTATGAGCGGTTTCGCGATGTCTGCCTGGTTGAAAAGGAAGTCTGGTACGAGCTCTTCATGCCCCGGGAGGATCAAGGCGAGGGGGTGCGTATGACCAGTCGCCATGATCTGTATGAAGTGGTCATTGCCGATCCCGATGTCGAGAAGGTCCTCGACGCCAACATCCCGCTCGGAAAAAAGGCGTTGGAAGCCGCCATCGCGGAGTATAAGGACGCCATCAGTTTCGTCAAAAAAAGCTAACCCGAGACCCTCTCTACTGAATGGCCACACGCAGGCCTCCGCCTGCCAGAATGGAGGCAACCTGCATACATTCCTTGCGGGGCCCCTCATAGACTTCCGCGGATCCGACGTGGTCGATTCGGTAGGCGAGCTCAAACGCGCGCGCGGGGGTCATCTTGGGGACGGCCTTGCAGAGCAGATCAATCACTTGCTGGTAAGTATGACAGTTACAATTGTAGACGATGACGCGAGCGCCGAGTTCGTCATCAATCCCGGTGTCCGACTCTTCAATCGTCTCTGGCAACGGGGCTGTAGGAAGTGCGGCCATAGGTTCTTCTATTGTATCACTGGCGCAGCAGGAACGTTGGCAGGCAGATATGATCTCGCGCCATGACGTGCTGGAGGAGCCGGGCGTGCGAGACGGAGTCAGTCACCGCTTCGAACTCGTGTTGCTGGCAGATCTGGATGGTGTACCACAAGGCGGCGGAAGTTTTGACCAGCATCAGCCCGTACTCCAGAAAAATCGCACGCTCAGGGTCCAGTTTCAGCCTCGACATCTGACGCACTTCCGCCAGGGTGATCTGCCATTCCATCCACCGGTTGGGCAGCCATGGGCTGAAGTCGGTGCCTTCCGGCGCCAGGCCCCGTTGAAAGCGGGCGTCATCCCGCAGGGCGAAATGGAAAATCTCGCGCCACGTGCGATCTTTGAAGTCCCGGTCAATCCGCTGGTCCATTTCCGGGCTCAGCGGCCCGTTCACGCTGTAGCCCTGGACGATACGATCTTGCTTCAGGAACTCGGGGTACGAATCGCCCATACGGTCGGGGTAGGCGGTCGTCCCGCTGGTCGGCGTCAATTGCAGGGCCATGTAGTCTCGAAAATGGATGGTCTCATACCTGGCCAGAACGCGCTCGAGAGTTTCCGGAGAGCAGAGGTGAAAGGGGTAAAAGAATGCGTCCGGCATGCCAGTTATGCTAATGTCGTTTCGCGATGGCGCACATCATGGCAGCGTTCCTGAACGGCAAAGTCTGGTGGCCGCTCTTTCCCTTGCTGTTGTTGCTGGTCGTCACGGCGCTCAGCGCCGCCGTGGTCTGGGCGGTGAAGGGAAAGGCCGCGAAGACCGACGTGGTCATCCAAGTGCTGGCGCTGGGCTGCTACCTCTTGACGGCCGTGGTTGCCATGGCCAGTGAGAATGGCTCGTTGTCGCCCCATGTCCATCGCTTGCCTTCCCTCTTGACGCAGGCAATTCTGCTGGCTCAATTGATCCGAATCTGGAGCCGGGATACGCCGCCCACGCTTCGCACGCTCAACTTGATCGCCTGGGGCGGGATTCTTGCCGATACGGCCTTGCACTATCTCATCACGGCGGGATAACGGGTTAAATCGTTACTTCCTCAGGCCGCACGACCGGGCGACTCCGTCCCGATAGCGGCACCAATGGTCCAAGCTTTCCTGCATGGCCTCGAGGACGAGTTGCTGGTCAGTGACCGCTGTCGCATAGGTCAGGACCGTCTGCCAGGCGGCCTGGCGGTGGCTGGACTCGATCATGAGGTGGACGCGGATCAGATCGAGGCTTTTGGGATCGAGCCCATGGTACTGCACGAGGGGATGCTTACGAATGATCTCCTCAACCTGCTCAGCGTCCGGGGGCGGAGAGGGGTGAAGCACTTCCTGACGGTCATGCACGCTCCCCTCGACGAAGATGGTCGCGACGGCCAGCGCGGTCAGCCAATCCCCCTCCATCGTAATTTTGTCCAACCACTCACGGTACGCCCGACTTTCTGAAAGCAGGTTCACGTCGCGAAAATGCGCGCGCTCGAACCCCAGCCCGAGCATCATGGCGAGAAACAGGTCAGGGTGAGACTGCCCCAGCGTGAGGCCGCCGGTATCCTCTTCGTAGATGTTACGGGCCAGTTCGCTGCGGACGGGGCGAGGCGGGTTTTTTCCGTGGATTCGGCTGAGGAATACCGGGAAGTCCCGGACATAGACCGCGTATTCCTGGCGGTAGTGCATTTCGAGCTGGGCCTTGGTGACCTGGGGGCCGGTGAACTGCGGCCAGGCCCAGTGATCTTTCCGGTCCATGATCGCCATCAGCTTTTCACGGAACTGATCGCTTGAGAGTGGCTTCATAGGGTTCTCCGTTGCATCGTGGCACTCGAATGACTAGAATGACTCGTTACATGCAACCCGTCACCATTCAAAATTCCGAAGACATCTTCAAATTCCTCGCCGACGTGTCACTCAAGGGGCGCGGCATGACGACCGAAAGCCTCCTCGATAAAGTCCTCGAGGAAGGATTCACCGAGCCCATCTATTTCAATGCCACCGGTGAGGATCCCGATGCCTACTACCAGGGTACGCCCAACGCCTGGGCCGTGTACACGATCCGCGAGTGGAAGCGGGTCATGATGGTTTCCGGCGGCCCCGGCAAAGAACGGCGCGTCCAGATCACCGAGACGCCCTGATCCCTCAGTATAGCTGAAGTGTAGGGAGTCCGTGCGTGAGAGTGCAAGCGCCGCCGTTGCATTTTGCGCCATCCACCGCCTACAATCAGACATGACCAAACTGCTCGTTCCCTGCGACGAAACTGAACTGATGCTCCTGACCAGCATTCTGGAAGGCAGCGGCATCGAATTCTACGTCCAGAACGAGCATTTCGGCGGCCTCTATCCCGGCCTCAACATCTTCCCGTTCAATGAGCGGGTGATCCTCGTGGCTGAGTCTGATTTCGATCGTGCCTCGCTCTTGGCCCGTGATTTCCTGGAGTCCATGAAGAAGCCATCCGAGCCCGGCGGGGAGGCGGGGTGAGGGCTTGTCAGTACCACCCGCCGACCAGCGTATTTTCCTCAAAATAAAGATAGCGGTGCTTGACGGTCGCGCTGTCAATCCAATCTTCGAACACCCACAGCTCGCGGCGGACGCCGGAGTCCGTATAGGTGATGTCAATTTTGTAGGGAGAGCCCCAGCTTTTCAAGACCTGCTCGCGGGTCATCCCGACCACCACACGCTTCTTCACGACGGCATCTTCCAGCGTCGTGTATTGGTAATAGGGCAGCACCCGCCAGGTCACCATTCCCAGGAGCGCCACGACCAGGAGGGCGTACAGGGTAAGGCGTACGGAGCGGCGGCAGAGGTAGGGAAGAGAAGAAGCAGAAGCATTCACGGGTTTAATCTATCAGCGTGGCTCCGTCACGGTCAAGCCTGTCAACTCACGTCGTAGGGCGTCGCATGTACGTCGAAGTCGATTCGAACCCCAACTGCGAGCATTCCATTTTCATCCGCTTCCGCGAGCTGGGCCAGGCGCGTCCAGTCGTGCAGGTGCGGGTGTCTGACCGGGTCTCCATGGGAGAATGGTGTCAGGTCACCGGTTGGCAGGAGGACCCTTCCGCCCCTCGGTGTCTTGCCCTGGCCCGGCCTGTCGAAGATTCAGGCGCCGGCGTCGCCTATTTGGTCACGGGCGGCAACTGGGGACTCCGGCTCAAGCCGCTTGATCTGGATGAAGGCTGGAGCCTGGAGAGCTCGCGACAATGGGGGGAGGCGTATCTTCTGCTGGCGGATCAACGGGACGTCCGGTTCGCGGACGACGTTGCGTGAGGTGGTTACGGCGCGTACTTCGGGGTCGGAACCTTCTTCTTGGTCTGGTCGGGCGGGGGCGGGAGCGAGGCGGCTTTGGCGGAGAAGGGGTTGACCATGGCCTCATGGGTGAGCTTGTTATGGTTAGTGATCAGTTGAATGCTGTCCACGGCGATCTCTACACGGTTGACGGTATTGCTCAAGGTCAGGCGTGGAGGAAGGACCTCTGAGGTGTACAGGCGGTAGGACAGCGACCAGTCATAGCTGTCCTTATCTCGTCCTCTGACCAAGCGAAGAGCCTCCTTGGAAGTTTGATTCTGGATGAGAATGATGAACAGGTTCGACCGGAAGGTCGGGGCGTCGTCCGCCGGGGAGGGTTTGAATTCTGGCACCAGCTTGGGGATATCCGCCAGCGGCACGGCCAGCGGTACGGTCACCGGGCCGCCGACG
>DASYQR010000084.1:0-4923 GCA_036005325.1 Nitrospirales bacterium | reverse complement strand
TCCATGTCCTCGTCGCTGTGGACGCCGAGGCGACCCATCACCAGCATCCAGGGCTTCTCGCGGCGGACGAACTGCAAGACTTTTTCAAACGCCTTGCCGTCGAGAAGTGTCGTCTTGATGTCCTGGCCCTCGGCCTGGGCGATCTCGCGGGCGATGTCGAGGTGCGCCTGGTAGATCTTGGCCAGGCCACTGTCGATGATCTCCTCGTGCAGCTTCTCCTGCTCCTTGAACCGGAAGACCTTGCCGGCTTCTTCATTGAGGACGCCGGAGATGCTATGAAACGCGGCGTAATGGAAATAGGGATCGAAGGCCGAGATGGCTTCCACCGGCTTGTTCAGGGCCTTGCCGAGCGCCAGCGCGGTCTTGAGTCCGCCGAAGGAATAGTGGCTGCCGTCCAGCGCGACCACGATGGAGCCGCCGTTCATCGGGTGGGTATTCTTGATGATGAGCATGTCCGAGGCGCGCACACGCCGGACGACCCGCTCGGTAACCCCGCCGATGACGCTGTCCTTCACGGCGCCGACGCCCAGGGCTCCCATGATGACGAGATCGTATGCGTTGGTGTTGATGTCTTCGACGAGGACTTTGAAATTGCGGCCTTCCAGGGACCTCCGTTCGACCGGCAGGTTGGCCTCAGCGGCCTTCTTATCCACGATGTCCAGGTATGAGTCGGTGATGATCTGCAGCCCGCGGGTGATCAGCGAATCATGAATCTGCCGCTGCCGTTCCAGCTCGTTCTCGTCGTGGTATTCCTCGGGGAGGCCTGCTTCCATCTGCTTGAAGCGTTTGTCGTGCATCTTGGCCGCGTAGACATGACTGCCCACGAGCTTGGCCCCGAAGGTCTTCGCCAGCGAGACTCCGACATCCAGCGCCATATTGGAGTAGTCGGAGTTGTCGACCGGGACGTAAATCGTCTTGTACATGCCGTCTCCTTACCGAAAAACCCAGCCTGGCCGCCGCAGTAGAATGGGGGCAAAACGAGGGGCTATCCTAACACCGAAATTTGAATAATTGCAACAGGATTTCCTAGATCAAGGAACCTGATTTCTCGCCGACTTGGAGGAGTTCAGGATTTCTTCCAGCCTCAGCAGAACATCCCTCCCGGAGTTCAGTTCCACCCCCCGCAGGAGGTTCTGGTCGGCGTACTGGCCGGTCCCCCAGGGCCGTGGATCGCGGCTGCCCGTGCGCGCTCCCTTCTTCCGGTTCCAGGCGGCCAGACAGGCCTTGCCGATCAACTTACTGAGCGGGGCAGGATTATACAGCAGTTTCCGGATGCTGGTCGGCGTGAGCATCAAGGGGTTATAGCCCGACGTGAGATAGCCTTCCTCCAGCAGCCGGTGCTCGAGGTCGGTATTGGGTTGGATGCCCAGGAAGAACATCATCGGAAAGACTCGCTCTTCACCCAAAATGGCTACGACCTTTTTATAGGACTCGATGGAGTCCCGGAGGGTTTCTGCCGTTTCGTCGGGCGCGTTGAGCGAATAGTTCAGGATGATCTTGCCTGTGAACCCGGCCTCCGCGAGGTAGCGGCAGCCGTCGTAGAGGCGGTCCAGCATGAAGCCCATGTGCAGACCGTTCAGGACTTCCTGCGAGCCGGAGGTGATGGCCACTTCCAGATCGCCGACGCCCGACCGGACCATGAGCCTCGCGAGCTCGGCGGTGATGAGCGACGTGCGGATGTAGCCGGACCATTCCAACTCCAGCTTCTCGGCGATGATCCGCTCCATGATCTCGGTGCACTGGGGATAGGCGGCCTTGCCGGTGATGAACTGGGCGTCTGTGAACCAGAACCGGCGCGTGCCCCACCGATGATAGTGCTGTGCGATGTCCTGCACGACCAACGAAGCCGGGCGGTACCGTACGGACTTGCCTTCCAGGTAAGGATAAAGACAAAAGGCGCAGTCGTAGGGGCAGCCGCGCTTGCTTTGCACACCGATGCAGTCATCTTTATACGTGGTGTATTGCGGGAAGACGGATGTGATGTAGGGGAGGTCCACCGCGAAGTCGCTCAGGTCCGTATAGCTCTGGCCCAGGCCTTTGATCGTCTTCCCGTCCCGGCTGGCGATGAAGCGCTCTCCGTCGAGTGGCTTGCCCTCGACCATCTTCAAAATAGCTTCTTCGCCTTCGCCAAGGATCCCAATGGTGCCTTCGGGCAGCTTTTCGATGAGTTGGTCGGCGAAGGCGCCGAAGGCGCCGCCGCCGATCATGATCTGGGCGTCCGGACAGGTCTTGCGGATCAGCCAGGCGTGCGACAGGTTGGCGCGGATGCCGGAATAGTACTGATAGAGCGATTTGACGCCCGAGAACGACGCCGCGAGTTTCTTGAGGGGATTGTTCGAATAATAGAAAGTGAAAGCTTGCTCCAGCGAGGCGTCTCCCTCGTGCGGCGAGAAGATCTGGATGTCGCGCCAGGAGAAACAGACGAGGTCGGGGTGAAAAGCCTCGGCAATCTCGCGGACGGTCTTCGAGCGTTCGCTCGGCGGAACCTGCGACAGGTCCAGGATGCGCTGGTGGATCTCCGGACGGCGACGGTGAATGTACTCCGCCAGGTAGGTGCAGCCGACCGGATAGATCTGCTTGCAGGGCAGAAAGATGTAGAGAATGCGGTTCATCTGACGGCGACGTGGATGGCGACGATGCCGCCGCTCAGGTTGCGGTACTCAACGTGACCGAAGCCGACCTCACGCATCAGCTTGGCCAGGCCATCCTGATCCGGAAAGGCTCGGATCGAGGCCGGCAGGTAGTCGTACACGCCGGTCCGGTCGCCGGAAACCTTCGTCCCGATCCACGGCAAGAGGGTGAACGAATACCAATCGTACAGGCTCCGGAGCCAACTCGCCACGGGGCGGGAAAACTCCAGGCAGATGAGGAGGCCGCCGGGTTTGAGCACGCGCCTGATTTCGCGGAGTGCTTGCGGGAGGTTCCCGACATTGCGCATGCAGAAGCCGGTCGTCACAGCGTCGAATGTCCCGTCCGGCGCGCACAAGCGCTCCGCGTTGGCCTGCACGCACAGGATCTGTTTCTGTCGTTTAGCCTTCCGTACCTTCTTCAGGCCGATCGCCAGCATCGGATGGTTGAAGTCTGCGGCGACGATCCGGGCTCCGTTACCCAGGCGATTCGCGGCCAGGAGCGCGAGGTCTGCGGTGCCGGCGCCGACATCCAGAACGCTTCGGTCGTTGGGTGATAAATAGGCGACCGCTTGCCGTTTCCAGGCATGGTGCAGGCCAAGGCTCAGGAGCGAGTTGTTCAGGTCATAGTAGCGGGCGATCGACGAGAACATCCGCTGGACGGTCTGCTCCTTCTGCGTACCGGTGCCGGCGGGCGGCGCGTGTGGGCTGTCTTCGCTTAGAGCAATCATGGAGGGGTTATCGTAGCACCGGGGGAAGAGCGCGGGCAAGGCTCGAGTCGAGCCAGGCACAATTTCTCAGAACAAATTGAGCCAGTCCCCGGAAGCGTGTGGCTATGTCCCGCAAGAGATAGCAATGAGAAGCGCGAACAGGCTCACGAATGCACAACCCGCTCGCGCCACGTGCGAATACTCCCAACGGTCTCGCAACTCCGTCCAATCCGGTGGACGAGTTTCGTTCCCAAGCCGATACCTATTCGCTCCGAATGAGAAAAACCTGGAACTAAAGCGGTCTAGGTCTTCGCCTGCAACCCAGACCTTATTGACCGGATGCGTAACGAGCCAGTACACCGCTTGCATACCAATGAGTCCGAGTAGTGCTATAAGCGTCAGCCAGAAGTTCGCGCTTCCCAAGGGCGTAAAGAACAAGAGGATGATTGTTGAAATCGTGCCGCCAGCCTCGCCAATGCCTCCACCAATGGTGAACCCCGGATAATATATCGGTTGCATGCGATAATATGTTTCCTTGTCCAGCCGCATCTTTCCAGGCAACTCAAGGGCATGCGCCAAAGCAAGAGCCATCGCCACAGCGACGAGAATCACGGTCAGAATCTGTAGAACATTAAATAACATTTGCCCCTTCCAGAAATTTAACGCGTGGTTTGATGAGCGCGCAGTGTTTCCTGCCTAGTACAGCTGAGCTTGTTGTAGTTCATGCAGGTAGTCACCCAGGGGGCAAAGCGCTGTGCGCAGAATCATTTTATCAAATGCCGAGCGGGGAGGGGGCGTGTCAGAGGCGGTGATGTTGAGTTTGGTGGCGGCGGTTAGTCCTTGACTTCCCAGTGAGGATTCCAGGCGATTTCCCAGAGGTGACCGTCTAAATCCTGGAAATATCCAGCGTACCCTCCCCAAAAGCGGTCATGCGCAGGGTCGGTGATTGTGGCTCCTGCTTGTGCTGCCTGTTTCATGACCTCATCGACTTCCTGTTTTGATTTGACGATGTGGCCGATGGAGAATTCCGAAGGGCTTGGCGGACTCACAGCTATCTTTGCATCCTTGACCAAGGATTTTTTTGGCCACAGCGCCAATATCAAATCGTCGTTCATTTCAAAGAAGACGACAGCGCCGTCCTCAAATTCCGTGCCGATGATCCCTTCCGTCGCCAAACCCATCCCGTCGCGGTAAAACGCCAGGGATTTTTCCAAATTGCTGACGCCTAATGTGATGACTTTAACCCGTGGTTTCATATCCTCACCTGCTCTTAATTCAGATTGAGTTTGCGTCGCGCATGAGCAAGCCGGTGGTCGAGACGCGCAGCTCGAGCTCGGCGGGTTGAGTCACCGGTGCGAACGTCGCCGAGCCGTACTCCGCATCGACAAGAATTGTAAGGAATGCGTAGCGCCGGCGCAGTCCGAAAAGGTCCACCGGCTTATTCTGACCGAGTGCATACACGGTCCGCACCGCGGACTGCTCCTGCTCAATGGCGTGGTAGCGTCCAGCCACGCGGTCGAGCTCGTAGGCGGTATGCAGCCCCAGCACGTTCGCGAGCGGTTTCCACTTGAGGATGTGCGCGTCGA
>DASYQR010000083.1:0-53929 GCA_036005325.1 Nitrospirales bacterium | reverse complement strand
GCATGCTCCTTGAGGCGGAGCGCGCTGATAGGCTTCCCCTTGCTTCCAAACCAGCGTTGCCGTCTCAGGTACTCGGGGTCAATTGCGCCCACAACGTCGGGCAGCGCCCGCGATAAGGCGCTCACCTCGAGATCCCCCTGGATACTAAATTGCGGCGCCTTCGATACCATACTGTGCCTTCGGATCTTCCGGTTGCCAGAGGCGAAACCAGTAATAGCCATAGGGCGCCAAGCTGAGCATGTAGGGGGACGCGCCGATCTTCGGAAACCAGGTGCGCCCGAACAGTTCAGTAGGGGTAGCGCCTTGAAACCTCCTCAGGTCAAGCTCGACGGGTTGAGCAGAGCCAGAGAGGTTATGCACGAGCAGCATCACATTTCCCTGGTATTCCCGCAAATGGACCAGCACCTTCTCGTTCCTCGGACGGAGGAATTCAATCGTTCCGCGTCCTAAGGCCGGTGATTCTTTGCGGATGGCGATCAGCCGACGCATCCAGTTCAGCAGGGAATGGGGCGGTTGGATCTGGCTTTCTACGTTGATGGCCTGATAGCCGAATACCGGATCGCTGATCACAGGCAAGTACAGCTGTGCCGGGTCAGCTTTGGAAAACCCTGCATTCCGATCGCCGGTCCATTGCATGGGCGTGCGGACACCATTGCGGTCTCCCAGGTGAACATTGTCCCCCATGCCGATCTCATCGCCGTAGTAAATGATGGGGCTGCCAGGTAACGTGCACAGCAGGCTGTGCATGAGCTCGATCTTGCGGCGGTCATTGTCCATCAAGGGCGCCAGGCGACGTGCAATCCCAATGTTCCGTCGCATCTGGGGATCCCTGGCGTAGGCGTAGTACATGTAGTCGCGTTCCTCGCTCGTGCACATCTCCAGAGTCAGCTCATCGTGATTGCGCAGGAACAGGCACCACTGACAGGTGTCGGGAATCGATGGGGTGTGGGTGAAGATATCAGTGATCGGGCGGCGGTCCTCACTGCGGACTGCCATGTACATCCGTGGCATCAAGGGGAAATGAAAGGCCATATGGAATTCGTCGCCATTCCCAAAGTAGTCGCGGACGTCGGTCGGCCACTGATTGGCTTCTGCCAGCAAAATGCGGCCGTGATAGCGCTCATCAATGCGGCCGCGCAGCTCGCGCAAATAGACATGGGTCTCGGGCAGGTTCTCGCAGTTGGTGCCCTCCCGCTCAAAGAGATAGGGCACGGCATCGCAGCGGAAGCCATCGAGACCGATGTCCAGCCAGTAGCTCATCACGTCGATCATGACCTGTCGGACCTCCGGATTGTCGTAGTTCAGGTCCGGCTGGTGACTAAAAAACCGATGCCAGTAATAAGCCTTTGCCTCCGGATCCCAGGTCCAGTTCGACTTTTCTGTATCAATGAAGATGATGCGGGCTTTCTTGTACCGCTGGTCGGTATCGCTCCAGACGTAGTACTGACGCTTGGGTGAGGTCGGCGAGAGTCGTGCTTCTTGGAACCAGGCGTGCTGATCGGACGTATGGTTGACGACGAGATCCGCAATCACCCGGATGCCCCGCCGATGAGCTTCGTCCAAAAAGGTCTGAAATTCCTGGAGCGATCCAAAACCAGCATGGATGTTGTGGTAATCCGAGATATCGTAGCCATCATCCTTAAACGGTGAGGGGAAAAACGGCAGGAGCCAGATGCAGTCGATCCCCAGCCATTGCAGATAATCCAGCTTTTCCGTCAGCCCTTGAAAATCCCCCGTGCCGTCGCCGTTGTTGTCAAAGAAGGCTTTGACATGCAGCTCATAGAAGATGGCATCCTTGTACCAGAGCTCCTGTTCAACGGGGCTCATGTGGCACGCTCTGGAGACTTGAAGAACGCGATGGCCAGGGGCGGCAGCATCATTGTCAGGGCATGGGGTCGGCCGTGAAACGCAAGAGGCGCGGCCTCAAGGCCTCCCAGGTTGCCATGCCCGCTGCCGCCATATTCTTTGGCGTCGCTATTGAGCAGCTCTCGCCAGAATCCTCCGCATGGGACGCCGACCCGATAGTTGGGGCGCGGCACCGGCGTAAAGTTGCAGACGACCAGCACGGCATCCTGGGGATCCGGTCCTTTGCGCAGCAGGCTGATCACACTCTGCTCGGGGTCGCTGCAGTCGATCCATTCAAATCCCGCCGGGTCGCAGTCATAGACATGAAGGGCAGGTTCCTTTCGGTACAGTTGGTTCAGATCTTCCACCCACCGTTGGAGCAGCCGATGCGGCGCAGACTCGAGCAAATGCCAATCGAGGCTGCGGTCGTGATTCCATTCATGCCACTGTCCGAACTCTCCGCCCATAAAGAGGAGTTTCTTCCCGGGCTGCGCGTACATGTAGCCGTAAAGCAAACGCAAGTTGGCAAACTTCTGCCAGTCATCGCCGGGCATCTTTCCCAAGAGCGACCCTTTGCCGTACACCACTTCATCATGGGAGAAGGGCAAGACGAAATGCTCCGAAAAGGCATAGACCATCCGAAAGGTGAGGGCATGATGCTCATAGCGCCGGAACAAGGGGTCCTTAGCCATGTAAGTCAAGATGTCATGCATCCACCCCATATCCCATTTGAGGCCGAAGCCCAGTCCCCCGACATAGACCGGACGGGAGACCATAGGCCAGGCGGTGGATTCCTCCGCGATGGTTTGGACATCCGGGTGGCGGAGGTAAATTTCCTCGTTGAGCCGGCGCAAGAATACCAGTGCCTCGAGGTTCTCCCGGCCGCCGAACTCGTTCGGAATCCATTCGCCTTCCCGACGGGAATAATCCAGATAGAGCATCGACGCGACCGCGTCCATACGCAGGCCGTCAACATGGTATTTGTCCAGCCAGAAGAGCGCATTGCTGATCAAGAAGCTCCGCACTTCGTGCCGGCTGTAATTAAAGATGAAGCTGCCCCAGTCCTGCTGCAATCCTTTTCGTGGATCGGCGTGCTCATAAAGGTGCGTGCCGTCAAAATAAGCGAGACCGTGACCGTCCGTCGGAAAGTGTGACGGGACCCAATCCAGAATCACCCCGATCCCGTGCTGGTGCAGATAGTCTATCAGGTACATGAAATCCTGGGGGCTGCCGTAGCGACTGGTCGGTGCGAAGAACCCCGTGATCTGGTAGCCCCAGGACCCATAGAAGGGATGCTCCATCACCGGCATGAATTCGACATGCGTAAAACCCATCTGCTGAAGATAGGCGGCTAATTGCGGGGCCAACTCGCGGTATGTCAGGAAACGCCCGCCTTCTTCCGGCACGCACCTCCAAGAGCCCAAATGCAGCTCGTAAATCGAAATCGGTGATTCCAGCCGGCTCGTGCCATGTCGGGCGGCCATCCAATCGAGATCGCCCCATTGGTAGTCCACGTCCCATACGACGGAGGCAGTCAGAGGAGGGTGTTCGGCGTAGAACGCAAAAGGATCAGCCTTGTCTGCCGTATACCCGTTGTAGCGCGAGACGATGTGGTACTTATAATGGGCTCCTTTCCCAACCCCCCGGAGAAACCCTTCCCAGATTCCAGAAGCGCCGTCCAGATGCAAGAGATGCTTCGTTTTGCTCCATCCGTTGAAGTCGCCCATCACCGAAACTTGCTCGGCGTTCGGTGCCCACACGGCGAAATGGGTTCCCTGCACGCCATCCAGAATTCCGGGATGAGCCCCCAGCCGCTCATAGAGATGGAAATGCGTGCCCTCATTGAAGAGGTAGATGTCTTTATCGCTGAGTAGAGTCATGGCTCACCTGCATCCAATCTCATAAGTAGTATTCAAAGTCCTGCTCGCTACGGATGCGCCGGCGCACTCTCAGGATATGGCCGGGAATGACGAGGGGATTCAGTTCCACATAGTTTCGAGGGCCGTGCCAGAGGTAGCGGGCGCCACTCAATAAGTCATGCACTTGATAGGGCTCCTGCGCCGGAAGCCCGAGCTTCTCCAATGGCAGCTCGACCCATCCCGCATGGATGTGATGCGGGTCAAGGTTGACGACGACCAGTATGATATTAGTCAGATCCTCGGTATGCTTGCTATAGCAAAGCAGTTGGTCGTTATCGACACGATGAAATTGCAAGCTCCAGTCGTGCTGAAGGGCCGGATTATCGCGACGGATTCGGTTGACTAGGGCGATCAGGTCGTGCAGGCTCTCGGGTTTGGTCAGCTCCCATTGCTTGATCTCATATTTCTCGGAATCCAGGTACTCTTCACTCCCGGGTTGCCGCGCACGATTTTCGCAGAGTTCAAATGCCGGTCCGTAGATGCCATAGTTTGCGCCGAGAGTGGAGGCCAAGAGCAACCGTGTCATGAAGGCGGGCCGGCCGCCGTGTTGAAGATACTCGGTCAGGATGTCCGGCGTGTTAGGCCATAGGTTCGCCCGAAAATACTCGCGCACCGCCGGACGTGTGAGCTCGGTAAAGTACTCGGTGAGCTCCCAATTGGTGTTACGCCAGGCAAAGTAGGTATAGGATTGCGTGAAGCCGACCTTGGTGAGATAGTGCATGACCTTCGGCCGGGTAAACGCCTCGGACAGGAAGATGAGTTCCGGGTAGATCTTCTTTGTTTCGGCAATCATCCATTCCCAAAAACGAAGGGGTTTAGTGTGCGGGTTATCGACACGAAAGATTCGCACCCCCTGGTCAGCCCAAAACAGGACGACGCTCTTGAGTTCCTCCCACAGTTCGGACCACTGGTCTGTCTCGAACTCCAGTGGATAGATGTCTTCGTACTTCTTCGGCGGATTTTCCGCATATTGCACCGTTCCATCGGGACGCCATCGGAACCACTCAGGGTGGGTCTTGACGTTCGGATGATCGGGCGAGCATTGAAAAGCGAGGTCCATGGCGAGTTCGAGACCATGTTCCTGTGCCTGTTTCATGAACCAGCGATAGTCGTCCAACGTACCCAGATGGGGATGGACCGCCTTATGTCCTCCCTCCGTCGACCCAATGGCCCATGGACTCCCCGGATCGTCCGCACTACTCTTGGGTGAGTTATTTTTGCCCTTCCGATGAGTTTTGCCGATCGGATGAATAGGCGGCAAGTACAGGACATCAAATCCCATTGATGCAATGTAGGAAAGACGCGCCTCGCAGTCTTTGAAGGTCGCGTGTCGCCCTGGCTCCGTCGCGCAGGATCGCGGGAACATTTCGTACCAGGCGCTAAAACGCGCCTTGGCTCGATCCACGATCACGACGAGATCGTGGGGGTAGCGAGTGGCGAACCGGCGGTCAGGATAGCGCGCCATCACAGCGTGAACTTCCTCGCTCACGGCAAGGGCAACACGACTTGCTTGCGGTCTTTCGGAGCGCACAAAAGCGGCCCAGCCTTCAAGGGACTTCGCATCTTCACTGGAAGCACGCTGACTCGTTGCATGAAGCAATTCCGCTCCGGAGCGCAAGTCGAGGGAGACGTCTTGATTGGCGTCCACCTTTTTCGCCAGGTCGCGTCGCCAGGCCTTGAACCGATCCAGCCAGGCGAGGAGGCTGTAGTGATACTGGCCGAGTTGATCAACTTCAAACGCCCCTCGCCAGCGATCATTGACGAGAGGCTCCATCGGGGTCTCTTTCCACCCGGAGGCGTCCTCCTTACGGAACAACAGCGCTGCCGAGAGGGCTTCATGCCCGTCCGCGAAAATATCAGCCTCCACCCACACCTTGTCCCCGACGGTGCGCTTAATGGGAAACCGGCCGCCGTCGATTTCGGGGAACACGGCCTCGATGACGGCCCGTTTTCTGTCTTTCTTGTCAATCACGGCTGCGCCGCTGACTCTTCTTTCCTAAGAAATTCATCCAGGACGATGAGAAGCCGCGAGCGGATCCGTTCGAGGCTTCCCAGATAAGGATTGACGGCGCCAAGGCGGTCCGCCAGTTCCGGCCATTGCAAGGCTTCCCGGCACCACACCGAGAAATCGCCTTCTCGACGATTGAGGCGCATTCTTCCCTCAAACAGATGATAGTAGATGGCACTGACGTCAATTTCCGCGAGCGCGTCGCGAAATTCTTGAAGGTTTGAAACAGCCAAGCCTGTATGGACTGGAACGATTCTGGATTGCTTAAAGTAGAATGGCTCGCCAAAAATTACCCTCGGAACCAACGCCATGCCGGACAGATGCGCGTCTATGATTGAGATGAGCTCGTCCCTCAGCGCTTCCAATCCTTGGAAGTCATAAGGGTCCACAACCGCAAGCTTCTCAGCGAGGACCTGATCGCGAACCTCCAGGCCCGCCCAATCGGCAAAATCATTGGTGTATGGCGTCGGGATGTAGCGGCGTCTCAGGAAGTAACTGTGAGTATGATAGTACACGGAGTCGGGCGGGACCTGCTCCATGACCTCCAGCAATTGCTTTTCGTCGTTGGCCCGATCCCCCAAGCTCTGCTGGAGTTCTGCACAGCCGACAAAGTGAAAGGGTTCTTTGGCTTTTTTGTCCACGGGGGCTTGCCTCTACATCCAGTAATTAACTGAAGACTCTGCTCAAACGCAAGCGCAGTGACCTGCCCCCTGAAACCCATCCCGAAGCGCGTCCTCCATCGGACGCATAGTAAATTATTGGAAATACAGATTTATATACTCGTGATTTAATTTATTACGCCTTTCCAAATCGAGGGCCGCGGGTTCATGCATCTTTCATCATGAGATGAGCGACAAGAAACGGCGACTGCTGCAGAGCAGGGGAACCGGGCGTCAGCGGTGGTTCGAATTCCAGCCCCACGTTGTCGCCGTTCCGCCAGATGACCTTCGAGGCCAGCGACTCCGCCTCCTCGCGTCCTTCCTCATCATGGAACCGAAAGCGGATGATGACCCGCTGGCCTGATTTCAGAAGCTGTCGGGCGCAGAGAGCAACCCCGGTCCAACTCATGTTCCTCATGCTCCCCCAATAGACGCCAGCGTCGCCGGCTGCCAGAATATCAAAGCAACCCCGCCCGCAATAGACGCCAGCGTCGCCGGCTGCCAAAATATCAACGTGCGTCATGAGACGGTAACGTCTTGTCTTCCGGCGTTCGCTGACTCTCGTCCCGACAGACTTGCTCGGCAGGTCTAACGTTTCCATTTTCATTCCTCCCTAATTCTTCAATTCTTCCGATGAGTACGTGTAAATCAGTCCGGTTTAGAATAAGGTGCTTCCTGATGTGAGCAAGGGGCGTACCACGATTATGAAATGTCCAAAGTTCTAACAGGTTATAGTATTCGGGCAACTGGATGTGGCAGCGCCAGCCTGACTATCTGAAGGGAATCGAATTCAGGGTTTTTACCTTTATTGGAGGCATTTTTTGAATTTTCAAGGGCTTGGGATTGTAGGGAAAAGCCTAAAACTCTGGATATGCCCCATCTTAACTCGTCCAAGTCCTTTGCTTGTCGCCTGACCGGAGCGTGCGCCTTACCCGCAACCGCCATGGGCTTGACTCGCCTTGCAGGCGGTACTACCTTCGGGGGCAGATCAATGCCAAGGAGGTGTCGCCATGGCGATTATGTGTTCGATGCAGGCATGCACTCAGAAGCCGGGCATGTGCACGCATGAGAAGATGATGCTGGTAGTGGGGCTGATCCTGGTTGCAGGCGGGGCAGCGTACTTTTTGCTTTAGACTGCCTTCTTGATTTTCCCGCTGCGGAGGCAACGGGTACAGATGAGGATGCGCCGGGTCGCGCCGTTGATAAGCGCCCTGATCGCTTGAAGGTTGGGGCGGAAGACCCGCTTGGTCCGATTGTTGGCGTGGCTGACGTTGTTGCCGACGGCCCGCGTCTTCCCGCAGATCTCACATGTCCTGGCCACGGTAGCAGTTCCTCCTGATTGCGAATTGAAGGCGCATGCTATCACAGGTGTCACGCTGCTGACAAGGGATCACTCGATGGCCTTTGTCTAGTATGCCAGGAATTTCTGGATGGCAATGGTTACGAGGATGCCGATACAGGCCAACACGATCATCATTTCCAGCAACGGAAATCCCCGGGCTTCTTTCTCATCACTCGATTCCGTTTTTAACCAGGGCGCCATGACATGTCCTCCTTTCACGATCACTGTTGTCCTCGGGACAATATTGGCTAGAAATGCAACGGTTGTACCATTCTTACGCCAGAGAGAGTTCTTTTAAAAATAAGGGGTTATGAAGACGGAACAGCGGCGGCTAAGCGGAGACCGCAAATTTTGTTGCCGCGAGGGCTCCGATTTTGGCGCGCCGGCTTCTTGTTGATCTTTGGGGTCGAGATGGCCAGAATGAAGCTGAATGGATAGGTTGAAGGAGATCATTCAGCTTATCGCCCGGCCGGTGGAGTTCGCCGCCCGAAGCGGGCCCAGCGGGCTCTCTGTGGTGAAAGACCTGGGTGGGTTTGTATCCACACAGGTGGTGAGCGCTCTGGGCCATGCGGTGCGGCCCCCCAAGGTCGAAGCGGATCTACTCTATCTCGCGCAACTCTTTTCCGACTACGAGACGTTAGGCGCTGCTCTCAAAGTTCGTCGAATTTCCGAAGCCCAAGTGGTGCTGGAGCGTTTGCGGCATTCCGTGGAAGAGACGAGCACACTTTCGAGTGAACCTGCCCAGCCTCGATATCGCCTCTGGGAGTTGCCTATTCAGTATGTACGTGGCGTGGGGCCGAAGAAGGCCGAGGTGCTGGCCCGTGCGGGCATCCAGACGGTGGAGGACGCTGTCTGGTCGCTGCCGTGGAGATACGAAGATCGTACACAGGTCCGATCCATCGGGAGCCTGATCCCGGGGCAGGAGGCCGTCGTCGCGGCTCAAGTCCGGACGGCGAAGCTTGCGGTGACCGCGCATCAACGCCGCAAGCTGGTTGAAGTGACCGTCGAAGACCAGACCGGCAGCCTGCATCTCGTGTGGTTCAACCAGGCGTATTTGGCGGAGACCTTTCAGATAGGCCAGCGGCTGATGCTCTACGGCTTAGTCAAGCCGAAAAACGGGCGGTGGACGCAGCTTCAGATGGAGAACCCCGTCTTCGAGATTCTTGATGGGCAGGACTCATTACATCCCGACCTCGCCCACATGGGTCGCATCGTGCCAATCTATCATGGACGGGAGACCAAGACGCGGATGATGCTGAGCGACCGCGTCCGCGTCATCATGAAGGTGTTGGTTGATCACTATGCAGACGGTGCCGTGGATGCCTTGCCGCCGCAGATCGTTTCTGAGCGGCGCCTGGTCACGTTCGGCCAGGCGATCAGGGCCGTGCATTTTCCCGCCCCCGACGCCAACCTGGAGGATCTGAACCGCGGTCTGACGCCAGCGCATCGGCGGTTCGCGTTCGAGGATTTTTTTCTTCTCGAGCTGGCGCTGGGACAGAAGCGGGAGGCGGTCAAACGGGAAGCGCGGATGCTTTCCTATGATCTCGAGACCCCCTTGCCCCGGCGTCTCCTGGACTCGTTGCCGTTCCGTCTGACAGACGCGCAGTCGCGCGTGCTACGGGACATCCACCGCGACCTGGCAAGTCCCCATCCCATGAACCGGTTGATCCAGGGCGATGTGGGATGCGGCAAGACGGTCGTGGCCCTTGCGACGATGTTGGCGGCGGTGGGGTCTGGCTTTCAAGCGGCCCTTATGGCTCCGACTGAGATCCTCGCCGAGCAGCATTACTTAAACTTAAAGGCTCTTCTGGAACCGCTCGGCGTCTCCTGTGTTCTGCTTGTCGGCGGGCGCGGGGGGAAGCGTCGGGCGGCAGCGCTGGCCGCGATCGCTGAGGGGGAGGCCGGAATCGTGATCGGCACGCATGCGCTGATTCAGGAAGGTGTCCGGTTTCATCAGCTCGGGCTCGCCGTCATCGACGAGCAGCACAAGTTCGGCGTGCTGCAGCGGGCAACGCTCAAGGAAAAGGGTTATACTCCCGACGTGCTGGTCATGACCGCTACGCCCATCCCGCGGACCCTGGCCCTGACTCTCTATGGCGATTTGGAGCTGTCCGTGATCGACGCGATGCCGCCGGGCCGCACGCCGATCCGGACCCTCTTGTTTGCGGAGGGCCAACGAGCGCGGGCCTACCGGTTGATCGAAGATGAGCTGATCCAGGGTCGCCAGGCGTACGTCGTGTTTCCTCTGGTGGAGGAATCCGAGAAGGTGGATCTCCGAGCGGCAATTACGGGAGCCGAGCGGCTGCAGCGAGAGGTGTTTTCCAAGTGGACGGTCGGGCTGATTCATGGGCGGATGAGGGCCGATGCGAAGGACCGCGTCATGACGGACTTCAAAGAGGGTCGCATCCATATCCTGGTGGCCACGACCGTCATCGAGGTCGGCATTGATGTTGCCAACGCGACGGTGATGCTGATCGAACATGCTGACCGCTTTGGGCTGGCGCAGCTCCATCAACTTCGAGGCCGCGTCGGCCGCGGAGCGCATCAGTCCTATTGTTTTCTCATGGGACTCTCCCGCTTGTCGGAAGAGGCCAGGCGCCGTTTGGAAGCCCTGGTCAAGAGCCACGACGGGTTCGTGATCGCCGAGGAGGACATGAGCATCCGCGGGCCCGGCGAGTTCTTCGGCACTCGCCAATGGGGCCCGACTGATCTGCGGGTGGCGAATCTCATCCGCGACGTCAAAATTCTGGAAGAAGCCCGGGAGGAGGCCGCCCTATTGCTTCAGCGGGACCCTGAGCTTGCCAGCCCCGAACATGCGGAGCTCAAAGCGGCCCTGCTCCGCAGGTGGCGGGAGAAGCTTGATCTCGCCGCGGTCTCATGAATCCTCGATTCCGCCGATTCAAAAACGATCTCCGCACCGGATGGGCCAAGGTGCGCCAGGGGACTGCCGATGCCACTGACCGGTCGCTACGGGAGGTCGAGTTGCTCCGGCTGAAGTTCGAACTGTACAAGGTGGAGGACCAGATCAAAGAGCACTTGCGCACGGCCGGCGAGCGGGCATTTCAGTTGATCGAGCGCAAAGGCGGCGGAGTGCTGGACGACAAGGAGATTCAGCGCCTCTTCGAGCAGGTGGATCGGCTCAAGCAGGAGGAGACGCGCATCCGGTTCGAGCGGGATCAGATCAAGGAACAATGAGGATGCGAGCCTGATGCCGATCTTTGCCGGGATTGATATCGGAACCCTGACACTTCGCCTGCTGATCGTCCGCATCCTGGGGGATGGCCAGCTCTATGAGCTAGCGGCGGAGCGCCGCATCGTCCGTCTGGGAGAAGGCCTTCAGCCCAGCCGCCGCCTGCAGCCGGCTCCGATGGCCCGAGTGCTTGATACGATCGCCGAATGGATGCCGCTGATTGAAAAAAGCGGGGCGCGCGAGACGGTGGCTGTCGCCACGAGCGCCGTTCGCGATGCCGTCAACCGCGACGAGTTTCTGGCTGAGGTGAAACGTCGGATGGGGTTGGATGTGGCCGTTGTTTCGGGAGAGGAGGAGGCCAGGCTCACGCTCCTGGGCATCCAGTCCGGCCTGCCGTCCGAGGTGGACCGGTTCCTCGCGCTCGACATCGGGGGAGGCAGCACCGAATTCATCAAAGTGGAGCCGCATCAGCCGCCCGCGATGGTTTCGGTGGATGAAGGGGTCGTCCGCCTGACTGAGAGCTATCTGCGGAGTGATCCTGTGCGTCCGGATGAAGTGACGGCGGCGCGGAGCCGCATCCGCGCGCATCTCACGGCGGTCCAAGGCAAGCTCGGATCGCCGGCCGGCTATTGCTTGGTGGGCACCGCCGGCACGATCACGACGCTGGCGGCGATGGATCAGGGGATGGCCGTCTACACTCCGCAGCGGATCCATAACTACCGGCTCTCGTGGGAAGCCGTGCGGGGTATGCTCGGTCAACTGATTGCCTGTACTCACGCCCAGCGGAAAGAGCTTGTGGGGTTGGAGGCCGGCCGCGAGGACCTCATGCTGGCCGGTACGATGATCTTGGCGGAAACCATGGAGCGATTCGGCTTCGTCGAATGCCTCGTCAGCGATTACGGTCTCCGCGAAGGCATGCTCATTGATCGTTGGCGCAAATCGAAGGGAAATTCCTCCTAATCTCGTCTGACGGAGGGCTGGTCCATGAGCATCCTCATTGTTGATGATACGTTGGAAACCCTGAAGATGCTGCAGGTGATTCTGGAATCTGCCGGGTATGAGCAGATCCTGCTGGCGGGATCGGCTCAGGAAGCGTTCCAGCATCTCGGCATGGGTGACCGCAGTCAGGAGGCCGTGGATGTCGAGCTGGTCTTCATGGATGTGGTAATGCCCGAGATGGACGGTGTTGAAGCCTGCCGTCAGATCAAGACGGCCGACCGTTTTCGGGATCTGCCCGTCATCATGGTGACGGCCAAGACCGAAGCCGGATTCCTGGATGCGGCGTTTGCGGCCGGGGCCCATGACTACATCACCAAGCCCGTCAATCGTTTGGAACTCCTGACGCGAATGCGCTCGGCGCTGAGGCTGAAACGCGAGATCGAACGTCGCAAGGCTCGCGAAACGGAATTGGAACAAGCGCTCGGGGAAATCAAGGTGCTGCGAGGCCTCTTGCCCATCTGTTCACATTGCAAAAAGATCCGTGATGAGCAAGGCAAGTGGCATCCCGTGGAGGGCTACATACGGGACCATTCCAATGCCGACTTCAGCCATGGTATCTGTCCGGAATGCTTGAACAAACACTATCCCAGTCAGTGATTGCCGACTGTTTTCCTCCTCCCGCGCGGCGCGCCGCCCATTCATTTGGATAAAGTGGATCGGCCATCATGAATCTGCTCGCGGCACCCGACCGTAGAGGGGATGAAAGGAGGGCAGACCGATGATTCGGAGAACCGTATTGAAAGCCGGCGGGGTGCTGGGACTGGGCATGCTTGCCCGGGCTCTTGGTATAATGCCGGTGCAGGCGAAGGAGGCCGCCAAAATGGTTGAGATTGAAAAAATTACGAAAACGGACGCCGAGTGGCGGGCGATTTTAACACCGGAGCAATATCGGGTCCTGCGCCAAGAAGGGACGGAACGCCCGTTTCAAAACACGTACCACGACAACAAAGCTCCCGGTACCTACCATTGCGCCGGGTGCGATCTGCCGCTATTCTCCTCCAAGGCCAAATTTGACAGCCGGACCGGTTGGCCGAGTTTCTGGGAGCCGATCAGCGCGAAAGCTATAGGCACGAGATCCGACTGGAAGATGCTCCATCCGAGGACGGAAGTGCATTGCGCGCGCTGCGGCGGCCATCAAGGCCATGTGTTCGATGATGGGCCGCCGCCAACCGGTTTGCGGTACTGCATCAATTCCGCCGCGCTGAAGTTCGTGTCGGCCTAATTTCATGCTAAGGCGACCTAAGACCGAACTATACGTTAACGGACATTATTGCCTTTTGGATTGACATGAAGGGGGGATTATACAGCACCATGTAAGAATGTATCGCGAGAGAGTTTGCGCTATACGATGAAAGTGCTCGCCGTCCATCCTAGCCCTCTTATGTATACGAAAATTTATCTCCGACTGGAGCCGCTGGGGCTTGAACTGGTGGCCGAGGCGGTCCGCCGCACCGGTCATGAAGTGCAGCTGATCGATTTACAGGCGGAGACCCATGCGGACTACTTCAAGTTCATTGACCGGTGGAAGCCCAATGTCGTGGCATTCTCCTGCAATTATCTGGCGAACGTGCCGGAGATCGTCGATCTTGCCAAGCGGACCAAAGCAAAGGTCCCTGATGGTTTCGTGGTAGTCGGCGGGCACAGCGCCTCCTTCGTCGCGCAGGAATTTCTGGAGCATGCCGAGGGCGCCATCGATTGTATCCTCAAAGGGGAAGGGGAGGCCGCCATCCCGCAACTTCTCTCGGCGGTCGAGCATGACCGGAAAGCGGTTGGGAAGGTGCCGGGAGTCGTCACACTGGAGGGCGAAGGGCCGTCGCCCGTCTTTGTGAAGAGCCTAGATGACCTGCGTCCTGCCCGGGACCTGCTCCGCCATCGGCGTAAGTACTTCATCGGCGTGCTGGATCCCTGCGCCTCCATTGAGTTCACCCGGGGCTGCCCGTGGGACTGTTCCTTCTGCAGCGCTTGGACGTTCTATGGCCGTAGCTACCGCGCAGTCAGTCCTGAGGTGGTCGTCGAGGATCTGGAGCGGATCCAAGAACCGGGCATCTTCATTGTGGACGATGTCGCCTTCATCCAGGCGAAGCACGGTATGGAGATCGGCGAGGCCATTGCGAAGAGAGGAATCAAGAAAAAATACTATCTGGAAACGCGCGGCGACGTGCTTCTGCGCAACAAGGACGTCTTCCAGTTCTGGAAGAAGCTTGGCATGGAGTACATGTTCATCGGCGTGGAAGCCATCGACGAGGAGGGCCTCAAGCAGCATCGAAAACGCATCAGTCTCGGCAGGAACTTCGAGGCCCTCGAGTACGCCCGCTCGTTGGGGGTTACCGTCGCCATCAACCTGATCGCCGATCCCGGCTGGGATAAGAAGCGCTTCGAGGTCGTGCGCGAGTGGTGCATGGAGATTCCGGAGGTCGTCAATATCAGCGTCAACACGCCGTATCCCGGCACCGAGACATGGCACACCGAATCACGCAAGGTCCAGACCCGTGATTACCGGCTGTACGATATCCAGCATGCGGTCCTGCCGACCAACCTGCCGCTCCCTGAGTTCTATGCAGAACTGGTCAAGACACAACAAGTATTGAATATGAAGCACCTCGGATGGGCGGCGCTTAAATCATCGGCGACGATCGCGGCGAGACATCTCCTACGGGGGCAGACCAACTTTGTGAAGATGCTCTGGAAGTTCAGCAGCGTCTATAACCCGAAGCTGCAGCTTGCCGACCACCATCAGCCTGTCAAATATGAGATGAAGCTGCCGCCCCCGCCGCAGGAGACGGTGAAGCCCCAGATCCTGTATATCCACAAGGGCAACGGCCGTCAGGACCGTGCCCTCGACGACCCTACTGAGAACTTCGTCGACGAGACCCGCATGGGCACAAGCGCGTAACGGTCAGCTGAAAAACACGATCCCCAGCGCGATCAGGGCCAGCAACGCGGCGAAGGTCGCCATCCACAGTGTCCACATGAACGCTTTCTCCAGCTTCGCGAGCTGAGCTGTCAACTGCTCGATGAGCTGCAACTGCGCGGCGATGCGCTTCTCCAGTGCAATCATGCGAACGGCGGTATCGTCCAATTCGATTTTTTCCCGCTGCTGTTCCCTCTTCAGAGTCTTGACGGTGGCGACGATGTCGGGAATGTTCGGCGCGAGGAACTTAAAGAGGGCGCCGATGATTGTCCAGGGAAGAGCCATGTGGCGTTGCCTTTCTAGAGTTTGGCGATCTTTTTCGCCAGGGCCCGCTCGTCGGCCTCGGTTTTGACCTCGCCGTTCAGGCGGGCATCGAGCAGGCGGTCCAGGATTTTTTTGTAGAGCGGTCCCGGTTGCAGCCCCATGGCCTTGAGATCACTCCCCGTTAGCGACGCCTTCATATGCTGATAGGTGGTCAGGCAGGCCGAGATCTGGCGCTTGACCGATTCTAATTTCGTTTTGGCCATGAGGAACAGCAGGACCTCGTCGGACAGCCCGAGGAGCGTCCGGTACGTCTCGGCCGGTTTTAAAGACGGCCGTTTCGCCAATCGGCGTAGCATCGCTTGCGAGGCGAACCGGCCCGTGCGGATTTTCTCAGCCTGTCGCTCCGGAACTGGCAGGCGCTTCAAGACCTCACGCACGGCCTTGTCCGGCACCACTTCCATCAGCGCCATGAAATGGACTACCCATGCATCCATTTTGTGATCCAGGTAGAGCAGCTTGTACCAGTCCAGCGCGCCTTCCACAGCCTTCAGCAGAGCCTCCAGGCGAGGCGACCACTTGAGGTTTGGGTGGATGAAGCGGAGCAGATCCAGTTCCGCCAGGCGCGCGATGGCCTTGCGCGACTCCTCCTCGGAGAACAGCAGAATGAGTTCTTCCAAGAGGCGCGAGCCGGAGAGGCGATGGAACAGATCCATTTTCGCCGCGCCCCTGATCAGCGTCAGCGTCTCTTTGCCCAGCCGGAACCCGAAGCGCTGCTCGAAGCGGATCGCCCGGAACACGCGGGTCGGGTCTTCGACGAAGCTCAGGCTGTGCAGCACGCGGAGCGTCTTCTCCTTGAGGTCGTGCTGGCCGCCGTAAAAATCGATCAGGTCTCCGAAGCGGCCGGCGTTCAGGCGGATGGCCAGCGTGTTGATTGTGAAGTCCCGGCGATAGAGGTCCTTCTTGATCGAGCTGCGTTCCACCGTGGGAAGCGCGGTCGGATACTCGTAATATTCCGTGCGGGCGGTGGCGACATCGAGCTTGAAGCCGTCCGGGAAGATGAGGACGGCGGTGCCGAAGCGTTCGTGCGTCTTCACCGTGGCCTTCACCTTCGCCCCCAGCTCCCGCGCATAGGTGATGCCGTCTCCTTCGATGACGAGGTCCAGATCCAGGTTCGGCCTGCCCAGCAACAGGTCGCGCACGAAGCCTCCGACCACGAAGGCCGATACGTCTGTACGCTCGGCCAGCTCGCCGGCACGTTCCAGCACGGCGAAGATGCGGTCCGGCAGACGCTCTCTCAACAGGCCTTTGATATTGCGTCTAAAGGGGGACTGCTCCGAAGGAGGCGACTGGCCTCTGGCCCTGGCTCTGGCCGCTAAGAGGACATCGTCGTGAAGCGTGCGGAGAAGGTCGGTCCGGGTGATAACGCCGATGACTTTGGGTCCTGCCAGGATCGGCACGAACCGTTGGTTCAGCTCGATCATCCGGTTCTCGATTTCGCGAAAGGGCATCTCCGAGGTCGCGGTGTAGGCGTCGGCTTGGATCAGGTTGAGGACCGGAGTTTTGTGGAACTGGTGAAAGAGTGCTTTCTGGATGATCTCCCGCGTGACCAGGCCCAGGTAGCGCTCCCTGCTGTCCAGTACCGGCAGGACATTGACTCCATACTTGGTCATGCTGCTTTCGGCGTCAGTCACCGTGGCATCCGCGCTGATGGCCTTGACCGGCGTGGTCATTACGTCCTTCGCCAGCAGGGTCGGGCGGTAGCGCTCGGTCAGCAGTTGCGCGAGCCGTTCCTTGACCTCGACCAGGGTCTGTCCCTTGACGCTGGCGGACGCCGCGACGGCATGGCCGCCGCCGCCGAACTCCCGGGCGACCTGTCCCACGTCGATCTCGGGGCGCCGGCTGCGACCGATGATCTCGATCTTGTCCTTCATCGCGATGGCTGAGACGACCGCGTCGAGCCCTTCCATGTCGGCCAGCTTGTGCACGACTTCGGCGAGATCTCCTCGATAGCGGTCGTACGTGCTCGTCGCCAGCAGGATCTTGCGGCCTTCCAGGTAATAGGTTTCGCTGGAATGGAGAAGATCGTTCAAGAGCGCGATCTGGTCCGGGTCCAGATGGCTGCGGAGGACATCGGAAACCATGGTGAGGTCCGCGCCGTAGCGCAACACGTCGGCGGCGGCATACAGATCACGAGGCGTCGTCGAGGTATAGGCCAGCGAGCCGGTCTCTTCGTAGAGACCCAATGCCAGGACGGTGGCCTCGAACGGCGTGAGCGAGACATGATGCGCCTTCAATTGCTCGATCATGATCGTCGTAGTCGCGCCGACGGGCTCGACGATGCGAAGATCGGCGCGCACAGGTGCGGCGTCCACGGTGTGCTGATCCGCTTCCGGATGGTGATCGTAGATGTGGACCTGCACGGCGGGCTTGGCGAAAAGACCTTTTAGTGGTCCAGTTCGCTCAGGCTCCTGCGTGTCCACGAGAATGACGCGTGTGACCTGCTCGAGGTCGATCTCTTTCAGGCGCGTGAGGCCGAGATCATGGACGGCTAAGAAGTCGCGGACCGTTTCTTGGGCGCCTCCCGGAAGGACCAACGCGGCCTCCGGGTAGAGCTTTTTCGCGGCGACCATGGAGGCGAGCCCGTCGAAGTCCGCGTTGAGGTGAGTCGCGATGACTTCCATTGTGCGGTCAGCCGGCCATCTTTTTGACGAGTTGTTGGGCCATGTCGCGTTCCTCCCGCTCGGTCGTGATCTGACCGTCCAGCTTCGCGTTCAGCAATTTGTCCAGGACTGTCTTGTAAACCGGTCCGGATTGCAAGCCCATCGCGGCTAAATTCTTGCCGCTGAGGGTGAGCTTGGTGGGCTGGTACGTGGTCAGATACGCAGACACCACTTGTTTTACTTCACGGGATGGGATGTGGGCGACGAGCAGGGTCAAGCCTTCATCCGGCAGGCCGATCAGAAGTCGATACGTCTCAGATGGTTTCAGCGGCCGGCTCTTGCTTGCGCGGCGAAGAACTGGCCCCAGACGGAGTTTGACCGTGCGGACCTTCTCGACTTGTCCGGCCGGCAGCACCAATCGCGTCATAAAGGCGTTTGCAGTGGGACCGCTGAATTTCTCTATGAGGGCCATGAAATAGATGAGGGGGCGATCAAGCGTGCGGTTCGGAAATTGTCGCTCCCACCAAGTCAGGGCCTTCGCCAGGCTTTTTAATAGAGTCTCAGTTCGAGGCGTGAGTGTCAAACCTGAGTGAATGGGCTGGAGAAGGTTGAATGAAGCCATGCGCCGGATCGTACGAAGCGGATCCGGTTCGGCCAACAACAACAGCAACTCATTCTTCACGCGATGGCCTGGGAGGTTGTGAACCAGCCCTGCTGCTACGGTATCCTTAAGCAGCCGAAGCGTTTTCGTTTCGATCCTGAATCCGAATCGCCGCTCGAAGCGGACGGCCCTGAACACGCGGGTGGGGTCGTCCGCGAAGCTGGAGGCGTAGACCGCACGGATGGTGCGCATTCGGAGGTCTCGCAATCCTCCGGAGGGATCCAGTAATCGTCCGAATCGTCTGGCGTTCAGATGGATGGCAAGGGCGTTGATAGTGAAGTCCCGCCGCATCAGATCCTGCTCGATGGGACAATAGGGCCCGGCCGCTATGTCCCATCCGCCGGCCGCGTCGGGGCGGGGATGGGCCGGCTGCTCGGCGCGGGTGTTCGCGATGTCGAATTTTATACGATTGGGAAAGACGACATAGGCTGTGGCGAACCGTTCAAAGATTTTCAGCCCGCCTTTATAGTGATCGGCCAACAAGCAGGCGAAGGCCATGCCATCGCCCTCCACCGTAATGTCCACGTCCAAGTTTTTATGTCCCAGCAGGAGATCTCGGACGAGGCCCCCGACCACGAAGGCCGCGACCCCTGCTTGCTCGGCCAGTCCGCCGATCTCCTCCAAGCGATTGAAAATCTTGGGGGGGAGGTGGTCGCGCATCAGCGCGCGGAGATTGTCGCTTGCATCAACGTGACGGCTCATCGTTACCCAATTGTAACAGGATCGAAAAAAGGTGTTGGGCCAAGCAACGATTCGATTGACAATCGTTCAGCCTGTGCCTAGATAATGTTTATATCTATCCGTGATAGCCAACGTGATCAATCGACTATTTTGAAAGGAGGAGATATATGGCTCTGCGTTTAGGAGATGAAGCGCCGAACTTTACGGCGGAGACCACGGAAGGGACCATCAACTTCCACGAATGGCTGGGGAGCGGCTGGGGAATTCTCTTCTCACATCCCAAGGACTTCACGCCCGTGTGCACGACCGAATTGGGCTACATGGCGAAGATCAAGGGCGAGTTTGAAAAACGGGGGGTCAAGGTGATCGCGATCAGCGTGGACCCGCTGGAGTCGCACAAGGGATGGACCAAGGACATCAATGAGACCCAGAACTGTACGGTGAGCTTTCCCTTGATTGCCGATCCGGAGAAGAAGGTCGCGATGCTCTACGATATGATCCATCCCAACGCGGCAGACAATATGACGGTCCGGTCGGTGTTCGTCATCGGGCCGGACAAGAAGATCAAACTGATGCTGACCTATCCCGCGTCCTGCGGCCGGAATTTCGACGAGCTCTTACGGGTCGTGGACTCTCTGCAGCTGACGGCCAAGTTCAAGGTGGCGACACCGGTCAATTGGAAGGATGGCCAGGACTGTATTGTCGTCCCGGCAGTGAGCGACGAGGACGCGAAAAAGCTCTTCCCCAAGGGCTTCAAGGCGGTCAAGCCCTACCTGCGCTACACGCCGCAGCCCAACAAGTAACGGGCTTCTCACATAAAAGGGGACGGAGGTCGCTCCGTCCCCTTTTTTTCTCGCTACTAATCCCGTAAGGTAAGCGTGCCTGCTTTGACAGGAGACACGCGTGCGCGCGAATCTGTTTGACCGATACCTCACCGGCTTGCTTGCAGAACGAGGCTTGTCCGCGAACACGGTGGAGGGCTATCGGCGTGATCTGGCCAAACTGCAAGCTTTTCTGCAAGGGCAGGGACATGAAAATGCGGCGTTGTTGGCACGTGCCGATGTCCCGCGGCTGCTGGAGTTCTTGCGAAGCCAGAACTTAGCTCCTCCCTCGGTCGCGCGTTGCCTGGCGGCGTGTCGCGGACTCTACCGGTTTCTCCTCGGCGAGGGTTTGGTCTGCCATGATCCCTTCCTGAATATCACCGTACCCAAGACGTCGCGGCGCTTACCCAAGGCCTTGGCCTTCGCCGATGTTCAACGATTATTGGATGCGCCATCACGCGGTGAGGCACGAAAAGGCCGGCACCCTGAAGCCCTGCGGGATGACGCCATGCTCGAAGTCCTCTATGCGACCGGCCTCCGCGTGTCAGAACTGGTTAGGCTGGATCTGGAGACCGTCAATCTGCCGGTCGGCTTTCTCCGTACGATGGGGAAAGGATCCAAGCAGCGCGTGGTGCCCCTGGGGGCCGTGGCGGTTCGGAAGATTCGCCGCTACTTGGAGGGCGGGCGGCCGCAGATGCTCAAGGCCAGAACGTCAAACCGTCTCTTCGTGACTCGCTCTGGAGGCGGTATGACGCGGCAGGGGTTTTGGAAAATCCTGCGGCGCTATGCGCGGGTCGCCGGCATTCAACGGTCGATCTCACCACACATGCTGCGGCATTCCTTCGCCACTCACCTCTTGGAGCGAGGAGCCGACCTCCGCGCGGTGCAGATGCTTCTGGGTCATGCCAATATCTCAACCACTCAGATCTATACGCACGTTGAGCGGGAGCGCTTGAAGCAACTCCACAAACGCCACCATCCGAGGGGGTGACTCCATCTTGTCTCTGTGGTTGACAGGATGATGGGGACTTGCTAGTATCGGTTGGTTTTCCAAAGGGATATGGGCTTATTTGCATCTGCTTGGGCGGATAGCTCAGTTGGTCAGAGCGCTGCCCTTACAAGGCAGAGGTCACAGGTTCGACCCCTGTTCCGCCTACCACGAAATTATCTGCGACGTTATTTTCGGGGCCGTCGTTCAGCCTGGTTTAGGACGCCAGATTGTCAATCTGGAAGTCGCGGGTTCAAATCCCGTCGGCCCCGCCATATTTTGCCCGTCCGTGGGCTGATGGGCTTGGAGAGGCAATCCGGAAAGGTGAGGAGGCGTTGCGCTGACTGATGCTGTTTCGTCTGGGTCTGCTTGATCTTCTGTCCTCCTTGGGTCTTGTTTCCAAGTTCGTTCTTCTGGTCCTGCTCGTTTTTTCCATCAGCTCCTGGACCGTGATTCTTTACAAATGGCGGTTCTTTCGCCGGCTCGAAACTGCAGACCAACGCTTCCTGGACGCCTTCGGCCGCTTCGAATATCCGCTCGAAGCCTCCCGCGATATCCGTCGGCATGCGGGCAGCGGTGTGGCGGCGGTCTTTGCGGAGGTCACGGCCTGTTACAACGGTGCAGGGAACGGCGGCGGTGAGGCCAGGCGGGCGATCGAGCGCGCGGGGACCGGTGGTGCGGGACTGCCGACGCAGCGTTATGTAGAACGGGTCCTGGCGCATGCCATCCAGAACCAGATCACCAAAACGGAGTCGTACCTGCCGTTTCTGGCCACGACCGGCAACATCACCCCCTTCATCGGTCTCCT
This sequence comes from Nitrospirales bacterium, assembly GCA_036005325.1. Lineage (GTDB taxonomy): Bacteria > Nitrospirota > Nitrospiria > Nitrospirales > NS-4 > SCTG01. The sequence continues at coordinate 32,173 of DASYQR010000083.1, read as the reverse complement.
GGGCACGGTGTTGGGCATCATCGATGCGTTCCATCAGATCGGCGCACAGGGCACGGCCAGCATCGCCGTCGTCGCGCCCGGCGTGGCCGAAGCCCTGGTGGCGACCGCCGCCGGGCTGTTCACAGCCATTCCGGCAGTGATCGCGTACAATTATTTTCTCTCCCGGGTGCGGCAGTTGGCGTTCCGCATGGACCGGTTCGCGATTGAATTGACGAACGCGCTGGAGATACGGGGCATCCGGGAAAGCGCAGGGCAACCATGATTGAAGCCCGACGGCGGCGGTTCATGGCTGAGATCAACGTCATTCCGTTGGTGGACGTCGTGCTGGTGCTGCTCGTGATCTTTATGGTCACGGCGCCGATGCTGTATCGCGGCATGGATGTCAACCTGCCGAAGTCCGCCTCCAATACGATCAAGCCGGAGGAGCGCGTGGTCCTCACGGTCGAACGGGATCGCCGCGTGTACGTGGATAAAGAGTTGGTCCCCATTGGCTTGCTCCTGCGGAAGCTGGACGCGCTCCATCAAAAGAACCCCGACGTTGCGGTCTTCCTGCGGGCCGATCAGGCCGTCCCCTATGGGACGGTCGTTGAAGTCATGGACAGCATTAAAAGAGCCGGGATCGAAAAGCTCGGCATGGTGACCGACCCGCTCATTACTGAGGAACGGGTCAAGTAAGGCATAATCTTTAGGCATGCGATGACAGCCGGGATCCCCGATGACATGCGCCGAACCGCGTTGGTTTCGGTGGCGGTCCATGTGGTCGTCGTTGCGATGTTGTCCGTGGTGCCGCTGATGAAGATGCCGCCGCAAGGCTCATCGGCCATTCAGGTGCTGCTGGTTTCGAAAGCGGCGGCTCCGGCTCGGTCTATTCAAGTCGTACGAGAACCCGTCGCTTCGATTCCTCAGGCTGCCCCTGTACAGGCGCGTCGGCCGGAACCGCAGCAGAAGCGAATCCAGGAGGTACCCATCCCGAAGCACATCACGCCGGCTTCTCCGTCCGCGCAGAAGCCATCGCTCGTGGCGAAAGCTGAACCTCCGCGGCCTGTGCCGAAGGAACCGGAGGCTCGGCCGGATCTTGCCGCAGCCCTCCGCAAAGCGGAAGAGATGCTCAAGAAACCTGCGATGGTTGAGGAGACCAAGCCGGCCGTTCCGCCGACGGTCCCGCCTCCCAAGTCGCAAACGTCCGACGAGATCAATAAATTGTTGGGGCAGCTGCCGGCTCCGGGCGCGCCCCCGCAGGAGTCCAGGCCGGCCATGGCGCTTGTTTCTCCAGGGGCGGCTGCGGCACCCCGTCCTGCCGCGCTGGAGCGATGCCCTCCGAAGGCGCGGGCCTATTGCCCGCTCCTGGAAGCAGCGATCAACCGGGTCTGGAACGCCGATACCGATCCCGCCCTTCGGCGTATCCTCGAGAGCGCGGGGAATTCGACGGCGACGATTCAGATCGTCATCCAACCGAACGGAGAGATCCGGAGTATACGCCTAGACAAATCGTCGGGGAATGAATCGTATGACCGCGCGGTGCAGAGCTTGTTGATGGAACTCAGACGCGTCCCCCCGCTTCCCGATGACATGAAAGGGGAACCGTTTGTGGCCATCACCAGTTTTACCTATTTAAAGAAAAAGGATTCCTAGCCAAGCGATGTGTGTTCCTGGAAACTTGGCGCTCCATCGGTCGGTCGGCATGCTCCTGATCGGGGCGTTGCTCGCGGCTCCGGCCATCGTTGTGGTGAACTCCGGCGCGATCGAAGTGTTCATTGACGCCAACCGCGGCGCGATCCAAAAGATCCCGATTGCGGTCTACCCATTCAAACAGGGCCTGGCCTTGAACGGGCAGGCTCCGACGGAGGTTCTGAAGGCTGACCTCCGCCGCTCGCTCCTGTTCGAGGTCGCCGACCTGGAGAAACTCGGCATTAAAGGGGCAGTGAATTCCGATCCGGACCCGGGGGCGATTCAGAAGGCGGGTGACGCGGGCCTGGAGGTTCAAGTGTGGGGTGCCATTTTTCCGCAGGGCCGAGACGCGGTCATGGAAGGAACCCTGTATGATTTCGCGCGGGGCGAGAAAGTGGGCGGCAAGCGCTTTATCGGCAGTCCTGAGGTCATTCGGTACATGGCCCATCGCTTCGCGGATGAATTGGTCTTTCATTACACCGGGGAAGAAGGAATCGCACGCAGCCGGATCGCCTTTGTTTCGGAACGAAGCGGTTCCAAGGAGCTGTTCGTCATGGATTATGACGGGTATAATGCCCGGCGAGTGACCTTTGATGAGTCCTTGAATCTGGCGCCCGCCTGGTCTCCGGACAAGCGACGCCTCGCGTTTGTGACGTATCGGGAAGGCGGAGATCCCAAGATCCAGGAACTCGATTTGATGACCGGAAAACGGCGGACCTTGGTGTCCTTCCTGGGGCTCAACATCACACCCGAATGGGCCCCTAACGGGGAAGAAATGGTCTTTGCTACGACGAAGGACGGGAATGCGGAGATCTACAAGGTTGATAAGGACGGCAAGCGGTTTGAGCGATTGACCGACCATAGGGCCGCCGACCTCACGCCCACGTGGTCGCCGACCGGGCGGGAGATTGCGTTCACGTCAGATCGGGGGGGAACACCTCAGATCTATCTGATGAGCGCGGATGGGACCAATGTTCGCCGACTGACGTTCGAAGGCAGCTACAACAGCACCCCGGCTTGGGCACCCAAGGGAAATTGGATCGCCTATGTTTGCCGGGACGACCGGAGACTCCTCAAAATCTGCTTAATCAGTCCCGATGGGCAGGAGCGGCAGGTACTGACGTCGGGGAATAGCAACGATGAGTCGCCGTCCTGGTCGCCTGACGGTCGGCACGTGGCTTTCAGTTCCACGCGCAACGGGAAGCGCGATATCTATATGATTAATGCCGATGGGGCTGGTCTGGAGCGATTGACAGCCAACGGAACATTCAATGATGATCCCGCATGGTCGCTGCCCTGAGTGCTCGACAGCGGGAGGGCGCCACGACACATCGTTGCGGTGGCCTGAGGCTAACTCAAAAGAGAGGAAGGGAATGATGCCCATGAAGAGCAGAGCAAGTAAGTCGCTGTATTTGGTTGTAGTAGCAGGTCTCGTTGGTATGTTGGTCCTGGGAGGGTGTGCCAAGAAAACCGGGACGGGCACCACAACGGGGGAAGAAGCGGCCTCGGGGAAAACGCCGTCCCAGGGTTCCGGTTCTGGTTCTGGTCCTTCTTCTTCCCAGACGACTCCCAAAGACAAGAGCGTGGTGGAAGCTCCTCCCACGATGGTGGCCAAGGCGGACGAGGCTGAGATCGCGGCACGCAAGGCGCGGGAGGCGGCGCAGAAGCAACTGGCGGACATTTATTTCGCGTTCGATAAATGGGCGTTGAGCGCCGAGGGGAAGAAGAACTTGACCCAGAGCGCGGAGGCGCTGAAGCAGGTCCCGATGGCCAAACTCCTCATCCAGGGTCATTGCGACGAACGGGGAAGCCGCGAGTACAACCTGGTGTTAGGGGAAAAACGGGCGAAGGAGACACAGCGGTTCCTGGTGAGCCTCGGCGTGACGAACCCAATGAGCGTTACCAGTTACGGAAAAGAACGACCGGTCTGCAACGAACATGACGAGTCCTGCTACTGGAAGAATCGTCGGGCGCAACTGGTCTTGGAGGGTGTGAGCGGAAAATGAGCAAGAACCCGGCGTATGGCAGTCGCGGTTTTCTTCTGATCGGGATGGGGATACTCCTAACCGCTTGCGCGACGAGCACGGAGCTCAGGACCGCGTCTCGGGACCTCTCCGAGAAGACCGAAGCGGTGCGGTCTACGTTAGACAGCAAGATCGAACAGCTCAACAAGATCCAGCGCGACGCTGAGCAGCAGCAGGCCAAGCTCCAACGTCTTCTGGAGCAGACGAAGACCGAGTTGAGCATCGCACAGCGACGCAATGCTGAGTTGGAAGCCAAGGTCCATGAAATCAAGGGTCAAGACCTCTCCGCGTTCCAAGGGCATCTAGAGACCATCCGCCGCGATCTCGATGGTATGCAGAGCGGGCTGGACGATCAGAGGGCGCAGGCCTTCACTCTCAATCAGAAGCTGTCTCGTAAGCTCGAAGAGCAAACCGTGCGGCTGAGCGGTCTTGAGAAGCGCGACGAGGCGAACGGCAAAAGTCTTGCCCAGGTGACCGAGACGGTCAAGGGGATCGGGACCAAACTGTCAGACCAAGTGGATCGACAGGCGACATCCCTGTCCAAGCTGGAAGAGACGACGAAACAAACGGACATGCAGGTGAAGACTCTCTCTGCGCAAGTAGCGCAGTTCCAGGAAGCGCTGACTGAGTTCTCGAAGGTCCTGCATGGCCTCGCCGACCGAACAGCCGCGGGAGATCGCAGAATCACTGAGTTGGCCGGCAAGACGGAAGGCAAGCCTGGCATAGGAGCGGCGGTTCCGGAGAGCGACCAGGCCGCGCGAACGGACGTCCCTGAGGTGGGTCCAAGCCAGCCGATCCCCAATGGTCCTTCCCGTCCCGCCGCCAGTGGACCACGGGTTGCACCCAAGGCGGTGATGTCAGCCCAGGAAATGTATGATCGGGCGCAAGACGAATACAAGAAAGGGCGATACGACGCTGCGGTGACGGAGTTTCGCGTGTTGCTGACGCAATACCCGCAATCGGCGCTGGTTCCCAGCGCTCATTTCTGGATAGCCGAATGCTATGTTAAGACGCGCGACTTGGGGCGAAGCATCGCGGAGTATGAGCAAGTCATCACGCGCTATCCCCACAGCGGCAAGGCGGCCACCGCTCTGTATAGGAAAGCCGTCGCCCTCTTGGAGCTGAAGAAGAAAGAGGACGCCAAAACCGCTCTCCGCCAGCTGATCGCGAATTATCCCGAGTCTGAAGACTTCCAACGGGCCCGCGCCAAGCTGGCAACACTGAAATGAAATTACCGGCCATTCTATCGCTCGGCCTGCTCCTGACCGGATGCGTTCCAACAGCGGATTTCAAAGGTCTACGTGCAGAGGTTCGCGAGGTGCAGGCAGACAATCGGAAGCTCAAAGCGGAGATGGAGCAGGCCGCGAAGCCGGGCGACTTGGCCAAGAAGCTGGAGTCGTTGGAAGCCAAAGTCGAGGGACTCAGGATCGCACAACAGGGATTTGATCAGAAGCTTGGTGAGCTGTTGCGGCAAGCGGACGAAGCTTCTCGCCGGCCGGAACCCCCCCGTAGCCGAGAGAGTACCAAAATTCCGGGACAGGTAGAAGCAGGGGGGGCCAAAGCTGACGCCGATGCCAGTGTGCCGCCCAAGTCGAGCGGCTCGGAACCCCTCGCGGCGCTCACCCCGACGGCGTCCTACAACCAAGCCTACAATGATTATCTCAAAGGGAATTATGACCTGGCGATCACCGGGTTCGATGAGTTTCTCAAGAAATTTCCCACCACCAGCCTGACGCCTCATGCCCAGTATTGGATCGGGGAATCCTACTTCAATAAAAAGGCATACCGTCAAGCGATCGACGCCTACGAGCACGTGATCACCAATTATCCCAAAAGCGACAAGGTTGCCCCCGCCTTGGCGAAGGCGGGTGTGGCCTATGCCGAAATGGGCAATGCCGCCAAGGCGCGTGATCTCCTCAAGCAGGTCATCGAACGATACCCTCAGTCAGCCGAAGCCGCGCTGGCCAAGCGGCGGCTCGCCGACCTCAAATGATGCCGACAATCACGGTTCTTCCCGGTGATGTGGTCAATCGGATCGCGGCCGGCGAAGTCGTCGAGCGGCCGGCGGCCGTTGTGAAAGAGTTAGTGGAGAATGCCATTGATGCCGGATGCGCCCGTGTGTCGGTCGACGTCGAGCAGGCCGGGCGGCGTCTTATCCGGGTGACGGATGATGGGAGCGGGATGACGGTGGAAGAGGCCGCGCTGGCCTTCCTGCGTCATGCGACCAGCAAAATCCGCACCGAAGCCGATCTCGACACCATCCAGACCATGGGCTTTCGCGGGGAGGCCCTGCCGAGCATCGCGGCGGTCGCGAAAGTGCGACTCATCACTGTCGTGTCCGGTTCCTCGGCAGGAACGGAGATCCGATTGGAAGGGGGAACGATGGTGAAACAACGGGAGGCCGCAGCGGCCCCCGGCACCACGGTTGAAGTCGCCGAGCTGTTCTACAATACCCCCGCCCGCAAAAAGTTTCTTAAGAGCCCTGCGACTGAGTTCGGGCACATCTGCCAGGCTGTTCAGCGGCAGGCGCTGGCCTTTCCGGCGATCCATTTCCGGCTGACGCACAACGGGAATGCGGTGGTGGACTATCCCGCCGTGCGGTCCCTGCGGGAACGCATGCAGCAGGTGTACGGAGCGACGCTGGTCGAGGCCTGCGTCGAGGTGAGCGAGAAGGCCGGCGATCTCCAGGTGGAAGGGCTCTGTTGCCGTCCGCTGGAGACATCGATGTCTCGCATGCCCCAGGATCTGTACGTGAACCGCCGGTGGGTGAAAAACTCCACGATCGCGCATGCCATCGCCGAAGGCTACGGCACGTACCTGGCGAAGGGGCACCATCCTCGGTTCGTCCTGGCGCTGTGGGTGGATCCCCGGCATGTGGACGTGAACGTCCACCCGACAAAACGTGAGGTGCGCTTTTCGGATCAGGAACGGGTACACGAATGGGTGCGAACATGCATGCAGGCGGCGGTGAGACCGGCGGCAACTCCCTCCCGGATCGCCATCGCGTCCGGATGGCCCTCAAAGGCGGACCTGCCCCGCACTGCCTCCGGCGATTCCAGCGTCGCTGCTGCCTACCCCCTGCCTGGGGCTGTGAGCCGCGCCGAATTCCCATCGTTGCTGGAAGAAGCAGCGGAGCCGGCTCAACCGTATCTGCCGTCAGTGGAGCAGGAAGTCCGGCCGATGGGACAAATCGCCAATCGGTACCTGCTTGCCCAGGTCGGCGAGGAGGTGCAGATCGTCGATCAGCATACCGCCCACGAGCGGGTGCTGTTCGAGCGCCTGGCGGCGCAGTTTGAGACTGGCACCATCGCATCGCAACAGGCGCTGCTGCCCCCGATGGTGGAGCTGTCCGCCGGCGAAGCCGTATCGGTGCGGGCCCACTTAGACGATCTGACCCGTCTCGGGCTCGAGATCGAGGAGTTTGGTCACGGAACCTTTGTCGTACGGGCCATGCCGGCGCTTCTAGATCAGAGCGACCCACAGGCGCTGCTACGCTCGCTGATCGAGGACTGGCAAGACTTGTCCTCGACGCCCTCCATGAAGGAGCGGTGCAATGCCCTCCTCGCCACCATGGCCTGTCACAGCGCGGTGCGGGCGGGCCGGAGATTGGAAAACTCGGAGATGCGGCGGTTGCTGGAGGACTGGCGTGACGCCGGGTTTCCCAGCACCTGCCCCCACGGACGCCGCATCGCCATGCGATTGACGATCGAGGAGCTCGACCGCATCTTCGGACGATTGGGATGGACATCATGACCTTGCCAGTCGTTTTTCTCGTCGGGCCGACGGCAATCGGGAAGAGCCGGGTGGCGATCCCTATCGCGAAAGCGCTCAAGACCGAAATTCTGACCGCGGATTCCACACAAGTGTATCGCGGCATGGATGTCGGCACGGACAAGCCGCGGCTCGTGGAACGGGATGGAGTGCCGCATCGGCTCATCGATCTCGTCGCGCCGGACGAACCCTTCAACGCCGGCCTGTACCGGCGCGTGGCGTTGCAGGAGATCGCACGCTTGCATGCGGAGGGGCGCGTGCCGCTCGTTGTGGGAGGAACGGGCCTGTATGTTCGCACGCTGGCGTACGGCCTGTGGGAAGGACCACCGGCCGATTGGGGATTACGCCGGCAGTTGCTCGAGGAAGAGGCCGCTGTCGGCGAAGGCCATCTGTGGCGCCGGTTGGCGCAGGTAGATCCCGCCCTGGCCGGGACCATCCACGCGCGAGACCGTAATAAGATCGTCCGAGCGCTCGAAGTGATGATCAGAACCGGCGTGCCGCTGTCCGAGTGGCATGGCCGCCATCAGTTCCAGGAGCGTCCGTTCCGTTCCATCATGATCGGCTTGACCATGGACCGAGCGGCCCTGTACCACCACATCGATGCTAGGGTACTGCGGGAAATCGAGGGGGGCCTTGTCGAGGAGACGCGAAGGTTACTGGCGAACGGATATGACGAGAGCCTGGGGTCCATGAAGGCGTTGGGTTATCGGCAGATGACCGGCTACTTGAAAGGCCACTATGGTTGGGACGAAGCCGTGCGGCGCTTGCAGCGGGATACCCGGCATTTTGCCAAACGGCAACTGACCTGGTTCCGCAACGACCCGACCGTGCACTGGCTGACAATTGGTGAAGAGGAATCAACGGACCTGATTGCCCAGCGTGTGTTGGAACATTTAGCAACGCTGGGAGTCGTGATAGCGGAACAGGTAGGTTGAATGAAGACTGCAGTGAAAGCCTTCATTGGCGTCATCGGCGGCAGCGGGCTCTACGAAATGGAAGGGCTGACCCGCGTCAAAGAAGTCCGGGTCGCGACGCCGTTCGGCAAGCCGTCCGATGCGGTAGTGGTGGGTGACCTGGATGGCGTGCGCATGGCCTTTTTGTCCCGGCATGGTCGTGGCCATCGGCTCTCGCCAAGCGAGATCAATTACCGCGCGAATATTTACGCGCTCAAAAAGTTGGGCGTCGAGCGCCTCATCTCCGTAAGCGCGGTCGGCAGCATGAAGGAAGCGCTCCATCCGGGGCACGTCGTGATCCCTGATCAGTTCTACGATCAGACCAAGCGGCGGATCGGCAGTTTCTTCGAGGGAGGCGTGGTGGCTCACGTGGCGTTGGCAGATCCCGTCTGTCGGGATGAAGCCGGCAAGCTCGCCGAGGCGGCGCGAAAAAGCGGCGCCACCGTCCACGAGGGAGGCGTGTATCTCTGCATCGAAGGCCCGCAGTTTTCGACCCGCGCCGAGTCGCTTATCTATCGGCAATGGGGAGTGGATGTGATCGGCATGACGAACCTCCCCGAGGCAAAGCTCGCGCGCGAGGCGGGAATGTGCTATGCCACCATGGCGCTCGTGACTGACTTTGATTGCTGGCATCCGGGCCATGACGCCGTCACGGTAGAGGCCATCATCGCGACCCTGCACCAAAACGTGACCCTATCTAGACGGATTATTCGTGCGGTGACGCAGTCTTTGACCGGGCCACGCCCGTGCGGCTGCTCCCGCGCCCTCGAGACCGCGGTGCTGACGGCCCGAGACAAGATTCCCGCGGCGGCGAGAAAACGGCTGGCGCTGCTGCTCGATAAGCCGCCGACCAAGACCGCGAAAGGAACGTAAGGGCGTATCATGTTGCAACTTGTCGTGGTCGGGTCTGTAGCCTTGGATACCGTCCGGACGCCGTTCGGCGAGGGAACTGAGGTGCTGGGCGGGTCCGCCGCCTTTTTCGCTACAGCCGCGAGCTACTTCGCGAAGGTGAGCCTGATTGCGGTGGTGGGAGAGGACTTTCCGGAGCGCCATCTCGCCTTTCTTCGCCGCCGTGAAATCGATCTCGCAGGACTGGAACGGAGTCCGGGGAAGACATTCCGGTGGCGGGGGGAGTATTCGTACCAGCTGAACGAAGCGAAGACACTCGATACGCAATTGAATGTCTTCGAGACTTTCCGCCCCAAGATTCCGGATTCTTACCGGGCGCCCGATCTGCTCTTTCTCGCCAATATCGATCCCGAATTGCAGTACGCTGTGCTTCAGCAGGTGAAACGTCCTCGGCTAGTGGCCTGCGACACGATGAACTTCTGGATTGACGGCAAGCGGTCCGCCCTCGCCCGCCTGCTGAACGATGTGGACGTGCTGATCATCAACGACGGTGAGGCACGTGCGCTGGGTGGCGACCCTAATCTTGTGAAGGTGGCCAGAAAGATCCGCGAGGCTGGCCCGAAGACGCTCATCATCAAGCGCGGCGAGTACGGCGCGCTCATGTTCAATCACGATCGTGTCTTTGCCGCTCCTGCCTTTCCGATGGAGCAAGTCAAGGACCCGACCGGGGCGGGGGATTGTTTCGCGGGTGGCTTTATGGGGTATCTGGCCAGTACGGGCAATCTCAGCGACGAGGCGTTCTGCCGGGCCGTCGTGTGCGGGAGCGTGATGGCTTCCTTCGCCGTGGAGGAGTTCAGTCTTGATCGGCTGCGGCAGTTGGATTACAAAGAGATTGAGACGCGATTCAAAGAATTCAGGCGGCTGACGTTCTTTGAGGACATCTAGCGAAGGGGGGTCGCATGGGACATCGCGGACGTTTCGACGGCAGGGCGTGGAGGCACATCGTCGTGTCCATCATGGTCGTCGGTCTGCTTGCCGGGTGTGTTACCGAGGAGACGCTGAAGAAACAGAAGCGCGAAGCGGAGGGCCATTACAAGCAGGGGGTATCATACCTGGAAACTGATCAACAGCGAGCCTTCGTCTCGTTCCAAAGATCGATCCAGCTGGATCCGGAAAACTACGACGCCCACTATGCGTTGGGTAGCATCTACTTTGAACGGAAGGCGTACGCCGACGCTGAACGGGAATTCCGGACCTGCGTCAATCTGGAGCCCGTTAACGGCGAGGCGCTCAATTACCTGGGACGGGCTTTGATCGTGCAAAAGCGTTTACCGGAAGCGGCGGAGGTGTTGCGGAAAGCCACGCTCCTGCCACTCTATGCGACGCCTGATCGCGCCTACTACAATCTTGCAGAGGTTCTTCATTTACAAGGGGATAACCCGGGCGCTATTCAGGCTCTCCAATCCGCTCTGAAGATCGAACCCCCCAATGTCCCGCGGGCGATCGTCTTTCTTTCGCTGGGGCAATTGTTCATGAAGCAGGGAGAGGACGGGAAGGCCCGTGAAGCCTTGGCCCAGGCGAAGGCATTGGATCCGGAGGGAGATGTCGGGAAAATGTCAACCAAGTTGATGCAGCAACTTCGGTAGGGCGAATAGAGCCTACTTATGAGTGACTCACTCGGCGAAAACTTCCAGCGGGCCCGCGAGGCCAAGGGGTTAACCCTCGAAGAGGCGGCTGCCAGAACCCGCATCCTGCCGCAGTATCTCAAGGCGGTCGAGGACAATAACTACGCAAAGCTTCCGGATGAAGTCTTTGCGAAGGGGTTTGTGCGATCCTATGCCCGTCTCCTGGGGCTGAACGAAGGCGCGGTCATCCGGCAATTCGATGAGTCGGGAGGCCAGTTCTACGCCAAGCGCGCCGAACGGGAATCCCTGAAACAGCAATTGGAAGAGGAAGAACGGCGAAAGAAGACGAATCGCAACATCGTGGTCGGGGCGATTGCCGCCGCCCTGCTCGTCTTGTTCGTGCTCATGGGACGGGACCGCGATCGGAGCGAGCAACGGCCCCTCCCTGCGCCGGTCCCCTCCGCACCGCTGCCCGCTCCCGCTCCGGAGCTTCCCCGAGCCGATCCGTCCACCTCGCCGGGTGATCCAGGTTCCCGTCCCTTTTCCGGCCATTCTGAGGTGGAACGCAATTTCTCCGGTGCGTTACCTCTGGAAGGGATTGCCCCTGATGGCAGGAAGAAACTGGTCCTGGATATCGAAGCTGTTGAGCGATGCTGGATCAAAGTGCGGGCCGATCAGGCAGCTATCCAGGAAGTTCTGCTGAATCCAGGTGACCGGGTCCGATGGAAGGCTCAGGAACGATTGACGCTCACTCTCGGAAACGCGGGCGGCGTGCGCATCTCACTCAACGGGAAGCTGCAAGGCCCCTATGGTGGCAGCGGGCAAGTCGCCAAGGAAATCGTCTTCACCCCCTGAGAATGGTTTCGGTTCGGGGAGATCCATGTGACGGATAAAGCGGAGCTCCTGATCAAGGCCCGAGCGGCCAAAGAGATGGCCGTGGCGCCGACCTCCAAGTTCATGGTCGGCGCGGCGTTGCTCTGTGACGACGGGACGGTCTTCACGGGCTGTAATATCGAGAGTCCTACATATTTAGGGATCTGCGCGGAACGGGTTGCGCTCTTCAAGGCCCTCTCGGAGGGACGACGGGGATTCAAGACGATCGCGATCGCGGGAGGGGCCAATGGAGGTTGCCCTCCCTGCGGCGCCTGCCGCCAAGTCCTTTGGGAATTCGCGCCGAGATTGGAAGTCTTGCTGGAAGACGGCCGCGGCGGGTTCACGCAGCGGTCTATTGCGGATTACTTCCCGGAGCCGTTCGATCGGAGTAAAGTGGATCCGAGCCGAACGACAGAGCGGTAATAGAGGTGCCCGGAATGCGGCACGGCATGCCGCAGCCGCGGCAGGAGCAGGACGGTTTTCCGTCAAACCTATTATGGTTTCGAGACGTTATGACGTGGCATCGCCTATGCGTATGTCAAGGGCAAAACCATCTTGACACACACAGGAGGCCACGCTATAGTGACCCGTCTTTTTGGCCTGTTTTATTGAGATGATACAAATGGGTAGGGCACTAACCACAAGGAGGGAAGTGATGGGTTATCTGAAGTCAGGACTGATTGCAGTATCGGTGTGTGCGATGGTCGGCTCGACCGCTTATGCTGGTGAAGAATTGGATGTGGTGCCGTCACGTGTGCCGAGTGATCAGCGTGCCGCCGCGAAGGCGTTGAAGAATCCGGTTGCCAAAACCCCTGAGAACATTGCCAAGGGGAAAGCCCTGTTTGAGGGCAAGGGCACCTGTTTGAACTGCCACGGGACGAGCGGGAAGGGAGACGGCCCGGCTGGTGCGATCCTGCCGATTGCGCCGCGGAACTTCACGAGTCCGAAGTTCCACAAGAATCGGACCGATGGTGAAATGATGTGGGTGATCAAAAATGGAAGCAATGGGCCGAATGGGACAGGAGGACCGACTCCGATGGTTCCGTTGATTCCGGCTGCGATCACGGAGGAGGAGGCCTGGTTTATCATCACGTACGAGCGGAGCTTTGAAGGCAAGTAAGGGTTAACGGGAGAATTCCCTGTGGGGCAGGCGTTCGGATGGGGCGCCTGCCCTTTTTATTCGAGTCCATGCCATGTCTAGCTTTCTAAGCCATTCCCCGGGACCCCCTTGATGCTGCTGAAATTTGGAGTGATTGCCGTGGCCGTCCTCGCAACCACCGTTGCGATGACGTATGCGGAAGAGAGGAATCCGATTGAGCCGCGTGTTCCTCCCAATGAACGGATCGCCGCCAGGGCCCTGAAGAATCCCATTGCAAGGACTCCGGAAAATATCGCGAAGGGCAAGGCGGTCTATGAGGGCAAAGGTTCCTGTTTTCGCTGCCATGGTCTCAGCGGCAAGGGTGATGGAGCCAACAGCGCGTTTTCAAAGCCTTCTCCTCGGGACTTCACGAACCCCAAATTCCAGAGGAACCGGACTGATGGCGAAATGTTCTGGGTGCTCAAGAACGGGATTGTCGGGACGGGGATGGTACCATTCATTGGAGGCCCCATTATTGAGGAAGAAGCCTGGTCTGTGATTCTGTACGTGCGCAGTTTCGAGAGCAAAAAATAATCTTAAGGAGGCTCATGATGGGTTGTCTGAAATCAGGACTGGTTGCCCTGTCGGTCTGTGCGGTGGTGGCCGCTGTGGCGTTTGCCGAGGAGAAGGATCCGACGCTCGCTCGCGTGCCGCCCGATCAGCGTGCCGAGGCCAAGGCGATGAAGAATCCGATGGCCAAGACCCCTGAGAACATCGCCAAAGGGAAGGCGATCTATGGGGGGAAAGGGACTTGCTTCAACTGCCATGGGGCGACCGGCAAGGGAGACGGCCCGGCCGGTCAGATCCTGAACCCCTCGCCGCGGGACTTTACCAATCCGAAGTTCCACAAGAACCGAAAGGACGGCGAGATGTTCTGGGTGCTCAAGAACGGGAGCGCCGGGACCGGCATGGTGCCGATGATCGGCACCGCGATCACCGAGGACGAAGCCTGGCTCGTGATTCTCTACGAGCGGAGTTTTGCAAGCAAATAGGGCTGATTGAAAGCGGGCGGCATGTGGAGGCAGGCACTCCGAAATGGGCGCCTGCCTTTTTTTACTGCGCTGCGAAGCCAGTCGGAACAGAAGCCCGCTTCAGCCGGCAGGCCAGCCAGGCTTTGAGAGCGACGGCCATGCGGTGTGGGGGAGACAGCGTGATGCGGCGGGTGAACACCCGATACCGCGAGGCCTCGATGCGTTTCAGAATCGTGTAGTAGATCGCGCGCATGATTTCGGCGGGGAGTAGGGCCCGGCGATCCATCTCGGGGAGAGCAGCCGCAGCGGCGCGGTAGTAGTCCTGAGTACGCCGGCACTCGAATTCCATGAGATTGATGAACGCCGGTGTATACGCGCCGGCCAAGAGTTCCTGCTCGGTATACCCGAATCGGGTCAGATCTTCCGCTGGAAGGTAGATGCGTCCGCGCCCTCCGTCTGTTTTCAGATCGCGCAGGATGTTCGTCAGCTGAAAGGCGACGCCCAGGTTGACGGCGTAGGTCTGCGCCTCCGGCGCGTGGGCCCCGAAAATCTTCAGACAGATGAGCCCGACGACGGAGGCGACCCGATAGCAGTATTGGTAGAGATCGCGAAAGGTGGCGTAACGATTGATGGTCAGGTCCATCTCGACGCCGGCGATGAGATCCTCGAAATATTCCTGGGGAATGCCGAGCCGACGGATATGGTCGTCCAGACAACGTAGGACCGGAGAAGCGGGGGGAACGGCGGCCTGATCCGTTCGGTAGAGCGCCGCCAGCCCCGCGCGCCAGTTCGCCAACTGGTTGCGCGGGTTCGATCCGGGTTCCGGATCGTCCACGATGCTGTCCACCTCACGACAAAAGGCATAGACCGCATGCATCGCCTCGCGGCGCTCAGGGGGAAGGAAAAAAAACGAGTAGTAGAAATTGCTGCCGCTCCGACTGGCGAGATCGGTACAGTACTGTTGAGCCTCGCGACTCGTCATGCCCGGCGCGCACCTTCCGGAATCCGATTTCCGAAGCGGGGAGGAAAGAACAGCGCGGCCAGCAGTTCCACGCCATCCACCAGGCGAGGCCCTGATCGGTTAAAGTAGGCCGGCCCCTCGACGGCATAGACCGAGCCGGTTTGGACAGCCGGCACGTCGTTCCATCCCGGACGGGAGGTCAACCGGTCCAGTTCGGAAAGCGTCCGGTCGATACTGAAGCCGCACGGCATGAGCACGAGCACATCGGGTTGAGCGCCACGCACTTGCTCCCACGAGACTTGTGTGGACGGGGCTCCGGCCGTCGCCAGGAGATCCGCTCCGCCGGCTAGGGTCACCATCTCCGGAACCCAATGTCCCGCGCAGTACAGGGGTTCCAGCCATTCGATACAGGCCACGCGGCGTCGGGTTTCTCCCTCGACCAACGCCCGGACCTTGGCAAGGCGGCCTGTGAGTGCGTCAACCAGCCGCCTGGCTTGGGCATCCCGCCCGGTGGCAACACCGATGGCTTTGATGTCGCGGAAGACGCCCTGAAGATCCGTGGCATCGAGCGATATCATTTGAGGCCTTCGCGCCAAGCCGGCCAGGACGCGCGTGACTTCGGTCGGCGTCACAGCGCAGACGTCGCAGAGGCTCTGCGTGATGATGAGGTCGGGGTCCAATCGGCGCAACAGGGCCTCGTCGATCTGATAAAGCCCCTTGCCGTCCCACAGAGCCTCCCGGACTTGTCGGTCGATGTTCGGACTGCTCGTCTGCTTGGGGTCCACAACGCTGCGGATGATGACAGGCTTTTGTCGGATTTCCGGTGGATAGTCGCATTCATGGCTGATGGCCACGAGGTCGTCCGCGAGGCCGAGAGTGGCTACGACCTCCGTCGCTCCTGGAAGCAGGGAGCAGATACGCATGATCAGCTCCAAAACCGTCTGGCGAGGGACTCGAGATCGTAGCCCTTGAGCGTCGAGGCGATGGCATCGGCGCTTATGAGTTGGTCAGCGGGAAATGTCGTGGAGACCGCCAGACACCGCATCCCTGCCGCATGGGCTGCTTGGATGCCGCATAGCGTGTCCTCGATAACGAGACACTCCGGGGCCAGGATCGGGGCCTTTTTACTGAGCGACCGCAAGGCGTGCAGGTAGCCTTCGGGATCGGGTTTTCCGTTCCGGACGTCTTCGGCCGAGGTGATATGCTCGAAGTCGGTCCGCATGCCGGCGGTGTGGAGGATGAATTCGATTTCCTGCCGGAGGGCGCCTGAGACGATCGCCAGGCGATAGCGGCTGGCATTGCTCTTCACAAACTCCTTGATGCCGGGATACACCACGGGAGACGTCTTGAGATGGTCGAGCATCATCGCGGCCTTTTGCGCGACGAGTCGGCGGATCGTCTCGGGAGAGGTGGAACGGCCCTGTTCTGCTAGGATGGCACGAAAGCAGTCTCTGTCGTCAAAGCCGACATATTTTTGATAGTACTCGTCCTCACCGAGCGGGATTCCTTCCTCGAGCAGGACTTGTTGAAACATCCTGAAATGGAGAGGTTCGGAATCGGCCAGGACGCCGTCGAAATCGAAGATGATGGCTTTCAGCACGTGAGTGTTCTGCCTTCTTAACAATGGGGCGCATTATACCATGGCTTGCTTCACCGTGAGACTTGACCTACAGTTGGCCGCATGATCAGAACCTTCCAGGGCATCAAGCCGCGCGTGGCTGCCTCGGCTTTTATCGAAGAGACAGCCGTGGTGATCGGGGATGTCGTGATCGGCGAGGACTCCAGTGTCTGGTTCAACGCCGTGGTGCGCGGCGACGTGCATTCCATCACGATCGGAAGTCGTACCAACATCCAGGACCTCAGCATGCTGCATGTGACCCACGAGACGCATCCGTTGGTGATCGGCAACGATGTGACGGTGGGGCACCATGTGGTCCTCCACGGATGCACGATCAAGGATCGCGTCTTGATCGGCATGGGGGCGATCATTATGGATGGCGCCGTCATCGGGGAAGATTGTGTGATCGCCGCCGGCGCGCTGGTCACCGAGCGCACGATCGTACCGCCCAAGAGTCTCGTGCTGGGCGCCCCTGCCAAGGTCAAGCGATCCGTGACGGACGATGAAGTGACCTGGATCAAAGAGTCCGCGCAGAACTATGTCCGGTATGCCCGCCAGTATCTGGGAGGCCCCCTGAAGTCCCCACCGGGTTTCCAGGTCTAAGGATCGGCGCGCTCGCGTCTAGCTCATCACGACCCCGGCGTAGCCGACCACGCGATTGACGTCTCCGCTGACGTCAGCCGACGTGGCGTAGCGAACGACGTTGGCCTGATGGCCCCCCAGCGCCCGCGTGGCAAACAGGACGACGGTCGAGGGGATGTACCCACACATCGTCACATGCTGATCTTCGACTGTCCGATGGAGGCATTCCCCGTCAAGCGTTTGAAGGGCATCCAGCGCCAGCCTATCCTGTCGATGGGCGAAGGCCTCGGCGGTCAGACCCGGAGGAGGCGATTGGCCAAAACCCGGCCCGCAATGGGTCAAATCGGTGCTGGCGATCAATAGGGGGGGAGGCGACGCCTCTTCGATCACGGCCGCGAGCGCGATCCCCAAGGCCCGGCAGGCCTCCAGATCGCGGAAGCCGACGACGATAGGCAGGATCTGGATGTCCGGCCGCAGCAGGTGCAGAAATGGCAGTTGGACCTCCAGGCAATGCTCGTGCAGGTGGGCGAGATGGTCAGACTCGGCCATGGGGCAGCGCGCCAGGAGGGCCCGGCCTAAGTCCGCCGCGACCGTCAAGGCGCCTCCGGGCAGTAACCATTCACCTTCACTGTAGACCGAGAGAGGCGGCCCGTAACCGGTGTGATTAGGGCCCACTAGGATCACTGTGGAGGGGAGCGCCACCCGACTGTAGACGGCTCCCGCGACGGCTCCCGAGTAGATCAGGCCCGCATGTGGGCACACGATGGATCGTGCGGGCATCCGAGTCGCGTTGGGTTCGAGAAGGGCGCGGACTTGCGCGTGCAGATGCTCGGGTGTCGCTTCATAAAATTGCCCGGCGCAGGCGGGTGGGCGCTGTGCGGGTAGGCTGCCCATGATTAGAAGGGTCGCTGCGCGACGAGCGCGGCGGTGAAGGGGCCCTTCTGAGGATCGCGCGCTCCTTCCCGATACGCGAGCACCCGCAGCCCTGCGAACAGAGCAAGAAGCTCGTTGTGGTTGAGGCAGAATTCCCGCCGTCGGGGGTGATTGAACCGCTCGTGGTTGTCGATGAGAAAAGTTTCGTACACGACCAAGCCGCCGGGTTTCAGGGCCCGCATGATCTGCGGCACCAAGTCCCGTTGAAGATAATAGCAGACAAGGATGACGTCAAACGAGCTGGCGGGAATCTCCGACTCGCGCTCCAGGTCGACAAGACGTGTCGTGATGGTCATGATCCCGCGAGACGTTGCCTGGGCCTGCAACGCTTCAAGCGCGTCCGCATCCCGATCCCAGGCTGCGACCTGAAAGCCTTCCCGCGCCAGATAGATCGCGTTGCGACCTCGTCCGCAGGCCAGGTCGAGGGCCCGACCGATGGAAAGCAGCGGTCGGTGTTGCACGAGCCAGTCGGCCGGCCGATCGGTGTCGGGACTGTCGGCCGGCCGGCGCGTGATTCTGGCGCCGGTGGAGTCTCTGACCCCTTTGACCGGAGGTTTGAGCTTGCGGACCCACAGCGTAACCTCTGTCACGGGGAATCCGGTCAGGATGGCGTGGGCCAGCCGTTCGGCCAGGGTTTCAAGCAAGTGGAACCGTTCGGTCTGGGCGATGGCGAGAACCTGCTCGGTCACCCGGATGTAGTCCACACTCCTGGTGAGGTCATCCGTGGCAGCGGCAGGAGCCATGTCAAACGCCAGTTCGAGGTCCACTGCCATCGGCTGGGCAACGTCGCGCTCGTTCTCCGATACGCCACAGAAGCCTTGAAATTCCAGGCGTTCGATGATCAGTCGGTCGCTCACGTTGCTGATGCTCTTCCCATTTCTACGGAACACTACTGATACGGTACCGGAATGTCAAGGCGCGTCGGTGCGGGTTTTCTCCTTGACTATCCTTCCAGGCGGCCCCTACAATCTATCAAGAAAATGAGCGAATTCACCCATTTCAATGAAGCCGGTCGGGCACGTATGGTCGACGTGTCCGAGAAGGCGACGACCAGCCGAACGGCGACGGCCCACGCGCGTATTCTGATGCAGCCAGAAACGCTGGAGAAGATCCGTCGCGGGAAGATTGCCAAGGGCGACGTCCTCGCCGTTGCGCAGACCGCCGGGATCATGGGAGCGAAGCGTACGCCGGACCTCATCCCGATGTGCCACCCGCTCCTTATTACCAGCGTCGATGTCGATTTCAAAGAAGATCCCCAGCCGAACCGTGACGGTTTGTGCAGCATCACGGCGACTGCCACGGTAAAGACCACTGGCCAGACAGGGGTGGAGATGGAAGCGCTCACCGCGGTTTCAGCGGCGGCGCTGACGATCTATGATATGTGTAAGGCGGTTGATCGGGGAATGATGTTTGCCGACATCTGCCTGCTTGAAAAGGCCGGAGGCAAGTCTGGAACTTACAGGCGCAGAGCGTGAAGACCGTTTGGCTAAGTGATACCCGGGAAAACGGCCCGTCTCGGCGGGCCTGGGGCGGGCGGGTGCAATAGAAGGTGTTATGATCACACTCAAGCTTTTCGGACTTCTGAAAACGATGACTCGGAATCAATCTGAGTTGGGCCTCTCGCTCAATGGCGGGCGGACGGTCGCGGATGTGATCGGCCTGCTCGAACGGGAGTACCCCGAGATGGCCGAATTGATCCACAAGCGGAAGGTGCTGGTCTCCGTGAATCACGAGATCGCCCATCCCGACACCGTGATCAATGAGGGCGATGAGGTGGCGTTGCTGCCCCCCTTCGCCGGCGGCTCGCCGGCCGACTCCGATGCGATGCTGGTGCGCATCCAGCAGGAGGACTTCTCGATCGATGCGGAACTGGCGCGGGTGCGCGCGCGCTCGAATCGCATCGGCGGGATCGCGGTCTTTTTGGGCACCGCCCGCGACCGGTCCCAGGGCCGCGACGTTGCCGGCATCAAATTCGAGCACTACGAAGGGATGGCCCAGAAGAAGCTGCGCGAGATTCGGGAACGGGCGCTCAAGGACTTCGACGTGATCGAGGTCCTGATCATTCATCGCTATGGCGACATTCGGGTGGGAGAGAACATCGTGCTGGTGATCGCCGCCGCCGAGCATCGGGCCGAGGCGTTTCGGGCATGCAAATGGAGCATCGACGAACTCAAGCAGATCACGCCGATCTGGAAGCTGGAGAGCACGCTGGAAGGGGAGGTGTGGGTGGAGGAGCATCCGTGAACGTCACGGACACCTTTGGTCGGCCGCTGCGCAGCCTGCGTCTCTCCGTCACGGACCGCTGCAATTTGCGCTGCCGCTACTGCATGCCGGAGGAAGAATATACCTGGCTGCCCCGGGAGACCGTCCTGACGTTCGAAGAGATGAACGCCTTGACCGGCCTTTTTACGGAACTGGGGGTCGACAAGGTTCGCTTGACTGGCGGCGAGCCCCTTTTGCGCAAAGACCTGCCGACGTTGGTCAGGATGCTGCGACGCAATCCTCGGATCACTGATCTGGCCATGACGACCAACGGCGTCTTATTGGCCGAGCAGGCGCAGGCGCTGTACGATGCGGGACTGCATCGCGTGACCGTGAGCCTCGACACGCTCAAGCCGGAGCGGTTCCAAGCCTTGACGAGACGGGATACATTTGCACGCGTGCTCGAGGGGATTGAGGCGGTGGTGCGGGTGGGGTTCACGGGCTTGAAGCTCGATACCGTCGCCATTCAGGGATACAACGATGATGAGCTGGTCGCGCTGATCGAGTACGGCAAACATGTCGGCGGCGAGGTGCGTTTCATTGAGTACATGGATGTGGGGGGAGCGACGGACTGGTCGATGGATAAAGTCCTCTCCCGCGCGGCCATCCTGAAAGCGCTGGACCAGCATTACGGTCATGTTGAACCGGTCATCGAAGACAGCTCGGCGCCGGCGCAACGGTTTGCCCTGCCGGATGGGACAACGTTCGGCATCATTCCTTCAACCACAACTCCCTTTTGCTCGACCTGCGACCGGAGCCGGCTTACGGCGGATGGGATGTGGTTTTTGTGCCTCTACGCCACGGATGGCGTGGATTTGCGGCAGCCGTTGCGTGACGGCGTCTCCGCGGAGGAGATCAAAACGCGCATCCTTTCCGGCTGGCAGGCGCGCCAGGACCGTGGCGCCGAACGGCGGAAAGAGCTTGAGCGGGTGGGCATCAGGGCCAGGTTGGTTGAGATCGAACGACTTCGCGAGGACCCTCGCCTCGAGATGCATACCAGAGGGGGATGAGTTGGTTGCCGGACCTGCCTAGTCTCTCGCTCCTCTCGCTCGGCTTTCTGCTGGGCGCCAGACATGCCCTCGACGCCGATCACGTCATTGCGATCTCGACGATCGCGACGGAGAACCGGAATCTCTGGCGTGCCTGTGCCATCGGATTCTGCTGGGGCGTGGGCCATACGGTGGTCTTGCTGGCTGCCGGCCTGGCGGTGCTGGCCTTCCGGCTCACGATTCCCGAAGACTGGGCCAGGCTTTTCGAAGTCGGGGTCGGGGTGATGTTGATCGGCCTCGGCCTGGCAGTCGGCTTGGCGCTCTGGCGGGAGCGCCTGCACCTTCACTCCCACACCCATGGGGACGGCAGAGACCACGTCCATATCCATTCCCATAAGGACGGTCTTCACCACACCCACCTGCATCGCTTCCGGCTGGAGTACAAGTCCTTAGCAATCGGGATGGTGCATGGGCTGGCCGGCAGCGGGGCACTCCTCTTGCTCGTCCTCTCGACTGTCCGGTCTCTCACGGACGGGTTGTTGTATATCCTTGTCTTCGGGGTGGGGTCGATCGGCGGTATGATCCTCTTAGGCGTGGTGCTGAGCGTCCCCTTCGCATTGACCCCGGCACGTCTCGTGCGGACTCATCTGGCGTTACGGGCCTTGGCCGGTCTGGCTAGTGTAAGTTTGGGAGGAGGGATCCTGTATGAGTTTTTCTCGAGCGGATGATCTCTCCAGACTCTGGTCCAAGCCCCTAAAAACCACAAGAAAATCCAAGCCCTAGCTTCCATTTGGGTATAGGTTTTACATTGACTTGTACTGGCATTTTGTCTACTCTAGGCACGTTTTGTCTCAAAACACACATTGTCACCAGCCATAAGCGCTCTTGGGCATGTGCCCCCCGGGAGGGAGGAGAGTTGCCTGCGACTTTCCCCCATCTTCCCTCGGCTGAGTCAGGGCGGGAAGGGCAATAAATGGATATCGCTGTTGGGGCTAAGACCGACGTCGGCCTGAAGCGGTCCAACAACGAGGATGACCTCTGCATCGATCCCGGCCTGGGGCTCTATGTGGTCTGTGATGGCATGGGAGGGAGGAATGCGGGTGAAGTGGCCAGTCGGTTGGCGGTGGAGACCATCCAGCGACATATGCAGGAGGCGCGCCTCAACGAAAATCTTCCCATGATCGGGGCTGTCGACCGACAGTTTTCGGCCCAGACTAATCGGTTAGCCAGCGCTATCCGTTTGGCGAATCAGGCCATCCGCAACGCGGCGAAACAAGAAGCTGAACAGGAGGGTATGGGAACCACCGTGGTGTCGGCGGCGCTCAACGGTCAAGTGCTGTCGGTCGCTCACGTCGGCGATAGTCGCATCTACTTGGTCCGGGGGGATACCATCCAGCAGTTGACCGCCGATCACTCATTGGTGGCGGAGCATGTCCGCATGGGCCTGCTCACGGAAGAAGAGGCCGAGCGCTCTCCCCAGAAGAACATCATCACCCGCGCCTTGGGGGTCGATGACACTGTGGACGTCGCTCTTGATGAAGTCCCCCTGACGCACGGAGACCGGGTGCTTCTGTGCTCGGATGGACTGACTCGGGGAGTGAAACCTGCCGAAATCCTGGAAGTCCTTCGCCGCGAAGAGGAACCGCAGATCGCCTCCGAACGCTTGATCGAGCTGGCCAATGCGGCCGGTGGTCTCGACAATACCACAGTGATTCTTGTGACCGTTCGCAACACCGCCAGCCTTGGACTCTGCCGACGCGTTTGGAATTGGCTGAAGAGCTAACCCATGGCGAAAATCTTCCATGGCCAATAAGAAACAGCAACTCAACAATGATCTCACCAAGTTCGTCGAGCAGAGCCAATGGGCCAAGGCCGTGCAGGCCTTACAGGGCCTGGTCGATCTCGAACCGGCCAACGCGAATTACCATCTTCGTATGGGGGACTATTCCGTGAAGGCCGGAAACAAAGTCGGCGCGGTCAAGGCCTACTACCAAGCGGCCCATTTGTTTGTGGATTCGGGCTTTGCGGTGAAAGGCATCGCGACGTACAAGATGATTCTGCGGCTGGCGCCTGGCGAAAAGCAGGCCATCGAGCTCATGAAGGCCATCAATTCGAACCCGGGGGTCACAGGTGAAGCGCCGCCGCCTCCCCCTCCGCCCCTGCCCGTCCCAGAAGACACGCCGCAGGTAGAGATGGCACCTCCGCCGCCTATTGCCGCACCCGCGCCAGAGTTCGAAATGCCGCCGCCTCCGGCCGTTGCGCCGCCAGTGGAAATGCCGCCCCCTCTGCCGGCCCCGGCATTGGAGGTTGAGATGCCGGAGCCGCCGGTGCCGATCATCGCGCTTGAGTTGAAGAGAATACCCTCCGCGACGCCTATAGAGATCAGAAAGGACATCAACCCGCTGTTTGCTGCCTTCTCTAAAAATGAATTCGGGGCGATCGTCGATAAGCTGGAGCCGCTGACATTCATAGCCGGGGAACGCATCATTGCCGAGGGCGATGACGGCGACGCGATGTACTTGATCAGCCGCGGCGGGGGCAAGGTAATCAAGGAGGTCGAAGGGCAAGAGTTGGTCCTGGATCAACTCGGGGAGGGTGAGTTTTTTGGGGAGATGTCGCTGTTGGTCGGCGGGCCGCGCAGCGCCTCCGTCTTCGCAACGTCGGATACCGAAGTGCTCAGACTGCAGGCGACTGAATTATTCGAGGTCATGAAGAAATATCCACGAATCGAAAGCATCCTGGAAGAGTTTTATGAGAAGCGGTCCAAGGCGACGCGACAGAAGCTGAATGACATTCGTAAGTAAGAGATTGGGAGAACGACGGTGATCATTAAAATCCTCGGATGTCACGGCTCCGAACTGACGATCGACGAGGAGGACGGCCGCATCCGCGAATGCCGAACGTGCGGGTTTCTCATCAACGAGACGTGCATGATGGATGCGGGGTCCGTCAGCGCGGGTCTGCGGGAAGCGGAACAAAGCAAGATTCGCAGCGTCCTGCTCTCGCATGCGCACTTCGACCACATCAAGGGCTTGCCTCTTCTCGCCGATAACCTGGTCAGTCGAAGCTCGAAAGGACCGGTCCAGGTGCACGCGCTCCCGGAAGTCCTGGACGACCTGCGTCGGCACATCTTCAACAACGTCGTCTTCCCCGACTTTACCAGGCTGCCCACGTTGGAGACGGCTCCCTTGGCGTACCACCCGTTGGACGAAGAGAAAGGATTCACCATGGACCTCTTGGAGGTGATGGCGGTCCGTGTCGACCACACCGTTCCCGCCGCCGGCTTTATTGTCCGTGAAGGAGATACGGCGCTTCTCTATAGCGGAGATACTTCGGAGACCCGACGCATCTGGGAGGTGGGCGCCAAAGAGCCGCGTCTCAAGGCCGCGTTCATCGAGACCTCCTTTCCAAACGATTTCCATGAACTGGCCAGGGTGAGCGGCCATCTGACGCCGGAGATGCTCGCCCGCGAGTTCGCCAAGTTGGGCCGTCCCGACCTTCCTATTTACATTTACCACCTTAAGCCTTCATACCGCGGCCTCATTGCGTCGGAACTCAAACGTCTCAAATTGCCCAACCTCCACGTGCTGGAAGAGGGCCAAGTGGTCCGTGTCTGAGCGGCGACTCGTATGGCGTGGTTCAAAAAAGAGCACTCTGTCCGAGGGGACGACGACAAACGGAAGGCGACGGTCCCTGAAGGACTGTGGCTCAAATGCAACCACTGCCGGGCGATCATTTATCGCAAGGAAGTGGAGCGGGGTGCCAAGGTCTGTCCGAAGTGCGAATACCATTTTCCCATCTCGGTTGAAGACCGCATCGACCTGCTCCTCGATCTCGGCACGTTCCGCGAGTGGTCGCCCGAGTTGGTCCCTGCCGATCCGCTCGCTTTCAAGGACACGCAGCGCTACAGTGAGCGGATTGTGGCGGCGCGGCAGAGCACCGGGAAGAAGGATGCGTTGGTGATCGGGGAAGGGCGGATCAACGGGACCCGGGTCGCCCTGGGAGTGTTCCATTTTGGGTTCATGGGCGGCAGTATGGGGTCGGTGGTCGGCGAAAAAGTGACACTGGCGGCCGAGGGGGCCTTGCGCGAGCGCATGCCCCTGGTGCTGGTGACAACCTCGGGCGGAGCGCGCATGCAGGAGGGGATTTTGTCCTTGATGCAGATGGCCAAGACGGCGGCCGCCATCGGTCGCCTCGCCGAGGCGCGCATCCCGTATATTTCCATCCTGGCCGATCCGACTTTCGGGGGCGTGACGGCCAGCTTCGCGATGCTGGGCGACGTCATCCTGGCTGAACCCAAGGCGCTCATCGGGTTCGCCGGTCCACGTGTCATCGAACAGACCATCAAGCAGCAGCTCCCTCAGGAGTTTCAACGCGCGGAGTTCCTTCTGGAACATGGCATGATCGACCTGATCGTGCCCCGCAAACGGCTCAAAGAGACGGTCTCCAGCCTCATCGCATTCTTTTAGAGGTTGGTCCGGCATTCCGTCCTATGGATGTGGGAATCGAACGTAGCCTCGAATACTTGTACGGACTCCAGAGCCACGGCATCAAGCCGGGGCTGACCCGGACGCTCGCCCTGCTCTGCGCTCTGGATGATCCGCACCACTCGATGCAGGCCTTTCATGTGGGTGGGACGAATGGCAAAGGGTCCACGGCTGCCATGATGGCTTCCATGTTGGCGCACCAGGGGTATCGCGTGGGCCTCTATACCTCGCCTCATCTCGTGGAATTCACGGAACGCATCCAGGTGAATGGCCACCCCATTCCTGCCCATCGTGTCTCGGGGCTGACAGAAAAAATCCGGCAGATCGCCGAAACCTGTCTGACGGAAGAGCCGACCTTCTTCGAAGCCACCACGGTGATGGCGTTCGTGTATTTCGCCGAGATGGCGGTCGACTTTGCCGTGGTTGAAGTCGGTCTCGGGGGGCGGTTCGATGCCACCAACGTGCTCACCCCGCTCGTTTCGATCATCACGACGATCGGGCTGGATCATCAGGAGTATTTGGGTAACACGGTGGACGCGATCGCACGCGAGAAGGCGGGGATCATCAAGAAGGGCGCACCCGTGGTCGCCGGACGGATCGAGCCGGGACCGTTAGCCATCGTGCGAGGCATGGCGACGGACTGGGAAGTCTCCTGCGTCGTCCTCGGCCAGGACTTCGATGCGCTCGACCTTTCGTCCGGGCGTTTTTCCTATCGAGGTCTGCGGGATCGGTATGACGGCCTGGCTTGTCCCTTGCCCGGCCGGCATCAACTGGACAACGCCGCATGCGCTCTCGCCGCTCTGGAGTTGGCCCACGAAAAAGGCGCGGCGGTCGGTGAGGAGGGCATACGGGAGGGGTTGCGCACCGTACGCTGGCCGGGCCGTTTGGAATGTGTGGGGCGCCGGCCCGACGTCTGGCTGGACGGGGCGCACAACCCGCACGCCGCCGAGGCGCTGGCATCGCACCTGAAGACCTTATCCTCCCTGTATGGACCCGCAGCGAAGGGGCGGCTCATCCTGGTCGTGGGGATGATGCGAGATAAAGACCGGCGGGGTGTCATGGCGTTGCTGACCGCAATCCCCGGTGTGAGCCATCTCATCGTGACGCGCGCGGCGCACCAACGGGCAGCCGATCCCTGGGACTTGGCGCGCGATGCGGCGGGCCTTGGGGTGCCCATCACCGTCCGATCGACGGTGAACGAAGCTTTCGCGTATGCTAGGGCGCTGGCCGGATCCGACGATACTGTGTGTGTGACCGGCTCTTTGCTCGTCGTCGGAGAAGTCAAGGCCATGCTTGAGGGGACGACCGTGTCCGAACCGCGCGGATGATGGGGGCGGTGTTTTGCAAAGCGGTCTTTCCCTTCTCAGTGCTGCTGCTCCTGGTGGCTACGACGGCGGTGTCTGCAGCTGACTCTCTGTCTTCTCGCCCCATCCACATCCAGGCCGACGAGCTGACCTACAGCAAGGAGACCCAGACCTACCATGGTAAGGGCTCCGTCGTGGTGGTGCAGGGGCCTTTTCGCTTGGAAGCTGATGAGGCGACGCTCAACATGGCCACAGGTCAAGTGATGGCCCTGGGCCGGGTGCACCTGAACGATGGGTTCTACGACATGCGCGGCGAGCGCATGGATTTCAACGTCAATAGCACGAAAGGCGTGATCTTCCATGGCCGCCTGTTCGTCCTGGAAGGCAACTTCACGCTGGATGGCCGAGTCATGGAACGCCTATCCGATGAGCAATATCGGTTGGAGGAGGCCTCGTTCACGACCTGCAGCGTGCTGGAAGGAGAAACCGCCCCCTGGCGGTTCAAGGCCGAGAGGGCCGAGCTGGAAATAGAAGGGTTTCTTTACGCCCGCCATACGCAGTTCTGCATCCTGGACGTGCCGGTGATGTATCTGCCGGCGATCCTCTTTCCCGCCAAACGGGAACGGGCGACGGGCTTTCTTTTCCCCACGATCGGCGCCAGCAGCCGGCAGGGCTTCAAGTTCCGAGAGGGGTTCTTCTGGGATATCAGTCCCAGCCAGGACGCGACGGTGAGGATTGATTATCGCGGCAAGCTCGGTATAGGCGCGAACCTTGAATACCGTTACAATCTCTCGCGTAACACGGACGGACGCTTCTACACAGAGTACTTCCGTGACACCCAGGCCAACTCTACCCGCACAGGCGTTTTCTACAAGCACCGCACGGATTTCGAGGACGATTTGAAGGGACGCATCGATATCAATTATTTGAACGAGAAAGACACCTTCCGTGCCTTGAGTGAAAACGTGCTCCAGCGCGTTGCGGTCTACCAGGAATCGCAGGCTTACCTGACCAAACGGTGGGACAATCACGTGCTCTACGGATTAACGCGGTATTCCCAAAACCTGATCGAGCTGTCCGACAAGACGGTGGTGCAGACCCTTCCCCAGGTCGGGTACAGCCTCGCACCCGCACGCCTAGGCGGAAGCCCGCTGTATGCCGGCATGGATGCGGCCTTCGACAATTTCTTCCGTCAGGAGGGCGTGAGCGCCGCGCGGGTGGATCTGTTTCCCAGACTGTGGGTGCCGCTGAGGCTGGACCGGTACCTCACCGTCACCCCCCTGGCCGGCTTTCGCGAGACCTTTTACAGCCGGGGCAGCCAATCAACCGACTCGGTCGGACGGGAAGCGCTATACCTCAGCGCCACGGCCGACACGCGGCTCATACGCCGTTTTGCGCAAGAAGGGGGCGGGACCCTCACCCACAAGATCGAGCCGTCCCTCATCTATGAATTTATCCCCCCGCCGCGGCAGTCGGATATTCCGGTCTTTAACGACGTGGACACCTTCGGCAAAAAGAATCTCTTGACCTATGTGCTGACCAACCGGCTGTCCACGATGGTCTTCGACGGCGAGGGGCAACGCTACCTGGAGATGGGCTATGTGCGATTGACTCAGAGCCAGCACCTGACGTCGTCTCCCACGGACAAGCCATGGTCGGATCTGCGAGGGGAATTCATCGCGCGGACCCTGAAGCCGTTTCCGGCCGAGCTGGACGTGGAGACCTTCTACAATTACGCGGACTCTGCCGTCACCGTCTTCAATACGGACCTGCGCTTCACCCTGACGAAGGAAGTGTTCCTCTCCATCGGCCAGCGGTTCTCACGGGCCGGGGCGGTTCCCCTGAAGGGCGACTTGTTCAACCCCATGACACTGAATGACGTGCTTCAGCAGACCGAGACCACGCATTTCTACACCGCCGAAGCTGGGATCAAGCTCCCGTACAACTTCTATGCGGTGGTGCGGGGATTCCTCGACCAGAATACCGGGCAATTTCCGGAGGTCGATTACGGGTTGTACTACGTCGGATCGGATCGTTGCTGGGGGGCTGGGCTCATATTCATTCAGCGGCCGGACCAGACAGAGTTTGCAGTCCTGTTCACGCTTGGTGGGGTGGGCTTCACGGATTCACCTCTCGGCGGCGTCTATCGCTATCTCTATCAGCGTCTCGGCTTGGATATCCAGAAGCTCAAGGATGTGCCTCCGCCTTCTGCTTTCACGGATGTGCTCCCTCCCCCTGCATTCGCGAGTCCCTACTAGTTCTTGACAAGCGCTTTGATCTGGCCCACATAATCACCCATGCCTGCGCGCATCGGATGGGTCAGTGCGATGGTCCTGTCGCTGGGATTCGGGGCGGCCAGCGCCGGTGTGCCAACCCCGGTCTCGCATACTGATAATGGCCGGCGTATCTTTCTGCACGGGACGACGGCATCGGGGCTGGTCTTGCAGAACAGCCACGGGATGGAAGGCGTGGGTTGCGCCATGTGCCACGGCTCGGACGGGCGTGGCGGCATGATGCACGGCATCCCGGCTCCCGACATCACCTTCGCGACTCTGACGGATCCCAACGGGCACGACCATGAGTTTTCCAACCGCCGCCATCCGGCCTTCAATCGGGAGACGATCAAGGCGGCCGTGCTCGCGGGTATCGATCCTGCGGGGAATGTCCTCCATGAGGAGATGCCGCGCTGGACAGGTCTGAGCAGCGCCGACCTCGAAGATCTGATCGACTACCTGCAGGCCTTGTCCCGCGGGCACCGGCGTCCCCCGCCGGCTCTGGAGCGGATGTAAGCAAACCGTCCGTTGACAGCCTCGCAATGGGTAGGGTAGGCTACGGTTTCATTCGACAATTTCATGAACCAATTTGATGTGGGGGGCATTGTGGGTAAGGCCATACCGGTGAGTGCGACAACGTGGGAGACGGAAGTAGGCAAGGCGAACGGCCTCGTCCTGGTGGATTTCTGGGCTGTGTGGTGCGGACCCTGCCAGATGATAGCGCCGATCGTTGAGGAACTTGCGATCGAATACGACGGCAAATTAAAAGTCGTGAAACTTAATACGGATGAGAACCCTGACATTGCCGGGAAATACGGCATCATGAGCATTCCCACACTCCTGTTCTTCAGAAACGGCCAGCTGATCGAGAAGGTCGTCGGCGCCGTGCCGAAGCGGCTACTCAAGGAGGCGGTTGACAATCTCCTCAAGGCGCCGACTGCCTGAAGTTCCCGTGTGTTGACGGAACTCCGCATCCGCAACTTCGCCATTATCGACGAAATCGGGCTTGAGTTTGCGGAGGGCTTCACTGTGTTCACCGGCGAGACGGGCGCTGGCAAGTCCATCCTCGTGGATGCGGTGGATCTGCTGGTGGGGGGACGCGCCTCGGCCGATCTCATCCGGGCGGGCGCCGACGAGGCCGAAGTCTCGGGTGTCTTTTCCCTCACGACGGGCGGGCCGGTCGCGACATTCCTGCACGAGCAAGACCTCCTGGGTTCCGACGAAAGCGAGTTGATCCTTCGTCGCGTCCTCTCGCGTGAGGGCCGGAATCGGGTGCACGTCAATGGGCGCCCGACGCCGCTCGGTGTGCTCCAGTCCCTTCGCGGCTTGCTGGTGGACATCCACGGCCAGCACGAGCATCAATCTCTCTTCAAACCGGCGGTGCAACTGGACCTGCTCGACGAATTCGGCGGCCTGGCTGCCGCGCGCACGGACTATGCGGGGGCCTTTGAGACGTGGCGCGGGCTTGAGACGCGCTTGACCGAACGTCGGGGCGTGTTGGCCGATCGACAGACGCGCGAAGACCTCCTGCGTTACCAGGTCGAGGAGATCACGGGAGCCAACCTCCAGGCCGGCGAAGATCGGGAATTGGAACGAGCGCGATTGTTGCTGTCGCAAGGAAGACGGCTCGCCGAGCTGGTGCAGGCCACCTATGGGCCACTCTATGAGGAGGAGTCTTCGATCCTTCAGGGCTTGGGAGGGCTGACTGGTTCATTGAAGGAATTGGCCACGATTGATACTGAACTCGTGGAAGATCGTGATCGGTTCGCGGAGGCGTTGGCGCAGTTGACGGACCTCGCCCAGAAGCTGCGTGCCTATCGAGACCGCCTAGAGTTCGATCCGGATCGGTTGGAGAAAGTCGAGGAGCGGCTGGACCTGATCCGTCGGCTCATCAAAAAGTATGGAGGCTCGCTGGAGGAGGCCGTCAAGTTGGGGGAGCAGGCGAAACGGGAGCTTCAGGAGTTGGAATCGGGCGATGAGGCGCTGAAGGAGCTTTCGCAGCAAGTCGCCGACGCGCATGCGAAGGTCGTGAAGTTAGCGCAGGCTCTGTCCCGCAAGCGAACGAAGGCGGCCGGTGAGCTGGAGAAACGGCTGGAACGCGAGCTGATGGACTTGCGGATGGAGCACGCGCGGGTGCGCATCGCAGTCGAGCAGGAGACTGATTCTGACGGTCCCAAGTTGACGTCCGCGGGGATGGACCGCGTGGAGTTTCTATTCTCCTCCAACCTCGGCGAAAATCCTCAGCCGCTGGCCCGGATCGCGTCGGGTGGGGAATTATCGCGGGTCATGCTGGCGATGAAAACAGTCCTAGCCGAGCAGGATCGCGTGCCGGTCCTGGTCTTCGATGAGGTGGACGCGGGCATCGGCGGAGCTGTGTCTGAAGTCGTGGGAAAGCGGCTCCGGCACCTCAGCCAGCATGGACATCAAGTCTTCTGCATCACGCATCTTGCACCCATCGCGGCCCAGGCCCAGCGGCATTTCGCGGTGACCAAGGCCGCGAAGAGCGGGCGCACGGTGACGCAGGTGGCCACATTGGATAAGGCGGGGCGGGTGGAGGAGGTGGCGCGCATGCTCGGCGGCGAAAAGATCACGCCCACCATCCGCTCCACCGCCGCCGAAATGCTCAAGCAGAAATGACAGCGGTCTGATGAGCCCAGAGGCGACGATCCGACAGCAGATCATACATGCGATCACCGGCGCGCGTTGTTCCGCCCGTGACCTCGCGCACCGCCTCGCCGTTTCCGAACGGGAGGTGGAAGATCACCTCACGCATATCGGCAAGTCGGTGGCCCGCGACCGGAAGGGTCGGTTCTTGCTCGAGCCCTCTACCTGCCAGGACTGTGAGTTCGTGTTTCGCGGCCGCACCCGTCTGACCCGACCGAGCCGATGCCC
>DASYQR010000082.1:0-13974 GCA_036005325.1 Nitrospirales bacterium | reverse complement strand
CGTCAGCGATATTGGGGCACGCCCATCCCGATCATTTACTGCACAGCCTGCGGAACGGTGCCGGTGCCGGAGCGCGACCTGCCCGTGGAACTTCCCAAGGACGTTCCGTTCACGGGGAAGGGATCGTCCCCGTTGGCCCGGGCGGAACGATTCCTGAATGTGCAGTGTCCGAAGTGCGGGGGCACGGGCCGGCGCGAAACCGATACGATGGACACGTTTGTGGATTCCTCCTGGTACTTTCTCCGCTACTGTTCGCCGCACGAGAATACCCGCCCGCTCGATTCCGCCAAGGCGGGTTATTGGATGGCGGTGGACCAGTACATCGGCGGTATCGAGCACGCGGTCCTGCATCTGCTCTACGCGCGCTTCTTCACCAAGGCGGTACGGGACCTGGGACTCATCAAGGTGGACGAACCGTTCACGAGCCTGCTGACGCAGGGCATGGTCTGCAAAGAGACTTACCGGTGCGAGGAGCATGGCTGGCTGTTGCCGGGTGAGCTCATCGGGAGCGAGAAGGAGGGCTGGCGCTGCGGGCAGTGCCGGCGGCCGGTCGAGAAAGGCCGCATCGAGAAGATGTCCAAATCCAAGAAGAATATTGTAGACCCAGAATATTTGATCGCCACCTATGGCGCGGACACGGCGCGCCTCTTTTCACTCTTTGCGGCCCCGCCGGAGAAGGACCTGGAGTGGAGCGACGCGGGAGTGGAAGGGGCTTACCGGTTCCTGGGGCGCGTGTGGCGGTTGGTCCACGAAGTGGCTCCGATCCTGAAACAACCGGCCGACCGCCCCGGCTCGGACGCCAGTCAGATCGCCACAGACCTGAAGCGCCTCGCACACAAAACCATCAAAAAAGTGTCGGACGA
This sequence comes from Nitrospirales bacterium, assembly GCA_036005325.1. Taxonomy (GTDB): domain Bacteria; phylum Nitrospirota; class Nitrospiria; order Nitrospirales; family NS-4; genus SCTG01. The sequence goes on along the minus strand of DASYQR010000082.1, from coordinate 13,111 downwards.
CATCGAACGCGAGTTCCAGTTCAACACGGCGATCGCGGCGTTGATGGAACTCGTGAACGGGCTCTACAAGATCGTGGCTGAAGTCAAAGACACAACAAAAACGCAAGAGATTGCCGCGTTGCGGGAGGCGATTGAGACGCTGCTTTTGCTGCTCTCGCCGTTTGCCCCGCACATTGCGGGAGAGCTGTGGACGGTGACCGGCCACACGACGAGCTTGGCGCGGGAGCGCTGGCCCGTCTACGATGCGGCGCTCATCCGGGAGGAGGTGCTCACGATTCCCGTGCAGGTGAACGGAAAAGTCCGGAGCAAGCTAACCGTGCCGGCAGAATGGAGCAAGGAGCAGGTGCTCGCCGCCTCGCTCTCGGATCTCAAGGTGAGCGAATGGATCAAGGGCAAGACCATCAAGAACAAGGTCTACGTGGAAAAGCGGCTCGTGAACATCGTGGTGGAAGGATGAGCGGGTCCTGCCCCCGCATAGCCCAGCGCAGCTGGGCGTTTCGCCGTCGAGGCCCCGCAGACCCGGCTGTACGCCCCGCGCTGCATCTGGGCACCCATGCGGTGTCACCCGCTCAATTGCTTATGAGAGGGTGGTTATTGGCAGTGGCCGTCCTTGTCGTACTTGCCGGGTGCGGCTACGAGTTCGGCACGCGGGTCAAGACTGGGTCGGCGCGGGGCTTGACGCTGGCAGTACCGGTCTTCAACAACGACACGTTTGAGCCCGTCCTGGACAAGCGGGTCACCGAGGCCATCCGCCGGCAATTCCTGCAAGCCGATGGCCTGACTCTGGTCAATGATGTCGGCGCCGCTCCTCTGGTCCTCAAGGGGCGCATCCGTGGCTATGTCCTCCAGACGATGTCGTTTCGCCAAGGCTTCGTCAATGAGCAGCGCGTCAACCTCCTAGTGGAGGTGACGTTCGAGGATACTTCGGCCCGCAAAGTGCTCTGGCGAGAAAACTATTCGACGTCGGCCGAGTTCTTTCAGAGCGCCGATCTGGCCGCGAGCCGCTCGCGGCAGGATCTGGCGACTGAGGAAGCCTGTCAGACGATGGCAGAGCACATCGTATCGCGGGTGTTGGAAACGTACGCCAAATGAAGGCGATGCGGGAAGGTATGACCGTAGCCGATCTGGGACGACTGGTGGGGGCCGGCGAGATCGCACCCATCTATCTGCTCGTCGGCGAGGAGGCCTTTCTCCGAGAGGAAGCGACGGCAGTGATCCGGACCGGTGTCTTGGGTGCTGACGACGCGAATGTGGGGGCTTTCAACGCCGATGTGGTGTACGGGGATGAAACCGAGGCGGCTGAGATTCTCAGCCTCTGCGGGAATCTCCCCATATTCGCCGCGCGTCGCTTGGTGGTCGTCCGAGACATCGGGGCATTGCGGGCAAAGGAGACTGAGCGGTTGCTATCGTATCTTGATACGCCGGTGGAGACGACGTGCTTGGTGTTGACCGGCGCGAAGGTGGATGGACGCGTCAAATTCTTCCAGGCGCTCAAGAAGGTGGGGGTGACGGTGGATTGCGGGCCTCTGGACGCGAGAGCCTTGCCGGCCTGGATTCGAGAACAGTCCGCTATCCTGGGGATCACCCTGGACGACCCCGCTCGGGTTCTGCTGCAGGAAGCCAGCGGCGGCGATCTCGGCGTGCTGCGGCACGAGCTGGAGAAACTGGCGGCCTATGTGGCTCCGAAGGCGGCAGTGACGGCGGCGGATGTGGAAGCGGTGCAGGGCGCGGATACGGGGGGGTCGGTGCGTGAGCTGCTGGAGTCGTTGCAGCGGAAGGATCGGGCGGCCTCGTTGCGGTTTTTGGGCAAGGTTCTCGATGCGGGCGAACCGCCGCTGAAAGTCCTCGGTTTCCTCACGGCATGCTGGCGGAACATATGGAGGTCCCGAAGATTCTCTGAAGAGATGTCTCGCGACTTCGAGCAGTTCCGGGAGGCGGATTCCCGCTTGAAAGGCGCCGGGGCGGGTCGCGGAAGGGACCGGCTTGTAATGGAACGGATGGTGCTGAATCTATGCGGAGGCGCAGGACGCGCTACGTCGCCACCACGCCCTTTCGCACCTGCGCGGTGAGACGGGACAGCTTGCGCGAGGCCGTGTTCCGGTGGAGCACCCCTTTGGTTGCGGCGCGGTGGAGAGCCCGGGCGGTTTCGCGGAGCAGAGCCGCCGTTTCGGCGGTCTTCTTGTTCTCGACGGCAGTCTGCAGCTTTTTGATAACGCTCTTGACGCCGGATTGCACCGAGCGGTTGCGCGCCCGCCGCTTGTCGGCCTGGCGAGCGGCTTTCTTCACATTCTTATGCACCACCGGCATAGCGTGAGTTCCTCTGGTGAGACAGGGATGATTGCTACCATGGCCTTCACGGCGAAGTCAAGGAAGTCCTGTGACGATTAAGGCCCGCGACCGCTTGATCTTTGCCCTGGACGTCTCCTCGTCCGACGAGGCCAAGCGGTTGCTCGATCGCGTGGGAGACGCGGTGGGGTTCGTCAAGATCGGGCTCGAGCTCTTCACGGCGGCCGGACCCGACATCGTGCGCTGGACACTTGTGCAGAATAAGCGGGTCTTTCTGGACCTCAAGCTGTTCGATATCAAAGAGACGGTGAAGCGAGCGTCAGTGGCAGCCGCCGAATTGGGCGCGACATTTCTCTCGGTCCATGCGACCGGCCAGACGGTGCGGGCTGCCGTCGAGGGGCGAGGCAACAGTCCGATGAAGATTCTGGCCGTGACGGTGCTGACGAGTTTCAGCGAGGCGGATCTGCGGGAGACAGGGGTCGCCGATTCGATCCCCACAACGGTTCTGCGACGAGCCAGCCTGGCGGCTTCGTCCGGTGCCGATGGCTTGGTGGCATCGGGAGTTGAGGCGGCGATGATCCGCAGAGCCCTGGGCCAGGATCCGCTGATCGTAATCCCCGGAATCCGCCCCCTCGGCAAGCCGCATGACGACCAGGTTCACGTCACCACCCCGGCGGAGGCCATCGCCGCGGGAGCAGACTATCTCGTGGTCGGGCGCCCCATTCGGGATGCGGCCGATCCGGTGGCGGCCGCCCGCGCTATTCAAAGCGAGATCGAGATCGCGCTCACGCAAGGTGGTTGAGTTGCGGTACGTCCCTCGTGTTTGATAGGATTCGCTTCTCTTTCCTGTTTGAAATGGACGAACGACCTCCCGCGGTGGTGGGTATAGCTCAGTTGGTTAGAGCGCCGGATTGTGGATCCGGAGGTCGGGGGTTCGAAACCCCTTACCCACCCCATACCATTTTCTGAAACCCTGAGGAGCTGAACCTTGCGAAAATCGACGCCACGCAAATCGCGAAGCAATGCGAAGGGCAAGACGCCCCTCGTCGGCGTCATTATGGGCTCCAAGTCCGATTGGGAAACGATGGCTCATGCCACCGAGACGTTGGAGAAGCTGGGAATCCCGTATGAAGTCCGGGTGGTGTCGGCTCACCGTACACCCGACCACCTTTTCGAATACGCCGGATCGGCAGAGCGGCGCGGGCTCGAGGTGATCATCGCAGGGGCCGGGGGAGCGGCCCACCTCGCGGGGGTGACAGCGGCGAAGACAGCCCTGCCCGTTCTCGGAGTGCCGGTGGAGTCCAAGGCCCTCAAGGGGTTGGATTCCTTGCTCTCGATCGTACAGATGCCGGCCGGAATTCCCGTGGGAACATTGGCGCTCGGGAAATCCGGGGCGGTGAATGCCGCTCTTCTGACGGCAGCGATACTGGCGAATAAATATCCCAAGATCCGCGACGCCCTGCACCGCTATCGCAAGGCGCAGGTACAGGCGGTGCTCGCTCATCCCGACCCCCGAAAAGCTTGACTTAGGGAGCGATACGCTCTCAGAAGCACCCGCCACATTTCAACAGATTGTGGATAACGCCTCTATTTTGTCCTTAAATCCCCTATATTTAGCGGATTGACACTGTATAAATATACTCTACACTTGCGAGCTGTACGTTGCAGGGCTTTCTCTTAGGCCCTTCCAACAAGGAGAGCAGATGGCACGACTGGCCGAAGCGGCGCCGAACGCTCTATCTTTCGATGAAGTCTGCCGCCAGACGGAACTCTCGCGCAGCACGCTGCACAACTACGTCCGACGAGGATTGATCCCGAAACCAGATCTGTGCCGCGACCGCGCTTCCGGCCGCCGCTATCGCAAGATGTCCTATTTTTCTCCCTCCGTGCTGGAACGTCTCACGGCCATCCAACACCTTAAAGACGAAGGCCATAGCCTTGATGGAATCGTAGAGCGGCTGGCATTGAAAGACCAAGGCGTGGTCCCGATGCCGGGCATCCGCATGCCGTCCAAGCGGATCGCCAAGATAGAAATCCCGACTTCCATCACGCAAATTGGGTACCCGGCGTACATGCTGAACCGGAACTGGGATGTTGAGTGGATCAACGAGAGTGCTGAACAACTGCTCTTCGGCCGGCCGATCAGCAAGACCCTCAATACCGAAGACCGTCATTTCTTCAAGCTCCTCTTTACCACCAACACGCGTGAACTGGTGACCGACTTCGAAGCTTTTGTCAAAAGCCACTTGCCTCTTGTTCAAGAGGACATCCCAGATCCGAGGCGGAATCCTTCACTGGTGCCGATTGGGGGAGACAGCGTGAACTGGTTGGCGCGGATGTGGTCCGCCGAGGGCGGCGCGAAGATCGGCGCGATCGATTGTCGAGAAGAGGCGATTCGATTCCGACCAGCGCAGGTAGAGCGCTATCATCGGGTGGCGGCGCTTTTTCGCGAGGGCACCCTCATCATCTGGATCCCGGCCCTGGTGAATATGGATCCAATCCTGGATTTTCTGACCGGACGCCAGCAGGTCATCACCGATCTATTGATGCACCGATTGCCTGCCCTGTGCTCCATGGCCGTGTTGGTTGCCGACCTGCAGAACTCGGTGAAGATTTCGGCGGACTTGCCTCCCGACGAGTACTTTCGGCTGATCACAGAAATCTGGAGCCGGTTGGAGGAGCTCTTCCGCAAGTACCAAGGGACGATGGGCAAACACGTCGGCGATGGTGTGGTCCGCTACTTTCTCGCCAAGCCCGGAAGCGCTTCGGACCACGTGGTCAACGCCTTGCTCTGCGCGCAGGCCATTCGGGAGTGCATGGTCAGCGTCAACATGGCCTGGAAAAAGAAAAAGCAATGGATGAACGAGCTGATGCTGAACATCGGGCTTCACGAGGGCCGCGAGTGGTTCGGCTACATTCCGAGCGCGCCGACTCCGGAGTTCACCGCGCTCGGCGACACGATCAACATCGCGAGCCGGCTGTCGGGGTTTGCGCGAAATGGGTCGCTCTGGGTGTCCAAGCAATTCCTGGGCGCGCTTCCCCCGGAGGTTGACGACCACATCGTGTACGGCATTCGCAGGCGAGCGGCCGAGGGAGAGCTCTGGATTCCCAAGACCTATTCGCGCGTGGTCGATTTGCTCGATCCCGAATCCGCGCGGAACACCAAGCATAGCGACATCCTCAACCTGTCCGTGACTGAGATTCTGCAGGTTGACGAATCCGCGGTCAGTCACGCAGCAGCAACGAAGTGAGAAGCGCATGAGGAGCGCCAGACCCGTCGGCGCGGGCGTCGTCCTGGGTTTCATACTGATCGCTGTTGCCGGTGTCTTCCTCGTGGGGGGCGGCGCGCGCGCAGCGGAGGAGTTCATCGAGGGTCAGTACTGGGCCCTGATCATCGGTGTCGACAAGTACCCCACGTTTCCAGACGACATGCAGCTTGTCTCGGCGCGCAAGGATGCCGAAGCGGTGGCAGCACTGCTCCGCGACCGCTACGGCTTTGCCAAAGAGCAGATGATCGAGTTGTACGACGAGGCGGCGACGCGCAAAGGGATCATTAAGGCCTTGGCCCAGCTCAAGCGCCAACTGACCCCCAAGGACAGCCTGGTTGTCTATTTTGCCGGACAGGGCGGCTACGAGGGGAAAAAAGGGAGGGGAGGCGAGATCGGCTACTGGCTGCCCTTCGATGCCGAACGGCCCGAGGACACGTCGGCCGCTGTCTTGAATACTCAACTCCGGGATTTTTTCGCGAATTATCCCGTCCGTCATATCTTTTTGATCTCCGACTCCGCCTTCAGCAATTCATTGATGGGCAAGACGACCACGTTCCTCCGCGCAAAAGATGCTGCGAAGGAACTCTACCGGGACAAGTCACGGTGGGTTCTGGAGTCTGGGGGGAATTCTCCTATGGCGGACCCCGCCGATAAAAATAAGAAAGGCCACAGCGTCTTTGCCTGGCACTTGCTGAAGGCGTTGGAGGCGAACACGAAGCCCTATCTTCTTGGCGCGGACCTCGTCGAGATCGTCGCGCCGAAGGTGTCGAACGAAAAACAGGGCACGCTACCGCGGAGCGCCCCCATCATCGGAGCAGGCGATGAGGGGGGCCAGTTTGTCTTCCGGCTCCTTCCGCAGTACCAGAAGGATAGAAGCCTGGCCACGAAGGACAAAGCCAGGCTCGAAGCGGAGAAAGCCAAGGTCGATGCCGCCCAGAAGGAACTGGAAGAACTTGAGCTGCAACTCAAGCAGGCGGAAGAGGCCTTGAAAAAGGGAAAGAAGCCGTAAGGGTGTCGTGCTAGCTCCTCCTCCCCAGACGTCCTGGCGTCACGGGGTTACCCCCTATCAATGGCGTATCCTGCTCGTTGCCTGGCTGGGGTGGGTCTTCGACTCCATGGACGCGATGATCTATGCCCTCGTCCTCCATCCGGCATTGCATGATCTACTCCAAGGGGCATCGGGAGGCGTGCCGGTCGGCGACGGCGAAATCGGCCGCTACGGTGGAATCATCTTTTCGGTATTTTTGATCGGCTGGGCGATCGGCGGAGTGCTGTTCGGCGTCGTGGCCGACTACGTCGGGCGGACCCGGACGCTGATCGTCACGATCCTGATCTATGCCGTGTTCACGGGTCTGGCGGCCCTGTCGCAGGACTGGTGGCACTTGGCGATTTATCGGTTTCTGACGGCATTGGGGATCGGCGGAGAGTGGGCGGCTGGCGCGTCGCTGGTGGCGGAGGTCTGGCCGGAGGACAAGCGTGCCAAGGCAGCGGGAGTTTTACAGTCCGCCTGGGCAGTAGGATTCTTCCTTGCGGCCCTCTTCAACCTGCTCCTTCATGGATATGGCTGGCGGATGCTGTTCCTCGTGGGCGTCGCGCCGGCCCTGGTGGCCTTGCTGGTCCGACTGTGGGTGAAAGAGCCGGAGCGCTGGGTGAAGGCGCGCGCGCGGGAGCTGGCCTCCGGGACGGGTCATCCGATCAAGCTCGTCGAGTTATTCCAGGGCAGTCTGCGCCGTTCGACGCTTGTCGGATCGGTCTTAGCTTTCGTGGCCGTGTTTGGACTCTGGGGTGCGACGAATTGGACGCCCACCTTGATCGGGGCACTCCCGGACATGCGGGGCGTAGGGGCCCAGGCGCTGGAGCAGTACAAGAGCTATGCGACCATGGCGCTCAATGCCGGTGCCCTGATTGGCTACCTCAGTTTCGGGCCGCTGGCGGATCGCTTCGGGCGTCGCCCTATCTTCGCGCTGATGTGCGTGGGGAGCCTCGTGATGGTGCCGGTGACGTTTCTGACGCCGCACGCCTACACGGACGTGCTGCTCCTGCTGCCGCTGCTCGGCTTCTTTAACAACGGCATCTTCAGCGGGTTTCCCATCTACCTGCCGGAACTGTACCCCACGCGCATCCGCGCGACCGGCGCGGGCTTTTGCTTCAACGCCGGGCGCCTGCTGGCCGCCATGGGACCGGTCCTGACAGGCATTTTAGGCAAGACGATGGAAAGTCTCGGCCCTGCCGTCAGCATCATTGCGCTGATCTATCTGGTGGGGCTCGCGATTCTCCCGTTTGCGCCGGAAACGCGGGGCCAGCCTCTGCCGGATTGACCGAGCGCTACGAGCGGAGCGTGCGCTCGTAGACTTTGGCGTCAATGAAGAGCGTGAGCAGACTAGAGTCGACTTTGCCCTCTTTCGCTTCACAGTCGAGGATGTCGAGAGCCTTCGAGGCCGGTATGGCCTTCTTGTACGGGCGGTCGGAGGCGGTCAGCGCGTCGTAAATGTCGCTGATGGTCATCATGCGGGTCTGCACCGGGATTTCCGGCGCCCCGATCGAGCGAGGATAGCCCTTGCCGTCCAGCTTCTCATGGTGGCCGTAAGCGATTTCCGGAATCCGCCGCAGCTTACTGGTCCACGGGATCGTCGCCAGGAAGCGGTAGGTGTGTGTGACATGGCTCTCGATCTCCAAGCGATCCTCGTTGGTGAGGTTGCCCTTGGGAATGGAAAGGCTCACGATTTCGGTCCCTGTCAGATAGGGTTTCGAGCCATCGAAGGAGTTGAACGTTTTGGCGGAGATCGCAGAGAGCCGTTCGAACCCGCCCTTTTCCAACACGGTCGGAATGTTGCATTCCAGCAGAAAGTGGAGGATGCCGTCCGTTTCCTCTAGTTGGCGGGCCAGCTCCTTGTCGATCTGAGCAAGCAGGGCGGCGGTCTCATTGGGGTTCGAAAACTGGTACGCCGCGATCTTACGTTCCAGCGCTTCCTTCTCCAGCGTCCGCTTGATGAAATCGAAGCGGCCCTTCAAGGTCATGACCTCACCAGGGTAGAGTTTCTCGGCCTTGACCAGCACGTTCTCCCGGACACCGACCTTGCCGAAGTCGTGCAAGAGGGATGCGTAGCGGATTTCCTTCATCTGGTCGTAGTCGAAGACGACGGACGCGAAAGGACCGGTCTCGACGCGGTCGATGACCTCGGCGAGGCCACACGTGAGGGTTGCGACCCGCCCGGAGTGCCCGGAGGTCGTGGGATCGCGGGATTCGATGGCGACCACGCTGGCCGCGATGAAGCCCTCGAAGAGTTTGTTGATTTCGTCGTAGAGGATCGCGTTTTCGATAGCGGAGGCGGCTTGCCCGCCCAGCGCCAGAAGCATCTCCTCATCTTCCGCATCAAAGGGAGGACCCGGAGAGCCCTTTTCGACCTCGACTACCTGGTCTCCTGGATTTTTGTTCAGGACCTGGAGAACCCCGACCACGTCCTCCTTGGTCGAGAGCATGGGGACGGTCAGCATGTTCCGGGTGTGGAATCCGGTCGCCTTATCGACACCAGGATTGAAGCGCGAGTCCGCATAGGCGTCAGGAATGTTGAGAGGCTTTTTTGTCCGGGCGACGTGGCCCGCGATACCCTTGTCGGCGGGGAACCGGATCTCCCGTGTTCCTTGCGCCACCTTGCTCCAGAGCTCGTTCTTGTCTTTGTCCAGGAGAAAGATGCTTCCGCGAGTGGCTTCGACCACGGAACGGGCGTGCTCCACGATTTCCTCGAGCAGGACGCCGAGGTCTCGTTCAGTGGACATGGCCTTGGCTACGCCAAGGATTGCCTCGAGCTTTTTGATGCGCCGCTCTTTCGGGTCCAAATTCGCCACATTCGCCTCCTCCGGGGCGGGCTTTAGCGTACACCTTCCGTACACCGGGATCAACGAAATGGGCTATAATACGACTGGTATGCGAATCTGTCCCAAGTGCCGCCTCATTGCCGCAGATAATCCCATCTGTCCGGAGTGTGGGTGGAATATCGCAACGAGGGGCGTTGTCTCTTCTCCCCTGGCTATGCGCTATGCGGAGAAGCTGCAGTATATGGCTGTCTTCACCGCCCTGATGTTTGGGGCTTCGTTGATCGGAGCCTTCGCAACGACGCGCGGCAGTCATTTCATGCCCGCCGTCTCCATCGGCCTGCTCGTCACCGGACTCATCGCCGACGTCTTCCTCATCCTGCTCATCAACCGGACGGCGGCCCTGCTTGCCGAGGCCAATCGCTGGACTGTGGGCGCCGTGCTCACATTCCCCTTCGGCACGCTGATCTTCGCCTGGCTCCTCGCCCGGAGAGCCCGCCTAGAGCGCAACATCACCGTTTCCCCCTCCGACTGATCTTGAGCCGCAAGGCTGTCTCCGTACCTGGCCTGTTCGCGGTGCCGGCGCTTGCGCCGTTGTTCGTCGATACGCTAAGCTCGTAGGAATGCTGGAGCGCGTTTCGGCGCGCGAGGTGAGCAGTCTTGAACATGCGAAAGAGGTGCGAAGGTGAGACACAGAGCGTGGTCGATGGCGTCGGTGCTGCTAGCTCTTGCGGTCGCGGGGTGCGGCGGGCCAGGGCAGACACTTACGATGGCATTCGATATAGACGCAGTGCCGGCTCCTGCGAAAGTGCAACAGGCGTTGCGGGTCACGGTGGTCCCTTTTGAGGATGTGCGGCCAGACAAAACCTCGATCGGGCGGTACCGACATTATGTGGAAACAACCGTGGACACCCTGGTTCCCGCGCAGGGGTCCGCGGCGGATCAGATCACACGGTTCGTTGCGGCGTATTTAAGGCGCGCGGGTTTTCAGGTCTCCCTCGTAAAGGCTGGAGAGACGGTGCCTGAAGGTTCGGCCGATGTCGTGCTGACGGGACAGATCGAATCCTATTGGAATGAAGCCGTGGGGAGGTTTTTCCGCACCGAGCTGACGTCCCAGAATCGGCTGGTGATTAAGATATCCAACGCGGCCGACGCCAGCACGGTCCGCTCGACGGTGGCGGGCAGCGGGTCAAGAACCGCGGTCTTTTTCGATCTGCCAGACCTGGAGCGGCTGAACAGTGAAGCGTTAGGCGAGGCACTGTCCCGATTACTGGGCGAGGTGGCCGTCGTGAACCGAACGCTCAAGCCCAAACAGTAAGAGACCGACACTGAAGGGCCCAGGGATGGCCAACAAGCTGCCCGCTCCGGACGACCAATTACGCCAGCAGATCGAGGCATTGCTGGCGTTGCCTGAAACGGATCCGCAAGCCGCGCTGCTGAAAGATCTTCTCGGATCGGTCCTCCGGTTGAACGAAAACCGGCTGGAGATGCTGGATCTCAAGATCGTCCAGCGCAGCCTCAAGGAAATGCGCTACGCGTTCCGGGCCTTCAGGCCGTACCGGCATCGGCGCAAGGTTGCCGTTTTCGGCTCCGCGCGGATCGCCGCCTACCACCCTCTCTGCGATCTGGCACGCCGATTCGGCCGGCTCCTGGCCGAGCGCGAGTACATGGTCATCACGGGCGCCGGAGAAGGGATCATGCGGGCGGTGAACGAGGGAGCCGAGCGGGAGCACAGCTTCGGCGTGAACATCCTGCTCCCGTTCGAGCAGGAGCCCAATCCGGCGATCGTGAACGATCCCAAGCTCATCCACTTCAAGTACTTTTTCACGCGCAAGCTCTTTTTTGCCCGCGAATCCCACGCCAGCGTTATGTTTCCCGGTGGCTTCGGGACCCACGACGAGACCTTCGAGATCCTCACGCTGCTCCAGACCGGTAAAAACAATCCCCATCCCGTTGTTCTGATGGATTTGCCGGGCGGGGTCTATTGGAAGCGGTGGGAGCAATTTGTCCGGGAGGAGATGCTGGCGCCGAAGCTGATCTCGCCGGAAGACTTGGGACTCTTCCGGATCGTGTATTCGGCCGAAGCCGCGGTGGCGGAAATCGATGGGTTCTACCGGAACTATCATTCCAGCCGGTTCGTGAAAGGCCGGCTGGTGCTGCGGCTCTTGCGCCCCTTGACGCCAGGACAGGTGGACGATCTGAACGTGCGCTTCGCTCATCTCTGTCCGGACGGCAAGATTGAGCAAGGGTCAGCCTTGCCCGAAGAAGCCGACGAGCCAGACTTGCTGGCGCTCCCCCGACTGCTCGTGCCCTACCACCGAAGGAGCGCCGGCGGCCTCAGACAACTCATCGATGTGGTGAATTCCCTGCCGGTCTAGCGAAGGGGAGCCGACCTCGTGCGCCGGCTCCCGCCTCGATCAGTACCGCATGGTGAGGGAAATCGTGCTGTTACGCGCGCCGAAAAACTTTCTGGAGAACTCTTCCACCACCGCCGGATCGTAGCCTTTGCAGCTGAAAATATCGAGATAGGCTCGGTTGGTGTCGTTGGCGAAGTGACCGCTGATCAGGGACGTTTCGATGAGCTGGATCATCGAGTATCCCGCCACCCGTCCCTCTCCGAAATGGACGATCTGGCAGTCTCCATAGCGTTTCATCCCGATCAGTTTGCAGAGCGCGATGACGTAGGCCTTGATGTGCGCGCGGTCCCGGATGGTTGCTGGCCTACAGTCTTGAAGATCTACTGCAGCGGAGAGGCCCCAAGCTTTCCCCTCCCCGATCAGCTCGTCTGGCGAGCCCACCGGTGCGGGAGTTGGGGCCATAGTTGGCAAGATCGCACCTTCAGCGTTGGCTAATGCGTTCATCGATACGGAGCACCTCCTAGTTGTGTGACGGTTGTCCGACTTCCTGTCTGCATTGAAGCGCACTATAGCACAGTATTTTCCCTGCGCAATAATTTTTTTCGTCCGCGCTCAGAATTTTTTTGAGGGGGTGTAGTCCTGAATCCGGGCGTGCGCCTCTTCGATGGTCATCTTCTTCAGCTCCACCTGCCGTCGCACCCACAACTCATGCTGCGTCCGCAGGTGATATTCCTGGCGACGACGCAAGGAGTCACCGCCGAACGTCCAGATGGACGTGTAGAGCGCAGCCTGTTGCGAAGGCAACAGGCTGGCCTGTCCCAGTACTGCCTCTTCGTCGAAGACCGGCGAGTCCAAGGACCAGGTCTCATCGTAGGTCGGAGTTAGAGCGCAGGCGGTCACGAGGAGGCAGACGAGAATCAGCGCCAGGGGCCTCATGGCGGAAGCATAGCGGGGCGGGGCCGTTGAATCAAGAAGAGTCGGGAGAGAATCCGCGCCGCAAGGTGTTTTCCGAGACGACGATGCTCGTGACGAACTGGAGCAGATAGTCGGGGCCTCCCGCCTTCGCGCCGATCCCGGAGAGCCGGCCGCCGCCGAAGGGCTGGCGGCCTACCAGCGCGCCAGTAATCCCGCGGTTGATGTACAGATTGCCGACCAAAAACTCCTCGCGCGCTCGGGCGATGTGGCGGGGACTTCGTGAATAGAGGCCGCCGGTCAGCGCATACTCCGTGGCGTGGGCGAGCTCCCGGGCCTCATCGAAGTCCCGCGCCCGCATGACCGCGAGCAGCGGTCCGAAGACCTCTTCGCGCGCCAGGCGGTGCTCGGGCCTGATCCCGGTGAAGATCGCCGGCCCGACAAAGTTCGAGCCGGGCCGATGTTCGAGATCGG
>DASYQR010000081.1:0-27631 GCA_036005325.1 Nitrospirales bacterium | reverse complement strand
CGCACCATGCCCTTGATCGTCTCAAACCCCGCCTGCCAGAAAGCTTCCGCGCGGATGTCCACGCCGAAGTCCTTGAGGAGCGACTCCGGAGCCCGCGAGCCGCCCGCCGCCAACAGATCGAGATACCGGGGGACGAATGACTCGCCTTGGGTTTTGTACAGCCCGTACAGCGCCAGTACGAGGAGGTTGCCGAAGCTGTAAGCGTAACAATAGAACGGGCTGGCGAAAAGATGGGGAATCGACAACCATTCCCACCGGAATTCATCTGGGACCGCCACGGCCCGACCGAACTGTTGTCGCAACTCCGCCAGATAGACGCGGCAGAGATCGTCCATCGTGCCCCCTTCGCCGATGATCCGATGCGCCTCACGCTCGAACCGCACGAAGTAGGCTTGCCGTAAGATTGTGGCGTACACATCGTCAAGCTGCCTGATGAGGAGGCTCTGCTTGACCGCCTTGTTCCGTTCACCGGCCATCAAGGCATCCGAGAGGATGCGCTCCCCGAACACCGAGGCCGTCTCAGCCAGCGGAAGCGTGGCATGGAAGGTGAACACCGAATGGTCGGCCGCCAGCATGCCGTGGACGGCATGCCCCAGTTCATGGGCCAGCGTGGCGATGTCGCGGACGTCGCCCTTGAAATTCAAGAGCACATAGGGGGTCAGGCCGGGGATCACGCTGTAACAATAGGCCCCGCCAGTCTTGCCCGGGCGGATCGTCCTATCCACATGACGCTCCTGCAACACCCGTTGCGCCAAATCGGCCAGACGAGGCGAAAAGCCGCGATATGCTTCCAGCACCATGGCCGAGGCGGTCTTGAACGCATACTGCTTGCGGGCTTCCCGAAAGGGGGCGTAAATGTGGAATCGGCTCATCTTCTTGATGCGGCAGAGCCGGGCCTTCAGCCTGAAATAGTCCTGGAAGATACCGGCGTTCCTGGCGCAGACGCTGAGGAGGGCTTCCACGGCCTGCTCGGGAATGTCATTCAGCAAGTTCCGCACCGCGATCGGCGAGCGGTGTTTGCGGAGCCCCAGGTTCTCCTGCTTCCAATCCAGCACCAGCGTCTTGTAGATGTCGCCGAGCACGTCGGCGTTCTGCGCGAAGACACGATAGAGCTCGCGATAGGCCCCCTCCCGGACGCGGGCGTCGGGATCGCGCGCGTACACCATGAGGTCCTCGCGGGTCAGCGTCCGCACCCGGCGGCCCTTGACCTTCATGTGGTAGGTCAGCCCGCTGGTCAGGATGTCATACAGCCCCACCACCGCCTGGCGGCCGGTGACGCTTTTGACGTTGATGATCTTCTCTTCGGGTTCGCTGAGGGTATGGTCCTTAAAGCGGCGGATGGTCTCGAGATGGTAGGCGTAATCCCCGGAAGCCGCCAGGAGCCGTCCGGCGTTCGCATCGTCCAGTTTTTGCCACCAGAGGTCGAAGAACAGCATGCAGTTCGCGAGCCCCGCCTGCAGTTCCTCAACTGTGGCCTTGAAGGATCGGGCCCGCTGATCTTTTGTGTTCTCCGAGAACCAGAGATGGGCATAGGCTCCGAGCTTGCTCGCCGCCCGGGCGATCGTCTCGGCCAGCCGCAACGCCTCCAGAAACGTCTCGGCGGGCATCTCCGCTGACAGACGCCCACGGAACCCCTCGAAGCGTTGGACTTGGTCCTCCACCTCCTTCCGCAGAACGTCGAAGTCGCGGACTGGATCAGGCAAGAGGTCCCGCAGGTTCCAAGTCGAGAACTTTCCCATCCGGCGTGTGTCCGTCCTACTTCGTCTCGAGGCCACAATGCGAGCAGGCGATCCACCCTGGTTGGAGAATGTGTCCGCAGCCCGCGCAGACGCGACGCATGACCGCGCGGCAGTAAGGGCAGAAGCGATATTCGGAATTGAGCGGGTGGCCGCATCTCGAGCAACTGGTGGCCACATGCTCGGCAATCTCAAGTACCCGCACAAGTTCATCGATGGTCGTGCTCCCCGCCTTGGCCTTCTCGAGCCCGTCTTCCACCAGGCTGTGCATCCCTGCTTCCTGGGCGGCCAGACGGATGTCTTCCTCCGTAGCCCCTTTCAGAATCAGCTCTCGGATGCGCGAATCCATGACGAGAATTTCAAAGACACCGGTTCGCCCTTTATAGCCGCTTCCCTGGCACGTGACGCATCCCGTGCCCGTCATATACGTGCCCCCGGCCAGACTGGCAGGGGAGAGACCCAACACGGCACCCCCTTCCTGATCAGGCCGCGTCGGGGCCTTGCAGTCCTCGCACACCACCCGGATCAACCGCTGGGCGATGATCCCGATCAGAACGGACGCCACGAGATACCGGGGAATGCCGATGTCAAACAGCCGCGTGATGGTGGTCGGCGCGTCATTCGTGTGCAAGGTGGTGAAGACCAGATGGCCGGTGAGCGCCGCCCGGCAGGCGATCTCGGCCGTCTCGGCGTCCCGGATCTCACCGACCAGAATGATGTCCGGATCCTGACGAAGAATCGACCGGAGGCCCGTGGCGAAGGTCAGCCCGATATCCGCATTGACCTGCATCTGATTGAGGCCCGGGTTGTGATATTCGATCGGGTCCTCGACTGTTACGATGTTCGTGGTCGAACTCTTGATCCGGTTCAAAATACCATACAGCATCGTGGTCTTGCCGCTTCCGGTCGGCCCCGTGGAGACAATCATGCCCTTGTGCCGGCCGATCAGGTCTTCGACCTTCTTCATGTCACCCGGCAAAAGGCCGATCGCCTCCAGCCCCATGCCTCCGGTCGATCGATCCAACACCCGGATCACCGTCTTCTCGCCCGCGCGCAAGGGAATGGTGGAGATCCGGAGATCCGCTTCGTGCCCTTCCAGTTTCACCCGCACTGACCCGTCTTGCGGCAAGCGCCGCTCCGCGATGTCGAGACGACCGAGGATTTTCATACGGGATATCAGCGCGGGGTGCAGCGCGGCCGGCACCTTGAGTTGATCGGCCAAGAGTCCATCCAGCCGGAACCGCACGGTCCCTTCCGGGTTGCCCGGTTCGATATGAATGTCGCTGGCTTTGAGTTGAATGGCCTTACGCATGATGAGGTTCATCAATTGGATGACGGGAGCGCCCTCAGCATCGGCATCCAGCGCGCTGGGCTGTGCGGCCTGAAATGAGAACGCGGGATCGCCGGCGCCGCTGACACCCTTCGCCATCAACGCCGCCGCGCCGTCGAGGTGCTTCGCGTAGAAGCGTTGGATAGCGTCCAGAATTTGAGCTGGGCTCCCGAGAGTAGCCGACACCTGGGACCCCGTGGCGAAGGAAAGGTCCTCAATCGCCTTGACGTTCAGGGGATCGGCCATCACCAGCTCCAGCCGTTTGCCTTCCCGACGAAGCGGCAGGGCCGTGTACTTTCGTGCCAAGGCCTCCGGGAGTAGATCCAGCTTCTCCGGGCTCCAGACCTGGGTGGAAACGTCGGTATAGGGAACCTTCAGGTGAGCGGCGAGGACCGGGAAGAGTTGCGCCTCCGCGACCTGGCCGCGTTCGAGGAGAATCTCCCAGAGTCGCTTCCCTGATGGGCGTTGGTCCTGCAGCACTTCGTCGAGAATTTGCTGGGTAATGAGCCCGCGCTGGACCAGGAGCTCACCGAGCCGCATCTGGTTGAGCGATTCAGCCTCCTTGCCCGGTTTTGCCGATGGCTGTCTCTCAGGCTGCATCCCTCTCCCTACGTCGTCGGCCTCGTCTCACTTCGTGACGAGGATCGGAACGAATTCTTCTTCCTGGATGGTTTTCTGCCCTTCCTTGTCCAGCATGAAGTCAACAAAGGTCTTGACGACGGGTGATGGAGGAGTCTTGGTCACGAGCACGATCGGCCGGCGCAAGGGATAGGCTCCGGAGGATACATTCGCCAACTCGGGATCGACTTTATTCAACGAGAGCAAACGGATCGGCACACCGACACTCACATTGCCGAGTCCGGTGCTGAGATTGATGTAGGACACCGCAGTCAGCGTGCCGGAGACAACCCGAATGGCTTCTTTGTCGGGCTCCACCACGCCTTTCCCGTTCACAAACTTGCCCACCAGGTTCAGCTGCTGTTCCAGGTACGGCCGTATTCCTTTGCCTTCTTCACGGTTAATGACCGTGATCTTGTTTTCCAGACCCCCCAACTCATCCCAGGTCTTGGCCTTCCCTGCAAAGAGATCGGCGACCTGTTGAAGGGTCACCTCCTGAACCCGGTTGGAGGCGTTCACTATGATGGCAATCCCCTCCCAACCGACGATCGTCCCTGTCCACTCCTTTTCCTCTGGCTTCAAGGTCCTCCCCAAGACCACAATGTCCGCCGAACCGTCAGCCAAGGCAGCCAGGGAAGTGGCGCTATCTGTCACAGGAATTTTGACGCGGACCCTGGGGTTTTGCTTCTCGAACTTGACGGTAGCTTTCTCAAAAATCCCCTGTTCCCGTCCAGCCACAGACAGATTCAGCTTCCCGCTCAGATCCGACGCCGCTTCTGCCGGCGACAGGCCTCCCATACAGATGAAGGCTGCAAGAATCCATATGACTCGCCCACGCATACGCCTCTCTCCTCCCCTCTGTCTGAAAAACACCACTGATTCCAGCGAGATAATACCACAGGCCGCCGAGAGCTACCACCGCAAAGCTGGTCCAACGGACCGCCGCTGAAAGACCTTGATCAACGCAAGCCCGGCCGCAAAGCCACCGATATGGGCAAACCAGGCCACTCCGCCGTCAGGTCCTCCCCAATTGAAGGCCCCGTTGAGTACCTGCATCACAATCCAGAACCCCAGGACATAGACCGCGGGAATAGGCACGATCCGGATAAAGAACCCCAGCAGAAGCAGCACTTGCACGCGCGCTTGAGGAAACAGCAGCAGGTAGGCGCCCAATACTCCCGAGATGGCACCGCTGGCCCCGATCATGGGAACGGTAGACTCCGGCGCCGTGACGGCATGCCCGAGCATCGCCGCGACGCCGCACAGCAGATAGAACAGGATAAACCGCGCGTGGCCCATGACATCTTCGATATTATTGCCGAAGATCCAGAGGTAGAGCATGTTGCCCCCCAGATGCATCACACTGCCATGCAGGAACATCGAGGTGAACACGGTCACCGTGTTCGGCACCCCCGGGTCCCCTACGACCGTCCCCGGCCGGAACAATTCGGCGGGCACCGCAGCATAGGAAAGGATGAAGCGCTCTACCGCCGGTCCCAGCGAAAGCTGATAGAGATAGGCCAGACAGTTCAGGACGATCAGCGTCACAGTGACAATCGGTGTCACGGTCGTGGGATTCTCGTCCCGCAGCGGAATCATGGATTCTCCAGCCCTGCCGTCCCCGATTGTGCCTTCAGACTGGGTCCTTGCGCCCCCAACACCCGCTTGGACAAGGCGATGTAGCTGCGAACGCCGAACACGCCCGTCGCTTTGAGCCCGTATTCCGTCTGGAGCTTGGCTACAGCCGCGCGCGTGGCCGGATCATAGACGCCGGTGACCGGTCCTGCGAACAGCCTCTGCGTCCTGAGCGACTTTTGGAGGGCCGTGATGACAGGATCCTTGCCCTTCTCTGCCCGCAAGGGAACCTTGATACCGGGCAAGGCTTTCCAAAAAATACGCGCCTCTCCTTCCACATGCTGGAGCAAGTCCGCACGACTGACAGTACGCCGTCCGACCGGATGGTCGAAGATGGTCGCCTCCGTCGCGTTGAGACCCACCAGTGCGACTGTATGCGTGACGCCGGACGGCGCGTCCTTCCATTCAAGCAGGCAGGGATAATCGAGTCGCCCGAGCAGGTCCAGCTCAATCGGCAGCTTGGCCGACTGGAGGCCCGATTCTCGGATCAACATGGCCGGGTCCTGGTCGGCAAACTTTTTCTGCGGTGTCGAGCGCGAGAACCCCCACATACGTAAGAGCGAGAGCGTGGCCATCAACCGGGCTTCCTTCAGCTTGGCCGCAGACAATGTCGGAGTCATGGGCGTTGCCCGCACCGACTTCTTCGCTCCATGCAGGCTCTCATTCACTTTCATCCAGGTCGGACTGAGCCAGTAGACTGCCCCGAGGACTCCGGTGATGACGAGAATCGCCAGCGCTACCCAGGACGTCGTGACTCGAACCCGCGGTCGCCTCTGCTCCTGGGTTGTGGTGAGCGGACGGGGCTGAGGAAGCCGCTTGGACACGCCCCCCAACTCCCGCCCGGCTTCATCGACGAGCGCCTCCCCGATGGCGGCGTTTTTCGCGATCGCAGCGGCGTGGAGAGCCTTCTCGCACAAGTCGTTGATCAAGCGGGGAACACCCTTGGAGAGAGCATGCACTCGCCTCGCGGCTTCGGGAGTAAAGCCGACCTTTCCATCGCCTCCGGCGACACCCAGCCGCAAGGCGATGTATTGACGGGTTTCCTCAGAATCGAGCGGCACCAACTGGTACCACGAGGCAACTCGCTGGGCCAATTGCCGCAGCTCGGCCAGTCGCAACTTGTCGCCGAGTTCCGGCTGTCCCAGCAGCACGATCTGTAACAGCTTCTCTTTTGTGGTTTCCAAGTTGGAGAGGAGACGAATTTCTTCAAGGCATTCCACCGAGAGGTGCTGGGCCTCATCGATCAAGAGCGCCGCATTACCTCCTGCCTTCAGGGTATCCAGGAGAAACCAATTCAGCTGGTCGACCAACTCCTTCTTGGAAGAACTCCGGCTCGGTATGCCGAACGCGTGATTGATAGACTGCAGCAGCTCGATGGTAGTCAGGCTGGGATTCAGGATCAGAGCGGTCTTGACATTCGGATCAACGGTCTCCAGGAAATAACGACAGAGGGTCGTCTTGCCGGTCCCCACTTCGCCGGTTATGACAACGAAACCTTTGCGGTGTAGGATTCCCTGCTCGATCAGAGAAAACGCATCCAGGTGTTGAAGACTCGAGAAGAAAAACTGCGGGTCAGGGGTCTGGTTGAACGGCGCTTCGGTCAACCCGAAGAATTCTTCATACATGATGAAAAAGGTCGCATATTCATCCATTCCTGTCAATAAATCCGGACATTCTGGCTCCGGCATTTCTTCAGGATCGGACTTCCTGTTAAGATAGCACCGAATGCACGCCGTCGGATCCCTTGCCTTCGCTCTGACCGCCTTTCTGCTTCTCTGCCCCGGCAATCCAGCGCCCGCAGGTGCGGATGACTTGCACGCGGCGAGGATGGCCTTCCAACGGAAAGACTACGACACAGCCGTCAGGCTTCTCAGCGCTCAGATCGATGCCAACCCAAAGCAGATAACGGCCTATGAGCTTCGCGCCGTGACACAGGGGTACCGAGGCCATCCGGAGGAGGCCTTGGCAGATTACGACTATCTTGCCAAGCAGGGAAAGGAGAAGACCGACCTTCTCCGACCGGTGTGCGCAGGGCTATTGACCAATCTGCTCGCGCATGACCAGGATCTCGTCCGTGGGGCGGCGGTGACCGCGTTGGCTGAACTGGGCACCTCCGATATGCAGACTGCACTGACAACAGCCCTCCGTGATCCCTCCGCCCGGGTCCGTACGTTTGCCATCCAGGCCGCGGGGCGCATGGGACGAGCCGCAACGCTTCCCGTCGTCCGCGCTGCGGCCGGAGACCCCGATGCCACCGTCCGCATGGCGGCGCTGTCGACGCTCGGTCTCTCGAAGGATCCATCAGTGGTGGAGACAGTCCGGCAAGGCTTGACCGATAAAGACCCCATCGTGCAACTGGTGGCCCGCGAGGCGCTGATCCGTCTCAAACAGCCTCAATCGGTACAACCGTTCCTGACAGCCGCCAGAGACTTCAGCCCACCCGTACGGGGCGCAGCCCTGGGAATCCTCGGCCGGCTGAAGGATCCCTCGGCGCTTTCCGTGCTGATCCTCGGCTTGCACGATCCCGACGCGTCGGTTCGATCGTTCGCCGCAGGGGCTCTGGGCGACTTGGGAAGCATGTCCGCCGTGGCGGATTTGGTCGACGCGCTCAGCGATCCGGACCCGTATGTCAGGAACTTCGCCGCGGTGAGTCTGGGCCGCCTCAACGCCAAACCGGCGATCGCGGCGCTGTGGGGCGCCGTGAAGGATTCCGACTCGCTCGTGCGCCTGGCCGCGGCCGAGGCGCTCATCAAGTTGGGGGAAGGCGAGGCGGCCCTGGTCATCCGTGAGTTGCTCAAGGACCCCGATTACGGCGTCCGAAGCGCGGCCGTCGGCGCGATGGCCCGGAGCGAACCGAGTCGGGCCATGGCTCTCGCGCTGGAGGCGTTCGATGATCCGGCCCCGCGAGTGCGCGTCGCAGCGGTGCAGGCGCTCGGCCGGCTCGGAGGCAAAACGGCGATCCCGTACCTCAGGCGGGCGCTGCTGGACAAGGACCTGACCGTCCGCGCGTTCGCGGCGGGCCATCTCGGCTCGGTCGCCGCCGGCCGGAGGCAAAAGGGGGAGAACTAAATGCTTAAATTCCTGGGATTTCTCGTTATCATAGGTTTGGCGTTCGGAATAGGCGTCTACGTCGGCAAGCAGGGACCGGAAACCGTCCTCCACAAAGCCAAACAACTGGGCGCGGAAGTCATGGCCAAGACCGGCTCCGTGGAACGGAACTTGGCTCTCCGCGTGAGTCTCGTAACTGCAAAGGAACGGCTGGTCCAGGCAAAATCTGACCTGCTTGATAAGAACTATGGTAAGGCCGTTGCCGGTCTGGACGAAGCCGCGCGGACCCTGACATCGGCCAAGGAGTCCACCGACGCGGAACTCAGAGAGAAATTCGAGAAAGCCGCGGCCAAAGTATCGGCGATCAAGACCGACGCGCAGGCGATGAAGGCGGGGCTGCCGATAAAAGTGGATGAAATGGTGAAGGAACTGGATCAGCTGCTGGCGCGGTAGGGGCAGGCCTCCGTGCCTGCCCTGAGGATGGGCAACCACAGGGGGGTTGCCCCTACGGTAACGGCCGCTTACGCTGTTCCCGCTCGTTCTTCGGTTGCCTCTTTTTCCTTCGCCTCCTTGGCTTTCTTCTTCCAAGCCCCAATGATACGTTCCGCACGCATCTGGACGGCGAAGTCTGGATCCTTGATAAGAGCTTTGATGGCGGGCTTGCCCCGCTCGTCACCGATCTTGTCGAGCGCAGCGATCGCCGCCATACGGACTTCCCACTCTTCGTCCTGTGTGGCTTCGATCAAAAGATCCACGGCTTCCGGGATTCCGATGTCCCCAAGCGCCTGAACGGCGTGCTTTCGGACGTTCTTGTCCTTATCATTGAGGACTGCCGTCAGCCGTTCGACGGCTGGCAGGCCCACATCCACGAGGGCCTGGGTCGCGAAATCCTTAAACTCTTCGTTGCGAAGCTGCGCCATGAGCGGGTCCAGCACCCGCTCGTCCTTGATCTTCCCAAGGACATGGATGACATAACGACGGATTTGGTACTCACGCAGGGCCTTGATCAACGGCTCGACGGCGGGAGACCCGATCTGGGCCAGCGCGTCCTCCGCCGCTTCGCGGACGTTCCACTCCGAGTCGCGCAGCGCAGCGATGAGCGGCATGATCGCCCGCTCGTCGCCCATCTCGCCCAGCGTGATCGAGGCTTCCCGGCGGCGGAACCAGTCTTTTTCCTTCAAGAGGTCGATCTGGATCTCGACTTCGTCCTTGACCTTCTCCTCCGGGATCTTTTCCACAACGGCCGCAGCCGACGCTTCGACCGGAGCCTCCGTCTCCGCAACTGGCGGCTCAGTACCAGTCGGCATGTAGTCGGACTTTTCCGATCCGTCTGGCATTGCCGACGTTGCTTGCAGAGGCTTTGTGGTCGCCTTCGCTTTCTCGAGATCCTCTGATTTCTTAGGTTCTTCCGCCATAGTGCTTCCCCCGGTCAGCCTGCTGCCGCCGCCGCCGCAGGAGGAGCCGCCGGAGGCGACGCCGCCGGTTTGGCTTCCTTCTTCTTGCCCTGGGCATGCGCCAATCGCGATGCCAGGGCACGCTTCTTCCGCTGGACCCGCTTCAACCGCTTATGGAGTGCCCGCAGGGCAGCATCCCCCTGGGCATTCTCGATTTTAGCCTTACGGGCAGCGACTTTCTCTCGCAAGCGCTTAATATCTTCTTCGAGCGGATCTTTCTGCTTCGCCATGTGGACTCCCAACCGTGAGCGTTAATCGTTATACGTTATTCGTGAAAATGGCCAAGCCCCGCCGTTTAACGATTACACGATTAACGTTGACTTGAATGTGAGTGTAACGGGTTGTCTAAGCGGGTGTCAATGGAGTATCAGGCAACAGCCTCTGCCATTTGTTCGATCAACTCGGCATGGTCAGGGTGCTCATCGGTCCCTTCGGCTTCAGCCAATCGCCTGGCCCGACGCGGGTCTCGGAGAACGTCCATCGGTCCGCGATTCATCAGACCAGCCCGGCTCCCGATCGCACACAGCCGAACCTCATCTTCCTGAGGGTCCCTGTATTGCCCTAACAACGAAGTGCTCAACCCGACGTCGAAATTATCCTCTGGCCCCGTCAGACGACCGGACGAATGATTTGTGGCCCGGTCTCCCACCTGGATCACTTCGACCAGCACCGGGAGGGTACCCGGCTCGACTGCGCCAAGACGCTGAGCCGCGGCATAAGAAAGATCAATGATGCGGCCTTTGATGAACGGGCCGCGGTCGTTGATCACGACCTTCACCTGACGTCCGTTTTCCGCGTTGGTGACACGGACTACGGACCCCAACGGCAAGAGTCGGTGCGCCGCGGTCATCTCGAATTGGTCGTAGATTGCCCCACTCGCAGTTGGGCGACCGTGAAAGTATCCGCCGTACCAGGACGCGATGCCCCGCTCCGCGTACCCGACATCATAGTTCCCCAGCCCTTTCGGAACCGTCATGCAACTCGGCAGTGCCAGGATCGAAAGTACCAAAAAACTCTTTGTTATTCGGCTAGTCATACCCATTTTATCCTTTGCTTCAGGTTCATCCTCAAGCAGTTGGCACACAAACCACCCTGCTTGTTTGTCGCCCAGCGCATCTCGCTGGGTTTTGCTCAACTGTCTCGCCCGTTGATGAATGTCCGAGAATTGCCTGCGAATACAGGCGTTGGATGATATGTAAGAACCGCGCATACCCTACTCAAATTCGCCTTTATAGTCAAGAGAGAATTGACAGGGCTTTCTCTTGTCACCTACACTGAGAAGCCATGGCCGCAAAAGCTTTAAGAAAATTGCCCAATGAAACTCGCACAACCACCATCGGTTTTGTCAACCTCGGCTGCTCCAAGAATCAGGTGGACAGCGAGGTCATGCTGGGAGCATTGGCGCATGACGGCTTTGAACTGACTACCGATCCCGCGCGTGCCGAAGTGGTCATCATCAATACCTGCGGCTTCATCGAAGAAGCCAAGCAAGAATCCATCAACGCCATTATCGAGTACGGCGCGCTCAAGAAGAACGGCACGTGCCAGGTTCTGATCGCCGCCGGATGCCTCTCGCAGCGCTATCAGGGCGAGCTGCTGAAGGAGCTCCCAGAGCTGGACGGTGTCGTCGGAACGGGGGACACCGGCCGCATCGCAGAAATCTGCCGGACCCTGCTGGGCCCGGCCCGCCACGCCCAGCGGGTGTGGGCCAGCCCACCGCCCTATCTGTATGATGAGTTGACGCCCAGGCTGCGGCTCGGCAAGAGACACTCCGCCTATGTGAAGATTGCCGAAGGCTGCAACCGGAACTGCGCCTTTTGCGCCATCCCGATCATGCGGGGCAAGCAGCGCAGCCGACCGATCGAGTCCATCGTCACGGAAGCCCGCAACCTGGCCGCCGATGGCGTCAAAGAGATCAACCTCATCTCGCAAGACACCATCAACTACGGAGTTGACCTCGGCCTTCGAAAAGGCCTCGTCGCCCTGTTGCAGGAACTAGTGACGGTAAAAAATCTCCGCTGGATCCGGCCTTTCTATCTCTACCCGCAACAGGTGACTGATGACCTGATCGACCTCTATGCCGGCGAAGAAAAAATCACCAAGTATATCGACATGCCGTTCCAGCACATCAATGACGCCATACTGAAACGCATGCACCGCCTGGGCGACAAAACCCACATCACGAACCTGGTCGATCGCCTGCGCACGCGCATCCCCGGCCTGAGCTTCCGAACCGCTTTTATCGTGGGATTCCCCGGCGAGACCAAGGCCGCCTACAACGAACTCAAGCGCTACCTGGCCGACATGGAGTTCGACCGCGTGGGCGTGTTCCTCTATTCCGACGAGGAGGGCACCCCCGCCGTCGAACTGGACCGGAAAATCGATCGCCAGCTCATGGAGGAGCGTCGGGCCGAATTGCTCGCCATCCAGGAAGCGATCTCGCTGAAGAAAAGCCGCCAAAAGATCGGCAGCACCCTTGAAGTCCTGGTGGAGGGGGCGTCGGACGAAACGGACCTACTTATAGAGTCCCGCCACGAGGGACAGGCCCCGGAAATCGACGGCGTCGTCTACTTGAATGAGGGTACCGCTAGTGCCGGAGATTTCGTTAAGGCCGAAATCACCGACGCCTCCGCCTACGACCTCATCGGCCACATCGTCGGCTGACAAAAGTAGGGGCACGGCATGCCGTGCCCCTACACACCCCTCACCCTGCCCTCTCCCCCAAGGGGCGAGGGATATCTTGGTTAAGCTTTGACCGTGATGAACAGCGAGGTCCCGCGGCGGTTGATGAGCAGGAGGGCCTGCTGGTCCTTCTTGAGGGCCACCGCGATCTTCTCATAGTCCCGCACGGACTTGACCGGATGCCGGTTGATCTCCCGGATCACGTCGCCCTGCGCCAGCCCTGCACGGTCGGCTGGGCTGTCCGGCTCCACATTGACTACCACAACACCCTGAACCTTTCCGTTGAGCCCCAATTCCCGAGCAATCTGCCGATCCAGGTTCTGCACTTCCACACCGGCCAAGGCGTTCTCCATGGGGGCGTCGGCGCTGGCCACCTTCGCCGTCTCCGACTGTTCCCCGATGGTCACCGTGAGTTCCTGTTCATGCCCATCACGGATGACCTTCATGGTCGCCTTCGTGCCGACAGGCGTGCGTGTCACCGCCCGTTGCAGCTCCGCCGGGTCTTCGACCGGCTTACCTTGATAGGCCACGATCACGTCTCCCTGCTTGAGGCCTGCGCGCTCAGCCGGGCTGTCCTCAGCAACGCTGCCCACCAGCGCACCTTTGGCCTGCTTCACACCGAATGACTTGGCGAGGTCCTGTGTGAGGTCCTGTATCCCTACACCGAGGTAGCCCCGCACCACCTTGCCGGTCTTGACGAGACTCTCAAAGATCGGCTGAGCCATGGTGGCCGGCACGGCGAACCCGACCCCCTGATAGCCGCCGGTCTGCGAGATGATGGCGGTGTTGATCCCCACCAGCTCTCCTGCGGTGTTGACCAAAGCCCCGCCGGAATTGCCCGGATTGATGGCGGCGTCGGTCTGGATGAAGTCCTCATACTGCGTGATCCCCATCCGGCCGCGGCCCAACGCGCTCACGATCCCGAGCGTCACGGTGGAGTTCAATCCGAACGGATTGCCGATCGCCAGGACGTACTCCCCTACCTGGAGCTTCGACGAATCTCCCCATCGGACGTGGGGGAGACCGGTCGCGTCAACTTTAACGACGGCGAGATCAGTCTTCGGATCCGTTCCGACGACTTTGCCTTTGAATTCCCGTTTGTCCGGAAGCGTGATGGTGAGCTCATTGGCGCCATCCACGACGTGGTTGTTGGTGATGATATAACCGTCCGGGGACACGATCACGCCGGATCCCATCCCGACTCCGCGATGCTCCCGCGGCGGCATGGGTCCCTGCGGCCCGTTTGGACCAAAGGGTCCGAATGGCGACTCGTCCATAGGATCACGCTGCCTACGGTCCCGGCTGCGAACGGCGCGCGACGTGATGTTGACGACGGCCGGCGTGACCTCCTTGGCCACTGCTGTAAATCCCGGTGGGGCCATCTGTGCAACCGGCATGGCCTGGTTCGCCGCTGCCGGCGCCGGCATCCCGGCCGCCTGCGTATACGTGGCGTATTCGCCGCCGACGAACGCAAGAGACCCGAGGAGAAGCAGCCCCGCAATCACTCCTAGGCTTCGATACCACATCTTTCTCATAGCATCCTCCATAGAAAAGCTTACTCGACCCTTCTATTGTTGCCAGGAGGCTAGCAATCGAAGATGAAAGGTGGATTAAGGGCGGATTAGAAGTGGCTCATGCGCGGGAGGATTACGGTAAACTTCGAACCTTCGCCGACTTTACTTTGGACTTCGATCCGGCCATGGTGGGCCTCGACGATCCATTTGCAGATGGACAGGCCCAGCCCGGTACCCTTGGGAGCGTGCGCCCTGGCGGCATTCGAACGATAGAACCGATCGAAAATACGGGCCTGGTCTTCGGAAGGAATGCCGATCCCCTGGTCCGCGACAGAGAGCCGGACCGTGGCACGCTGGCATATCAACATAATCTCGACCTTGCCGCCGGGGTGCGAATACTTCACGGCGTTGTCCACCAGATTCAGCAGCAGCTCGCGCAGGCGCAGCTCATCGCCTTGTACGACAGCTGGCTCCACGGTCCCCACCGTAACCTCTACCCCCAGCTCCCGCCCCAGCACGATCGCCTGACGCTCGACGTCCTCGACCAGGGCATCGAGTTTGACCGGAAGGGACTCGATCGTAACCTCACCCAGGTCCGCCCGTGACAGAAACAGCAACTCATCCACGATCTGGGTCATCCGATCGATTTCTTCGAGGCCGCTTTCCAGCACCAGCTTGTAGTCCTCCGCCGAACGCGCCCGGCGGAGGGCCAGTTCGGCCTCTCCTTTCATGACGGTCAGAGGTGTGCGCAGCTCATGGGAAGCATCGGCGCTGAACTGGCGAACCTGCCGAAAGGACGCCTCCAAGCGGGCGATCATGTCGTTGAACGTCGTCGCCAGACGGCCGATTTCATCGGGTGCAGACGGCACCGTCAACCGCTGAGTCAAGTCCCCGGCCGCAATGCGTCGCGCGGCAAGAGTGATGGCTTCCACAGGACGAAGGGCCCGTCCCGCGAGAAACCACCCGCCACTCAGCGCGACCGCGAGGGTGACCGGCAAAGACACGAGCAGGATCAATCCAAGCCAGTGCAGCATCTCCTCGACCGGACCCAAGGATGTGCCTACCTGGATGATGTTGACCAGAACCCCGTTTCGTCTGATGGGGACCGACAGCAGACGGATAGGAGCTTCTCCCCGATACCGTGCGGATTCAAATGTCGCCTGTCCAGCCAGTGCCGCTTCCAATGCCGTGCGGCTGAGAGGGATCTCCCGACGCGCCGCATTGGGGGATTGAATCGTGATCGTCCCGGTAGGAGTGAAGATCTGAAACGACTTGTCCAGAACGGCCAGCTCAGGAAACTCCGTCGCAAGCTCCTCAAATGGAATGAAGGGACCGACTCCGTGCTGCTCTACCGCGCGCACCGCCGCAGCAGCCGCCTCGCCCAAAGACCGATCGATCTGGTTCCTGAGCTCAGTGGACAGCACCGCGTAGAGCGCCCCGGCAAACACCAAGAGAATCAGAGCGAGGGCCGTCCCGTACCACAGCGTGAGGCGGGCGCGCAGAGGCATCAGTCTCCGGCCTTCAAGGTGTACCCGCTTCCGCGGACGGTATGGATCAGCTTGCGGTCCTGTCCGCGGTCGATCTTGTTGCGAAGGTAATTGACGTACACGTCAATGACGTTGGTGAAGGTATCAAAATCCTGGTTCCAGACGTGCTCGGCGATCATCGGCCTGGTCAGGACGCGGCCGGCATTGCGCATCAAATATTCGAGAAGAGCGTATTCCTTCGCCGTCAGGTCAATCCGGCGCCCTCCGCGCGTCACCTCTCGGGTCGCCGGATTCAGGATGAGGTCCTCCACTTGCAGCAACCCTGCCGCCTCGCCGCTCCCGCGCCGCAGGAGGGCACGCACGCGAGCCAGTAGTTCCTCGATCGCAAAGGGTTTCGTCAGGTAGTCATCAGCGCCGGCGTCCAGCCCTTTCACTCGCTGATCGGTTTGAGATCGTGCGGTGAGGATCAGGACAGGCACGTTGACGTGATCCTTTCGTAAGGCCGTGAGGACCTCAAGTCCTGGCATGCCCGGCAGCATCAGGTCCAGAATCACGAGGTCGTAACACCCCGTCCGCCCCATGTCGAGACCCTTGGCGCCGTCGTCGCAGATATCCACGGCATAGCTCTCCTCTTCCAGCGCCCGCCGGATGAAGGAGGCCACCTTGGCCTCGTCTTCAATCACGAGAATCCGCATATTCGAAATTATAACAGGAAGGTAGATTGCGGGTGACGCCGGTTGGGGGCCCTTTTCACACCCACCCGCCCTGATCGCGCCAAGACGCGATCTTTTCCGCATGGCGCCTGCATCGGGGTACCCGTTGCTCTTCGAATGCAACGGGTCAACAGAAGCCGGCGGGGGAAACTGGCAGCAGGACCCGCATCCCGCAGTTCAGATCAATGATAGACGTACAGCGGCGCGTCGTCCTCGATGATGCGGGTTTCCCCCTCGAGGCGGTCCCGCAAGTGCTTAGGCAGGGCGAACTGGGCCACGCAGACCTCTCCGGTGAGATACTTCATTTCGCCCCGGATGCGCCGGCCCAGCATCGCCTCATAGTCAACGGCTGAAAAGACTCGCGGGTCGATCTCTTTCGAAGCCATCTGGAACCCCCAGGGCAGCCCGAAACACGGGACGTTGGCAATATAGGGACGCACCACCGGAAAGGCGGTCAGCAGAGTCCGGTAGACCGCAGCGACGTTCAGGAGGTCGTGCGGCGCGACCGTACCGGACTGGAGCGCGATCGTCCCCTGCGGCGAGAGCCGCCGGCTGACCAACTGGTAGAACTCCCGCGTATAGAGCCGATAACAGGGGCCCTCTTCGATCGGATCGGAGAGATCGATGATGATGACGTCAAAGCTCTCGTCGTGCGTCTCGATCCACCGCCGTGCGTCCTCGAAGACAAGCTCGCTCCGGGAATCGTCGTACGCGCCGGCGTGAAATTCCGGCAGCATCTTGCGGGAGACCTCCACAACCTCGCGATCGATGTCGACCATCAGCGCACGCTCAACCGACCGGTGCCGGAGGACCTCACGGAGCGTCGCGCCTTCCCCCCCGCCGATGACCAGTACCCGCTTCGGAGCAGGATGTGTCAGCATGGCCGGATGAACCAGCACTTCGTGGTAGATGAACTCGTCCGTCTGGGTGGACTGGACCTTGCCGTCAAGGACAAGCGCGCGGCCGTAGTCGCCGAATTCGACGACCTCGATCTGTTGGAAGGGGGTTTTCTTCGAGAAAAGGACGGTCTTTATTTCGTGGACGTGTCCTTCGCTGGGCCCCAGCCGCTCATGAAACCACTTGGAGTTCTTTGGGCCGGCCATAAGCAAAGATCTCCTTCGCCGTCGTGGTCACTTTCGCGGTCACCTTGGCCGGTTTGGAGTCGGAAATCAGCCCGCGCTTGAGTTCCACAAGCGAGGGCTGGCGGGACTGGAATTTCTGCACGAGATACTGTGCCGCGACATCAGGACTCAGGGTCTCGCCGCAGGTGAAAATATCGACAGCGGCGTATCCGTGCTCGGGCCAGGTGTGGATCGCAATGTGGGATTCGGCGATGACGACGACGCCACTGATGCCGAAGGGACTGAACTGATGGAAGTGGGTGCCGACGATGGTCGCCTTGGCAATCTTGGCGGCGGCGACCATGATGTCTTCCACTCTCTTTACATCATTGAGGAGTTTGGGATTGCACCCGTTGAGCTCAAGCACCAAGTGTCTACCTAGTGCATACAATTGATTTGCCTCCTTTCGCTGTATCGAGAGTGGTCAATTGTTCGTCTATTGCACCTCCCCATTCGGGAAATTGTCGCTTCCCGAAAATTTCTGTGAATATATATCAATATGACCAAATGTCAATAAATTTTTTCGCCGACGCCGACAAATTCTCCTCGGAGGTTGACGCCTGTCTTGCTTGACTGCATTCCGGTCAGTCGTTATGATGCGACACCAACTTTGATGCGTACGTTTCCGATCACATGATCCAAGTCGAACATCTCACCAAACATTACGGTCCTAAGATCGCCATCGAGGACGTCAGCTTTTCGGTCGAAAAAGGAGAAGTCCTGGCCTTCCTCGGCCCGAACGGAGCGGGCAAGACCACGACTATGCGGATCCTCACCGCTTCTCTGCCCGCCACGTCCGGCACCGCGCGGGTGGCCGGCTACGATTGCTTCGACCGGCCGCGGGACGTCAAGCGCGTCATCGGGTACCTCCCGGAAATCCCGCCCCTCTATTCCGAGATGACGGTCACCGAATATCTCACCTTCGTCGGCCGCCTCAAGAGCATCCAGCCGGACCGCCTCCCGGCGGCCTTGGACCAGATGCTGGAGCGGTTGTCGCTCGGCGAAGTGCGTGGCCGGCTTATCGCCAACCTCTCGCGCGGATTTAAGCAGCGAGTGGGCCTCGCCCAAGCTCTCATTCATGATCCCCCGGTCCTCATCCTGGACGAACCAACCGTCGGGCTCGATCCCAAGCAGATCATTGAGATCCGGCAGTTGATCAAGGAACTGGCCGGTTCGCACACCATCATTTTGAGCACCCACATCCTGCCCGAGGCCACAGCAGTGGCCCAGCGCGTGGTCATCATTCACGAAGGGCGGATCGTGGCGGAGGATTCTCAGGATCAGCTCTCAGCCCGCCTGCGCCGCTCCGAAAAGGTGAGCCTGACGCTCAAACAACCGCCGCTCGATGTGAGTGACCGTCTTCTGACTCTTCCCGGCGTCCTCTCGGTCCATCAGGAAGGAACGGCCACGTTCCTGGTCGAGACAGAACTCGGCCATGACCTTCGGGAAGACCTCGCCCGCTTCGCCGTCCGGAATGAGTGGGGCCTGCTGGAGCTCAAGCTGGTCTCCATGACCTTGGAAGATGTCTTCTTGCATCTGACCCAGCACGAGGAAGGCATAGACACCGCGGGCGTCTCTGCCGGCGCGCCGGAGCCCCAGCCATGAGCCCAGTCGGCGTCATTCTTCGAAAAGAGCTTCGCTCCTATTTCGTGTCTCCGATCGCTTACGTGGTCATCTCCGTCTTTCTCCTGCTCATCGGTCTCCTGTCGTTTCTGGCCGTCGCGACCGCCAGCAACCGCAGCCTGCAGATGCTCCGAGGCCAGGGCAATCTGCCGGAACTGAACCTCAATGAAATCGTTTTCAGGCCCATCTTCTATAACATGGCGGTCATCCTGCTCCTGGTCGTCCCGATCCTGACCATGCGCCTGTTTGCCGAAGAGAAAAAGCTCAAGACCATGGAACTCCTCATGACCTCGCCGGTCACGGTCACGGACATCGTCACCGGAAAGTTCTTCGCGGCCTTCACGGTCTATGCCGGCATGCTGGCTTTGAGCGCTGTCGGTCCCCTCGCCCTCGCCCCTTTCGCAGAATTTCGATGGGAACCCATTCTGACCGCGTACCTCGGCACTCTTCTCATGGGAGGGCTCTTCCTCAGCGCCGGCCTCTTGGCCTCAAGCCTCACCGAGAATCAGATCATCGCCGTCATCCTCAGCTTCGGCGCCCTGCTCGTGCTCTGGCTTTTCGGATGGGCCGGGCAGGTGTTCGCCGACTCGCTCTTGGGCAAGGTCCTGTCATACCTGTCCCCCCTCGATCACTTCGAGCACTTAGTGAAGGGGCTGGTGGAGACGAGCGACCTGGTCTTCTTCCTCGGCGGGATCGTGTTCGGCCTGTTCCTGACACATCGAGTCGTCGAATCCCAGCGGTGGCGGTGATGACCGGCCGGCTGACGTTTTTGTTGGGGGTTCTGGGAGGCGTCCTGGCCGGAGCCGGCATAGTCGTCTACCTGATCGCCCCGGAACGCACCTGGACGATCGCCGGCGCGGAAGGCCTGGCGGCCGCCTGTCTGACCATCTTTCTCGTCACGCATTTCGAGCTCTTCCGAGAGTTTTCGGCGCGCCGCGCCACACGCTTGGGCTTCAACAGCCTGGTGATGATCGTCCTGTTCGCGACAATCCTCGGCATCGTCAGCTTTCTCGCGGCCCGTCACAGCGTCCGCTGGGACTTCTCGGAGACAAAGCACTTCACCCTCTCCCCGCAAACGGCTCGCTTGCTGCAGACCCTGCCGCGGGAGGTCAAGGCGACCGTCTTCGCCGGCGATCAGAGCCCTGCGCGCGCCGTCTACCGTGACCTGTTCGACAGCTACAAGACCCATACGGCTAAACTGACGGTAGAATTCGTGGACCCGGAGAAAAAACCCGGCGTCGCCCGGCAGTACGGCATCACGAGACCGGACACCGCCGTGCTGGAAAGCGGCAAGCAGGAAACCCGGATCACCGCCGGCACCGAGCAGGAATTGACGAACGCGCTGATCCGCGTGACCAAGGACGAAAAGAAAACCCTGTACTTTCTCACCGGCCATTCAGAGCATCTGTTGGAGGAAACGGGCAAGGGCGGGTATTCATTCTTGAAAGAGGCGTTGGAGCGGCAAGGCTATACTGTCCGGCCACTCTCGCTCTACGAGTCCAAGACGATCCCGCTGAACGCATCAGTCCTGGTGCTGGGGGGGCCTCAGCGGCCGGTGTCCCCCGAAGAGCAGGCTCTGATCACCGACTACGTCAGAAAAGGCGGTCGTCTCCTCGTGCTGTTGGATCCCGGGTCCAAGGCCGGCCTCGAAGAGTTCTTGGAGCGTTGGGGCCTGCAGACGGACAATCGGACCGTGCTGGACACGCAAACCATCGTGGGCGGCGATCTGACGATGCCCGTCGTGAATACCTACGGCTCTCACGAGATCACCCAGGATTTTGGGCAGGTCTACACCATCTTTCCCCTGGCCCGTCCGATCAGCTTTCTCGATACCAAGGGAAAGGAATGGACGTTTCATCCTTTGGCCAAGTCCAGTCCCCGCAGTTGGGGCCGGACTGGCGAGATCGGCAGCGTCCGTGATTTTGATCCCCAACACGATACCGCCGGGCCGCTGACGCTGGCCGGCCTTGTCATCGCCCGCACCAGCCCGGCCGACAACGCCCGACAACCGGCCATCCTGCTTGTCGGCGACTCGGACTTCGTCAGCAATACGTTCCTGGACTTCTCCGGCAACTCCGACTTCATCCTCCATGCGGTGGCGTGGCTCGCCGAGGAAAAGGACTTGATCTCGATCGCGCCGAAGGACGCGGCATTCGGCACGTTCCTGCTTACCGCAACGCAATCCAATGCGCTGTTCGCGCTGCAAGTCCTTGGCCTGCCATTCTGCTTCCTCGTCGCGGCGTTCTCGGTGTGGCGCCGCCGCCGACGCCTCTAGTTGATTCTCGATGTCGCGTGGCGTCCTGGTCCTCTTCATCATCGCCGTCGGCTTGGGGCTCTACCTGTGGCTGGTGGAAATGCCCACCGAGCAGAAGCGGGTCGAGACTGCGACCGCCGCGAAGAAACTCGTGAACTTCCAGGAAGAAGACGTGCAGGCGTTGACCATCATCTCGTCGCAGGGCGAGGTCGAACTCACCCGCGAAAAAGACGGCCGCTGGATCATCAACAAGCCGAAGACCATGGAAGCTGAGACCCTGGCGGTGGAGGAGCTCCTCCGCACCCTGCTGCTCGCCAAGGTCTCACGCGTCGTGGACGAAGCTGGGACGGATCTCCAGTCCTACGGTCTCACCAACCCGTCCCTGACCGTCTCCTTCCGCCTGGCCTCTGGAACCCAGACAGTCCGGTTCGGAGATTCCGGTCCGCTCTCTTCGACCGTCTATGCAATGCGGGGGGGTTCCCCCAAAGTCCTCCTCACCAGCCTCGCGCGTCAGGATCTTTTCACCAGGGGCGTTCATGATCTCCGTCGCAGGCGCGTCTTCATGTTCGACCGGAGCCAGGTCACCAGGCTGAAGGTCGCCACGTCCCGCGAAACCGTGGTCCTGTACAAGGAAGGGCGCGGCGAGAAGGTGTCATGGACGATCAAGGCTCCCGTCGAGGCGGCCGCGGACCAGCCGGAGGTGCGCAGCTTGCTGATCGGCCTCGAGGATCTCAAGGCGCAGGACTTCCTGGATGATCCAAAGGACCATGCCGCCACCCGCGCCAGGCTCGGCCCCCCATTGGCGACCTTTACGCTGCGCGAGGGGGAAACTGAGCGGGCGCTGTCCCTGTTCATCGATCCACACAATAAGAGGTTGGCCTACGCGGAGAGCACTCCTCAGGACCCCCTGTACA
The DNA here is from genome assembly GCA_036005325.1 of Nitrospirales bacterium. Lineage (GTDB taxonomy): Bacteria > Nitrospirota > Nitrospiria > Nitrospirales > NS-4 > SCTG01. The sequence goes on along the minus strand of DASYQR010000081.1, from coordinate 5,502 downwards.
AGGTCGCGCCTGCCTTGGCCCAGGACCTCGCGAAAGGCTTGTTCGCCCTGCGCAACAAGCAGCTCGTCGCGACCGAGCCTGAGCGCGTCAAAACTCTCGTGATCAAGACCGGCGCTCAGGAATACTCCGTGACTCGTGCGGGAAGCAACTGGCTGGTGGACGGCGATCCCAAAGCCAAGGCAGACGCCGCCCGGCTGAACATGCTCGTGATCCGCGTGGTGCGGCTCCAGGCGGAGCGGATCGTGACGGAGAAACCGACCGATTTGAAGCCGTACGGACTGGCCGCGCCGGTGACGGAGCTCATCGCCGCGGACGAACAGGGCAAACTACTCGGTCGCATCGCGTTCGGGCGGGAAGAGCAAGGCCTGGCCTACGCGCTGGGATCGGCGATGACCGGCGTCTTCCAGGTCCGCCCGGACATCCTGAAGGAAATTCCCAAGAAGGACGAGTTGCTAGCCGGCAAGACTCCACCGCAGAAAAAAGAGGGAGAGCAATAAGCCTTACGCCGCGCCGTGCTGTTTAAACCAGGCCCGCAACCGCTTCCATCCGTCCTCAGCCTGTTCCTTCCGATAACTCGCCCGGTAGTCGGCATGGAAGCCGTGCGGCGTATTCGGATAGACGACGATCTCTGACGGGTTCCCCGCCGCCTTCAACGCCGTCCGCATTTGCTCGACCGTGTCGAGCGGAATGCCCTGGTCGTCGGCGCCGTAGAGTCCCAGCACCGGCACTTTCAGCGACGCCGCGACGTCAAGCGGATGTTTCGGCTGGAGTTCGCTGGGCTTGCCGACCAATCGCCCGTACCAGGCCACCCCCGCTTTCACCCGTGGATTGTGGGCCGCGTACAGCCAGACGATCCGCCCGCCCCAGCAGAATCCCGTGATGCCGAGCTTCTCGATGTTTCCGCCCCCGGAGGCCTTGGCCCACGCGACGGTCGCATCGAGGTCCGCCATCACCTGCGAATCGGACACCTTCGAGACTATTTTGCTAACGATGTCGTTGACCTCCGGCAGCTTCGACACATCGCCTTGACGCGCATAGAGCTCCGGAGCGACGGCCAGATAGCCCAGCTTGGCAAACCGGCGGCAGACGTCCTTGATGTGCTCATGGACGCCGAAGATCTCCTGGACGACCAGGACCACCGGAAAAGAACTCCCTTTTGCGGGCATGGCCCGGTATGCCGGGATCCGGCCGTCGTTCGTCGGAATCATGACTTCGCCGGCCGTCAAGCCTTCTGCGTCCGTGACGATCGTCTCGGCGGACACCGGCCGCACCGCCAGAGCGAACCCCACCGCCAGGGTCGTCATCATGAACCCCCGCCGCGTCACCTCGGCCGCCTGAATCGCGCCAAAATTAATCGAGTCTGACCCCATTTTTATTTCGATCCCTGAGATATGTGCTTCCCGGCTCCCGGCGGATCGGGCTTCAGATAAACGATCAGGCAACAAATACAAATTCCGAGTCCAGCCAGTGGATATTTCAGCGCAACAGCCGCAGCCACCCCGAAAAGGCATAAAGTCGTGATCGATCGGAAGCGCATGATCCTGCGCACGGTCGGTGAGATGTCATCAACTGGAGTTCGGTCAATAAGCTCCCGAATCAAACATATGTAAGTCACGTTTACGAGGAAGAACACCGCCGCATAGAAGGCAACCGGTTGCGGCGACAAATTGCTGACGGCCATCCAAGCGGTAGAGAGCGGAAGCAGCGACATGGAAAACAGATGCGCGAAGTTAAACCACAACAGACGAGGGGTCACCTCCGTGGCATACCGCATGAGATAGTGATGATTGGTCCAAACAATGGCGATGAATAGGTAGCTCACTACGTAGCTTAGCCATCTGGGCCAGAGTAACAGGAGCGCGTTAAAGGTGGGAAGCTCAGGTGGCCGCAGTTCCAAAACCAGCACTGTAATAAGGACGGCGAACACGCCGTCGGAGAACGCGCTCAGTCGCTCCGGCGTCGCTCTACGGAGCACGGTCATATCGTTTCCTTTGCATTGAGGCCGAGTCGGTCCCCGGCCAGGACTCGAACCTAAGGTACGCGGATCACCACAAGCTTGTCCGTGCCGGACTCGGCGCCCCAGACTTCGCCGTGACGGCCCAGGAGCTGGCGCACGCTCGCGTTACTGCTGGGTAACGGAAAAGAATCGAACTTCTCACTCACCGGATCGAATCGCACCAGCGCGTTCGCGCCGAAGTCGCTGAGCCAGACCTTGTCCTGGTCGTCCACATAGACCGCATAGGCGCCCGGATTCTTGCCGGGCAACCGCCATTCCTTCCACGCGTTGCTGGCCGGATCGTACCGACCCAGTTGCCCCACATTCCATTCGCTGACCCAGATGTGCCCTTGTGAATCGGCCCAAACCCGCCGCGCTCCCTGCTTTGGCGTCGGCGGTTCGATCACCGTCGCAGTGCCAGTGTTGGGGTCAAGACGCGCGATATGATTTCCCGCGAGCGAGGCGTAGTACACGGTCCCATCCGGCGCAGCCGCAATCCCGTAGGGCCCCGGACCTTTCGGGGCATCGAAGACCTCAACCCGTCCCGCTTTGGGGTCCAATCGACCGTAGATACCGCTCTGCCCCGTGAACCACAGCACGCCACGTTTATCAAACGCGGCGGTATTCAGGTTCAGGCCTTCCCGTCCGAAGGGCAGCGGATAGACGCTGACTTTCTCCGTCCCCGGATCGACCCGCACAATGGCATTCAAGCCGCCGTCCGTGATCCACGGCGCGCCGTCGGGGCCGACAATCACCCCGTGCGGTCGTGAATTCTCCCCGAGTTTGATACGACGGATCTGTCCTGTCTGTGGATCCAGCAGGCCCAGCTCTCCCAGACGCTGCGCAACATACCAGACGCCGCCGTCCGGAGCCGGCGCGACATCATGCGGGTGCGACCCGGCCGGTACGGGATATTCCTGGATCCGAGGGACCGTTTCCTGCACAGCACTGACGTGGCGAGCGACGATGCACAGCACGAACAGAGTCACACCATATACAAGCAGTTTGTGACTTCTCGCTGTGTTAATCATTTCATCTCCACAGAAAATCACCAATAAAACCGCCCCTGCTCGTGGGCCGAGACGGCATGAAGTAATACCCGCCCTCCACGGCGTGATAGAAGTCTTCCAGGCGGTCGTGGCCACCCTTGGCCTTACTGACCATGCTCTTCTTAATGGCCTCGTACTGGTCCAGGTCCGCCTGGTAGCAGATGAACAGCAGGCCGGTCTCGAAGGGGGACCAAAAGGGATACGAGCGGCGGTAGATTTTGATATCACGTCGGCCAAGCTTCACGTCGCTTTTCTTCTTGTGGCTTGTCGTCGGCGCGTCGGGATACTCCGCGCTGTCGGCCTTGCGACGACCCATGGCGTCTTCCTGTGCCCTGAGAGAGAGCTTGTTCCATGCGGCCACGTCCTCGCGGATCTTGCGGAAGAGCATGTATGAGCCGTCCCTGAAGGTGGGATCGGCGTCGCCGATAAGCACCACGCTGGGCCGGTCCTCAGTGCCCGGGTTGGCCGTGCCGTCGATAAACCCGAGCAGGCCGCGACTACCCGGGAAGATGAATCCCTGATGGTATGCCTTGGGTGTGAACGCCTTACTCAGGAGGCCGAGCAGCGTTTCGCCCGTGGTTTGGTTAGCGAACTTCACGTTGCTGCAAATTTGCACGACCAGGTCTGCCTGTGTTTTCGCAGGGTCGTACTCGTCGCCCTCAAAGCGTGGCATAGAACGTAGTGCTTTCGGCCGCCGCTTGGGCAAGAACTTGTCCACAAATCCGCTGCCGAAGCCGACGGTCACAGTCAGTTCGGATGCCACGTGTTGCTCCATGAGGCGTGCCGCATCCTCGGAGAGGCGTCGGAGAGTGCCTGGGAGTGTGGTGTGGTTGCTTGTGGTGGCGTTGAGGAAGATGACGTCCAGGTGCTCTTGCTGCGGTTCAAGAATGCCTGGCTGTACATTCATAGAAACTCCGTCAAGCTAAGCTCGGTCCACGATCTGTATGCATTGCGAACCTTACAGCTCGAGTTCGCCAGACCTATTCATCTCCTTTACGCCTTGAGGAACGCGAGCAGTTCGGCGTTGACCTGATCTTTGTGGGTGGTACATAGTCCGTGCGGCGCACCGGGATAGACCTTGAGTTGTGCCTTCGGGGCGATCTTTACCGCCGCCTGGGCCGATGCGCCAATCGGCACAATCTGGTCGTCGCCGCCGTGGATGAAGAGCGTCGGCACTGTCATCTTCTTAAGATCCTCGGTATGGTCCGTCTCGGAGAACGCCTTGATACAGAAGTAGGCAGCGGGGAAACCTGCCATCATCCCCTGGAGCCAGAACGACTCGCGCACCCCCTCTGAGATCTTCGCGCCCGGCCTGTTGTAGCCGTAGAAGGGCATGGTGAGGTCCTTGAAGAATTGCGAGCGATTGGCCAGGACCTTGGTGCGGATGTCGTCGAAGACCTCAATCGGCAAACCGCCTGGGTTGACGGCCGTCTTCAGCATCAGCGGCGGCACGGCGCCGATCAGTACAGCCTTGGCCACGCGCTTCGTGCCGTGGCGACCGATATAGCGGGCGACTTCACCACCCCCGGTAGAGTGGCCGACATGGATTGCGCTCTTCAGGCCGAGCTCATAGACCAGGGTCTCGAGGTCGTCGGCGTAGGTGTCCATGTCGTTGCCGTTCCACGGCTGGCTCGAGCGGCCATGGCCGCGGCGATCATGGGCGATGCATCGGTATCCGCGAGAAGCCAGAAAGAACATCTGGTCTTCCCAGGCGTCCGCGCTCAACGGCCAGCCATGGCTGAAGACGATAGGCTGTCCTTTGCCCCAGTCCTTGTAATAGATCTGCGCGCCGTCTTTGATCGTGATCGTCGCCATGGGATGCACTCCTATTCATTCGATCACCAGTTCGTCCACATAACACCAACGCCAATCCTCCCCTGGTTCAACAGAACGGATGATGGGATGGCTGGTCGCGTGAAAGTGCTTGGTGGCGTGCTTGTTCTTTGAGGAGTCGCAGCAGCCGACGTGGCCGCAGGTGAGGCACATCCTCAGATGGACCCATCGGTCCTTCATTTTCAAACACTCCTCGCAGCCGGCGGCGCTCGGCTTGACGTCGCGGACCTGGTCGAGATGGGCGCAGGACTGTTGGGGCATGATCACACCTCCTTGAGGTATTCATGCACGAACTGAACCGCCATCGCGCCCTCGCCGACGGCGGAGGCGACGCGTTTGACCGATCCCGCCCGCACGTCGCCGATGGCGAACACGCCGCGGTAGCTCGTCTCGAGTAGCGGGCGCTCGCTGTCGATGTCGGCGCCTGTCTGCACGAAGCCTTTGGCGTCGAGCGTCACGCCGGATGGGGCGAGCCATTTGGTATTGGGGTCGGCGCCGATGAACAGAAACAGGTGCTTCACCGGCCGGTGCGTCTCCTCGCCGGACGCCGCGCTTCGCCAGCGGACTCCTTCGAGCGTTCCGCTGCGGCCCTCGAGCCCGGTCACCTCGGTCTGCAGCAGCACC
>DASYQR010000080.1:0-26408 GCA_036005325.1 Nitrospirales bacterium | reverse complement strand
GGATGGCCAGCTTATCCGCTGCGATTTGCTCGGCGCTGGCGCCGGCCTTGAGGTCCTCGAACAGCTTTTGCTTATCGTCTCGCAACTGACGCAGGTCGCCCCACAGTTCCTGGCGGTCCTGCTTGATCTCCAGCTTGTCCGGCCTGATCTCCGCGATGCCCTGGGCGATCTCGCGTCGATCCTGGGCGATCTCCTGCCGATCCTTCGCCAGCTCGAGCTCCAGCGGCGTCAGCTCCGCTGTCGTGGCTTGTGCCAACGTGGTGGTAGCCAGCAACGCTGATAGCAGGAACGTTGCGCTACCGAAAGTCCGAACTAATCTATCCATGTCGTTCCTCCCTTCACTTGTGCGTTGTGCGTTTAGCTTGCGCTGACTTGCGTCCCCTCAATAGGGCACGCGTGTTGGTATGAACGGTTAGACGGGAGGAAACACAGAATGTTTCTCGTGACAAATTTTTACAGAAAAATTAAAGAATTAAGCGTCGGCGAAGATTGTGTATATCCTTAATTAATAATTTTTTAAAAGGAATGTACTAAGCCGTACATACGTAATCAAAAAGGGCTTGATTACGGCTACAATTTACCCTACCCTGTGTCTTCTGCTTAACTGATATCTTCTAACCAGGAGGGTCGATGGTGAAGCTGCCCAAAGTTGTTACGGGAGTGGGTATCGGCGTCTTCTTGCTAGCAAGCAGTCCCCTCGCGCTGGCGCAAGCGCCGGTCATCGTGGGGCCGGAGCTGAAGACGATGGATATTCAGAAGTGGCAGCTCGGGGTCTCGGCCACCTATCTGAGCGGGACCTACGGCACCGATGTGCGGACCGACACGCTCTACGTCCCATTCTCGATTCGTCGGCTTTTCCAGGATGGAGACATCACGCTAATCATTCCCTACGTGCGCATCAAGAGTAACGGCAGCGTCACCTTTGTGAACGGCGTTCCCGTGAGGATCCAGACGACGGGGGCGACGAATCAGCGGACGACGAACGATGGGCTGGGAGACATCATTCTGCGGGGCCGCTACTACATCGTGAACGAACGGGAGTACGTGCCTTCCATCGCCATCACCGCCCACGTGAAGTTCCCGACAGCAGACGATAGTAAGGGGCTGGGCACCGGCGATTGGGACGAAGGTATCGGCTTGGAGCTCGCGAAGCGTTTCGGGGAGAGATGGATCGGGTTCTTGGACGGTGGCTATTCGGTCATCGGAAATCCAAAGGAGGTTGTCGGAAGGCCAGGCAGCGTGCCCCTGGAGAACCAATGGTGGAATTACGATGTCGGCCTGGGCTATTACGTGACGAAAGATCTCTTGGCCAGCCTGTTCTATGAAGAATGGAGCTCGCTGGTACCGGGGGCCGTGAACCAGCGGGATGTCCTGTTTTCCTTGATGTACAGGGCGACGCAGGCAGTCCGGTTCCAGCTGGCTTTCTTAAAGGGCATATCGGATGGCGCCCCGGATTATGGGGTTACCGCAGGCGTGACCTTTCGGTTTTAAGCGCAAGCGGCCTGAAATTTTATTAGTTTTATTGTAGGCAAAGCCATACGCACCCTCCCTGTTGTTTAATCAATAAGTTCGTTCTCTGCCCCGTAAAACCACTGAATACTGATTCCTTCAACCCTGCTCTCCCGACTCGTCGCGGCTCCTGTCCTGAAAACCCTTTAAAGACCAGAAGATAGGTAGATTCGAGGCGCCCAGAAGCTTTCCGGCATCGCCCTTGCTAATTTCAGCTGGTGGAGGTGTCTGCGTGAAAGGTGCCAACAGGCTTGTGAGGCTGGCAGGCAGTGCAGGGCTTTGCGGTCTTCTGCTGCTGGGGAGCATCGGGGCAACTACAACCCCTCCACCTGTTCAAGCCCCTGCTGGGACTCCCGAAGACAATAAGAGCGAAGGCGATAAGGGCAATGTTGATCGCGCTGAGAAGGAGAAGGGTAACGCTGGAAAAAAGTCCGAGAAGGCCGAAGACAATAACGCGAACACGGCGAAGGCCAGATTCTTCGCCATCTTTCTGAAAATGTTCCAACGCTGAGTTGCGGTCCCAGCGCTGCGTGAAGGCAGCGTCGAGGCGTTTGGCGTACCCTGTGCCAACACGTCGAAGGGATCGCGGGGGGCGGCTGGTGGACTGACCCTCCGGCCAGCCGCCAACCTTTCAGGCCAAGAGCCCGCTCGCGCGTAAGAACGTCATGGCCACTTCGGCCAGGGGCCGGTGCTTGCCGTCCACCTGGTAGTTCAGCGTCCGCATGATTTGATCGGAGAATTTTCCAGAGAGGAGAGCGAGGATGTCTTTGAGCGTAGGATGCGCCGCCAGTAGGTCGTCCCTCACGATCAGCGCGGCCTGGTACGGAGGGAAATACCGCTTGTCGTCACGCAGAACTGTCACATCCATCACCGACAGCAGGCCGTCCGTCGCATTGGCGGCCACCATGTCCACCTGTTTCTCTTCGAGCGCCTTATACAGCAAGCCGAGGTCCATGGTCCTGGGCGATCTCTTGAGGGGCAGCTTGTAGGTCTTCAGCAGGCCGGGCAGGCCGTCCGGCCGCTGCTGAAACTCGTACCCTACGCCGAGAGTCCAGCCGCCGGCGTACCGCGCCGCGTCGCTCAAGGAATCGATCTTGTTGCGGCGGGCGTCTGGGCCGCGAATCACCATCGCGAAGGTGTTGTTGAATCCCAGCGGGTCCAGCCAGAGAATCTTGAAGCGGGCGAGATATTCGGACTTCACTCTGGCGAAGACGGCTTCCTCTCCCCCTCCCACTGGAATGGACGAAGGCGAGAGCTTGAGGATGGACGTCAGCGCGGTGCCGGTGTATTCGGGGTAGAGGTCGAGCCCGCCCTGCACCAGCGCCTGGTGCGCCAGTAGCGTGCCGCCCAGGTTCAATTTGCGGTCCACCCGTTGGGAGAGCCGGAGGCTCACGTGCTGAGCCACGATCTCCCCGATGATCACCTGCTCCGTGAAATTCTTGGAGCCCACGGTGATCGGGCGATCTCTCCCGCAGCCGGCCAGCACGGACGCGATCAGGCCGGCGAGAATTTTTTCTCCACCCATCCAAGTCCTCCATCCGCCAGCAGGGCGATAAGCGCGGCTGGCACGGCCCCGGCCAGGATCAGCATCGAATCCACCGACGCCAGGCCGCGGAAGATGAACACGCCCAGGCCTCCGCCGCCGATGGCCGCCGCGATCGTGGCGGTGCCGATCGTCGTCACGGTCGCCACCCGCACGCCGGCGAGAATCGTGCGCGCCGCCAAGGGCAGCTCCACGTCGAAGAGGAGCTGCCGCCCCGTCATGCCCATCGCGATCGCCGATTCGCGGACCGCCGGGTCCACGCCCAGGATGCCCGTCAGCGTGTTCCGCAGCACGGGCAGGAGCGCGTAGAGCACGAGGGCCACGATCGCCGTGTGCTTCCCGATGCCGCCGATAAAGGGAAGAGGAATCAAAAACCCGAACAGCGCAAGGCTGGGGACGGTCTGCATGATGTTGGCGAACCCGATCACCCATCGCTGCAACGGCGCGCGCCGGGTGAGCAGGATGCCGGCGGGTATGGCGACGGCGATTGCAATCGCCATGGACACGCCGACCAGCACGAGATGCTCCACGGTCAGGTCCACGATGTCGCGCGCCAGGTCGAGTGTCATGGAGGAGTCACCGTCAAATCAAGACAGGACAGGAACGCGCGCGCTTCCTCGCCCTGCGCTTTCAGAAATTCCGAGGGAGTGGCCAGCACCGCCAGCCGGCCGTTGTGCAGGAGCGCGATGCGTGTGGCCACCAGCAGCGCCTCCCGCACGTCGTGCGTCACGAAGATGGCGGTCTTGCCGAGGCGGCGGCGCAGTTCGAGGAACTGGCGCTGCAGCTCGACGCGCGTGACCGGGTCCAGCGCGCCGAATGGCTCGTCGAACAGCAGCAGCGGCGGATCGGCGGCCAACGCCCGGGCGACGCCCACGCGCTGGCGCTGCCCGCCGGAGAGCTCGCGGGGATAGCGGGCGGCGAACTGCGCCGGCGGCAGCCCGACCTGCTCGAGCAGGGCATGCACGCGAGCGTGGATTTCCTGGGGCGGCCGCGCTTCCAGCCTCGGCACCAGGCCGACGTTGGCCTCCACGGTGAAATGCGGGAACAGACCCCCTTCCTGGATCACGTAGCCGATCCGGCGCCTGAGTAGGATCGGATCCCAGTTCGTCGTCGTCGTACCTTCCACTAGCACGGCACCCGTGCTGGGGCGGAGCAGGCGGTTGACCATCTTCAGGGCGGTCGTCTTGCCGGAGCCGCTGCGTCCCAGCAGCACGATGGTCTCGCCGGCGTCGATGTCCAGGCTGAAGTCGCGCAGGATGTCTTTGCCGCCGACGCGATAGGAGATGTTTCGAAAAGAAACGAGCGGACTCACGAGGGTACGGTCTTGTCCGGCGCGGCGAGCCACAGGTTCTCGGCGAAGGGCCACTCGCTGTCCACCCATTGCGCCTCGCACGTGAAGCCGGTGCGATGAGCCATGCCGGGAATCTCTTCGACGCGGTACTTGTGGCAGGCTTCGGTCCAGATCGTTTCGCCTTCCTGCAGCCGGCAGGTGAAGTCGGCGGCCCGGATCGTCACGGTCTGCTGCTTCGTCGCGCGCAGATGCATCTCGATCCGCCGTTCGCGGTCGTTCCAGCGCGCCTCGTGCGCGAAGTTGCGCAGCGCGAAATCCCCGCCGAGCTCGCGGTTGATACGCGCCAGGAGGTTCAGGTTGAAGGCCGCCGAAACACCCGTAGGATCGTCGTAGGCCTGCAGCAGATCGGCCACCGCCTTTTCCAGATCGGTGCCCAGCAGGAGTGCGTCGCCCGGCATCAGGCAGTGCCGGATCTCGCGCAGGAAGCGCTCGGCCGCCGGCCGGTCGAAGTTGCCCACGGTGCTTCCCAGGAACAGCACGAAGAGCGTCTGGCCGCGCCGCCGCCTCGCCGCCGCCTCGCGCAGGCCTTCCAGGTAGGATTTTTCCAGGCCCACGATGCTGAGCGTGCCCACGACTGACAGTTCCTGGCGGCATTTGGCCAGCGCGACCGGCGAGGTATCGACGGGGAAGTAGACGACGGCTTCCCGCTTGGCGAGGGCCTCCAGGAGCCAGCGGGTCTTGCGGCCGCTGCCGCTGCCCAGTTCGGCCACGACGACCGGCGGCGGCAGGTGTTCCAGGATGGCCGGGGCATGGCGTCGCAGGAGGCGCTCATCCGCGCGCGTGAGCCCGTACTCCGGCAGGAAGGTGATGGCCTCGAACAGCACCGAGCCGATGGCATCGTAGAGATAGATCGACGGCAATTCCTTTTGGCCCGGTTTACTGAGCCCGTCGCGCACGTCGCGGGCGAAACCGAGAAGAGCCTTGGATTGTGCGGTCGGCGCGGCCATCAATTCTCAACGCACCGGAAGGTGGCATAGACGTACGGATAGTTCGGCCGGAACCAGTTGCGGAAGGATCGGCGCAACAGCCGCGCCGCGGTCCGGGGCGAGGCGCCCTTCAGCACGTAATGGGCGCCGTCAAAAAAAGGAGCCGAGTAGCCGGGGTAGGAAGGAAAGGGCTGGAAGCCGGGGAACGGGCGGAAGACCGTCGAGGTCCATTCCCATCCGTTGCCGAGCAGTTGGGACACGCCGAAGGCGCTGTCCCCCAGCGGGGTCGCGGTGACTGGGACGGGATCCCAGTGAGCGAAATCAAAGTTGCCTCGATGCACGTCGGGGGGCTCGTTCCCCCAGGGGTAGAGCCGTTCCTCGCCTGTTGGTGTGCCGTAGGCCGCGCGATGGAACTGGGCTTCGGTCGGCACAGCCTGGCCCGCCCATTGCGCGTAGTCCAGGGCCTGCATCCAGGTCACGTACACCGGCCAGTCGAGCGGCAGCGGAATTTCGCCGAACATCGTGCGCCAGAACCACTGGTCGCCGCGTCTCGTCCAGAAGTGCGGAGGAGCACCGCCCGTGCGCGCGAACTCCAGGTATTGACCATTGGTGACGTTGTATTTGCTGATCGCGAACGAGGGGACCTGAACCGTGCGCACGTCAAACTCATTGTCCCAGCCGAAGCCGTCCCCACGGTTACGGCCCAGCGTGGCCGTGCCTGCCGGAATCTCGATCATCGCGTGAACGGGAGTGGGACTGGCGAGCGGGGGAGTCGTCTGCTGGACGAACTTACGGATCGGCGACATATTATGGAGGATGTAGGCGAAGGTCTCGGCATGCATCAACCGGTGCTCGAGTATGACGTGGAGCATCTGCTCCGGCGTGTCCGCCAGCGCCTCATCGAGCGTCTGGCGGACACGCTTGTTGTAGCCGCGCACTTCCTCCACCGAGGGCCAATCCGAGGCGTTGTCGCTCGGCAACTGTCCCGCCGCCGGGTCGATGCCGAAGGCGAACAGCTGGTCAAATGAGGGATGGAAGGGTTTGAGGTCCAGCGCGCCTTGACCGAGCTGGTTCCAGTCGAATGCCTCGAGATGACCGAGGTAGAAAATCAGACGGTGGCGTTCCGGAACCGGCCGCTCGTAGAACGAGTCTGGCCGCACCATCGCAAACAGCGCGTCGGTGCCGGCACGGGCTTCAGCGAGAGCTTGGACAAGATGCGCGCGTGGCGTCATACGGAGGCCCCTCCGTAGGTGCATATCTTTTGATTTTGCCTGTTCTACCCAGCGGAAGGCAAGCGAATGATCTAAGCAGGGGCTACTTGGGAGTCGAGAGAAGCTCGCGGAACTGCGCATTCCGCAGAAGGCCGCCGCCACGATGGACCAGCACAATTCGCCCTTGCGCGTCCAGGAGGATATAGGTCGGCGTGGCCGTGATCTTGAAGGCCTTGGCCACGTCGTCGTCAATGTCGTACGCGGTCGGGAAGACAAACGTACTCTGGTGCGAATGGACATACTCTTCGACATTCCGGCGTCTGTCCGCGAACCCGATCGAGATCAGACGAAGCTGAGACGGCTTCTCGTGGTCATGGAATTGCGCCATCACCGGGAGCTCGCGCTGACAGACATTGCACCAGGGCGCCCAGAACATCAGCAGGGCAGGCTGGCCCTTTAGCGATTTGTTGCTGTAGGCCTCGCCGCCCAACGTAACAAAGTCGAAGGTCGGGGCCGTCGCATCGATGGCTTGGACTCCTGGGCCATGAACGGTTATGGCTAGGACGAACAGGCCCGCACCGATCACGCGCATGCTCCACCGTAGGAGGGGGCCCTTGTGTGCCCCCTCCAGTACGGATTCCGTGCGAGTGTGCTGCATGATCTCTGGGCGCTCCGTTACGGCTTGATGTAGAGGTAACCCTGCTGCTGAAGATCCGCGATCCGCTTCACCGCGACCGGGTGCAGCGTTGCGACGAATCCCTTGGCGAGATTATCCAGCGTCTTGTTGTACAGCTTCATCGAGACCTGGCACATCTCCGCGTGGACGCCCTTGTCGATGATTGCTTGGAAGCGCTTGGTCATCTCCGGGTCCATCTTGTCCTTCTCGAAGAGCTCGAGCGCCGGTCCGTGCACCACCAGCTCGATATCGATATTCTCCGGCCCGCCCTCGGCCTCGATGTGCTTATTGATGAGCGCCAGCGCGTACTTGGCGACGTCCGGGTCCTTGCCGTCCACGTGGTAGACGACCTTGACCTTGGCTTTGCCCTCCGCCGCCTGGACCGAGTTGGGGCTTAGCGGAAGCGCCAGCAGCGCGACCGCCGCCAGCGCGGAGATGAGCAAATACTTTGACTGTAACATGGTAGCCTCCATTTGTTGGGAAGGATGATGGATCGAAGACCAGCACACGCTAATTATTGTGCGCTTCCATTGTGAAGGAGCGCAACTAGCTTGCCGCGGCGATCATGCGGACGCGATGGTTGAAGGTGTCGGCGATGTAGAGATTGCCGGACTGGTCCACGGCGACGCCGAAGGGATAGTTCAGGCTGCAGGAAGAGGCCGGCCCGCCGTCGCCGGCGAATTGCGCCACGCCGTTGCCGGCGATTGCGGTGATGATCTTAGATTTCGGGTTCCACTTCCGGATCAGGTGATTATCCGAGTCCGTGATGTAGAGCGTCCCGTCGGCCGCGCGGGCGATGCCTGCAGGCCGCGAGAGGCCCGTCGAGAACTCGTTGGGAATACCCTGGTAGCGGTACTCCGTGCCGTCCCCGGCGACGGTGCTGATAATCCACGTGGCGACATCCACGCGGCGGATACGCCCACTGAAAGTGTCGGCAATGTAAAGATTGCCGTCGGCATCCAGCGCCAGACCGCTGGGGCCGGTGAGGCCCGCCTGCCGCGCCGGCTGGCCATCGCCATCGTAGTCCTGCTCGCCGCTGCCGGCGTACGTTGAGATCGTGCCGGTTGCCAGGTCCACCATCCGCACCCGATAGTTCGCGAGATCGGCGATGTAAAGACGTCTGCGGCCCTCATCTAATACAAGGGCCGCCGGCTCGTTGAGCGCGGCTTTCTCTGCCGGCCCGCCATCCCCGGAGAAGCGGGCGGCGCCGGTACCGGCCAGCGTCCGGATCAGACCGCTCGCCGCGTCCACGCGCCGGATTCGATGATTGAAGGTGTCGGCGATGTAGAGAGTACCGTGCGAATCCGACGTGACGGCGGAGGGGAAATTGAGCGTCGCCGCGACGGCCGGCCCGCCGTCGCCCTGGAAGCGTCCCTTTTCGGCCGCGCCGACGAGGAACCGGACCGTGCCGCTCTGATCGGCGAGCTGCACGACTTTGTCGTCCTTTGTTTTGGCAGGGTCGGCTAGCGGGTCGAGCTCGTCCTCGGATTGAGCGGACGAAATGGATGGCGTCGCCGGTAGCGGCGAGGCTCCTGAACCTTCTCCGGCGATGGTGGTGATCACCCCCGTGGTCAGATCCACTTTGCGGATGCGATGATTCTCGGAGTCCGCGATGTAGAGCGCCTGTCCGATGACGGTCACGCTCTTCGGTTCGTTGAGCGTTGCCTGAACCGCCGGCCCTCCGTCCCCCGAGCAGCCGGGCTCGCCGGTGCCGGCGACGGTCGTGATGGCGCCGGGAGCGATGGTGATCATCGGTGATCAGGCGCGGGCGAGTTCAGCGCGGATCAGGCGGCCCATCTCCTGCGTGCCCACCATTATTTCGGGAGGAGGCCCCGCCAAGGGCGCCCCTCCCGCACCCGCCTTGCCGCCGGACGATTGAATGTCCTTGGTCCGGTACCCCTGCTCGAGTACGCGGACGATCGCGCGCTCGATCGCCGCCGCTTCCTTGTCGAGGTTGAAGGAGTAGCTCAGCAGCATGGCCGCCGAGGCGATGGTCGCGATCGGGTTGGCGATATCCTGGCCGGCGATGTCTGGCGCGCTGCCGTGGATCGGCTCGAACAATCCAACCGGGCCTCCGGCACCAATCTTACTCCCGATGCTGGCGGAAGGCAGCATGCCGATCGAGCCGGTCAGCATTGCGGCCTCGTCGCTCAGAATGTCGCCGAAGAGGTTGGTGGTGACGAGCACGTCGAACTGTTTGGGGTTGCGGATGAGCTGCATGGCGCAGTTGTCCACGTAGAGGTGCGACAGCTCGATGTCGGGATAGCCCTTTGCCACGCCGATGACCACGCGGCGCCAGAGCTCCGAGGACTCGAGCACGTTGGCCTTGTCCACCGACGTGACCTTCTTCCGGCGCTTGCGCGCGGCCTCGAAGGCGACCTTGGCGATGCGTGTGATCTCCGCGGTCGTGTAGACCTCCGTGTTGACGCCCTTCTCGCCATCGGCCGTCTTCTTAATGCCCTTGGGCTTGCCGAAGTAGATGCCGCCGGTCAGCTCGCGGACGACCAATAGATCGGTGCCGGTGATCACCTCGGGCTTGAGCGTGGAAGCGTCCGCCAGCATGGGATAGAGCTTGGCAGGACGCAGGTTGGCATAGAGGCCCAGTTGCTCGCGCAGGCCCAGTAGCGCCCGCTCCGGCCGCACATTGTAAGCCAGGCCTTCCCACTTGGGGCCGCCGACGGCGCCGAGGAGAACGGCATCGCTTTCCTTGGCGAGCTTCAACGTGGCGGCGGGCAGAGGCTTGCCGGTCTTGTCGATGGCGGCGCCGCCGACGTCGGCCTGGCGGAACTCAAAGCTGTGGCCGAATTGCGCGGCGATCGCTTCCAGCACCTGTACCGCCTGCGGCACGATCTCGGGCCCGATCCCGTCGCCGGGCAGGACTGCGATCCTCGCCTTCATGGCTTCAGCAATCCCGCCTGGCGCGCGTAGGCGAAGACTCCTCCGGCCTTGATGATGTCCAGCAAATCGCCCAGGGGGCGCAGGCTGTAGGTCTTGCCGCTCGTCAGGTTCTTCAACGTGCCGGCGGGGATGTTGATCTCCAGGTCGTCACCGGTCTTGACCTCAGTAATCAGGCGTTGAGTCGATTCGAACGGTATGCAGAAGCCGCCGTCCACCACGTTCCGGTAGAAGATCCGGGCGTACGATTCGGCGACCACCGCCGTGATGCCAGCGATTTGCAGCGCCTCGGCCGCATGCTCGCGCGAGGAGCCGCAGCCGAAGTTCTTTCCGCCGATCACGATCTGGTAAAACGAGCGGTAATCGCCGTCGGGGACGAACTTGACGTTTCCTTGCGGCAGGCCGGCGGCTGCGTCGGGAATACCGGAGAACGCGTACTTGCCGTAGAGCTTGCGCTCCTCGGGATCGCTCAGGCTGTAGACCAGATGTTTCGCGGGGATGATCTGGTCAGTGTCGATGTTGTCCCCGATGACGTAGGACTTGCCTTTAATGACGTCCTGCATACTTCCTCCGGCCCGCTGTTCACTTTTGTATTATTTCTTCGTCCTCTAGTTTCCATGCAGGATCGACGATACACAAGAACACCAGTTCCTCGGTGCCGGTATTCTCCAGATGCTGCACCGTTCCAGGAGGAACATACAGGGCTTGCCCCGGCGCGACCGTTGCCGATTCGCCGTCTACGTGCATCCTGCCCTGTCCGCTGAGGAAATAATAGACCTCCGAGGTTTTCAACCGATGCGGCAGCGATGCCGTGCCCATGCCCAGCTTCGCGTGCGCCAGGCTGTAACCGATAGCGGCTTTATTGCGGGCGGGATGGAGCAGCTCGCGGAGGATCGTCTTGTCCCCGGCCAGAATTTCTTTGCAGTCAGCGAGCGACCTTGCGAGCACAGTCCATCCCGCTCACAGGAATTCGCGCGGGTCAGTGATCGTACCCGTGATCGCGGAGGCCGCCACCGTATAGGGAGAGGCCAGATACACTTGAGCCGTCTTTGAGCCCATGCGGCCGGGGAAGTTCCGGTTGGTGGTCGAGATGCAGACCTCGCTCTTGTTCAGCCTGCCGAATGTGTCCGACGGGCCGCCGAGGCAGGCCGCACAGGATGCCCCCTGCGAGATCTTGGCGCCGGCCTTCTGGAAAATCTCCGCGAGGGTTTGCCCGTCCAGCTTGGTGGTCGCCAGGCCCTTGGCCACTTCGGTCGTCGCGGGCACGATGTAGGTGTCGGCCTTCACTTGATGTCCCCTCAAGATCTTCGCCGCCGCCACGAAGTCGTTCAGCTTTCCGCCGGTGCAGGAGCCGATATAGGCGCGGTCCAGTGTGACGCCTGTGCATTCGCGGGCCGTGCTGCGGTTGTCCGGCGAGTGCGGCTTGGCGACCGTGGGCTGGATGTCGGCGGTCTTGTATCGCCGCACGCTGTGGAAGCGGGCATCCGGGTCGTCGGCCACCGGCTGGTAGGGCTTGGAGGTCTTGGACTTCACGAAGTGCTCCGTGACGGCGTCAACCGGAATCATGCCGTTCTTGCCGCCGGCCTCGATCACCATGTTGCACAGCGTCATCCGCTCCTCGATCGAGAGCGACATGACGCCGTCGCCCGCGAACTCCATGGCGCGATAGGTCGCGCCGTCCACGCCGATGTCGCCGATGATGTGCAGGATAAGGTCCTTGGCCATGAGATACGGCGGAAGCGGCCCCTCGAATTCAAAGCGCATCGTCTCCGGCACCTTCACCCAGAGCTTGCCGATCCCCATGATCAGCGCGGCGTCGGTGTTCCCAATCCCCGTGGCGAACTCGCCGAAGGCGCCGGCGGTGCAGGTGTGCGAATCGGTCCCGAAGAGCACTTCACCCGGGCGGGTGTGTCCTTCCTCGGGCAGAGCGATGTGGCAGACGCCCTTGTACTTGTCCGTGCCGACGTCGTAGTAGTACGGAAGATCCTGCTCTTTGACGAAGGCGCGCAGGACATCGATGTTGCGGTGCGCGTGCTGGTCATTGGTGAAGATGTAATGGTCCGGGATGATGACGACCTTCTCCCGATCCCACACCTTGGCGGTCGGCCCGAATTGCTTGCGGAAGATGCCGATCGTCCCCGGTCCGCAGACGTCATGGGTCATGAGGACGTCCACATCCACCCAGATGTTGTCGCCCGGCGCCACGCCTTTGCGTCCCGCGTGCCGCGCCAGGACTTTTTCTGTCATCGTCATGCCCATAGAAGCCTCATTCTAGCGTGAGAAACGCCGAAAGTGCAATATCGGCGCGATTGACAAGGTAAACAGCGTTCAGCTATCGTAACGCATATGTATGTGAGCCCGAACGCCGATGCCGGGAGCAATCTAGAGCCGGTCAGCATCCCCAACGTCATTCCGTTGTTTCCCCTGCCGAATGTGGTCTTTTTCCCTCGGACCTATCTCCCGTTGCACGTCTTTGAATCCCGCTATCGCCAGATGGTCCGGGATGCCGCCGCCAGCCACCGGATGATCGGCATGGTGCTGCTCAAGGAAGGGTGGGAGTCCGATTACGAAGGCCGGCCTCCGATCTTTCCGGTCGGAGCGGTGGGCCGGATGGTCGCCGTGCAGTCCCTCTCGGACGGGCGGTTCAATATTTTGCTGCAGGGGTTGCATCGGTTTGAAATCCAGGACGAAGTCGGTCTCGAGGCCTACCGCCAGGGGAAGATCGCGCTCAAGGAGTTTACCAAGCCTGAGACGAAGCTCCTGCCCGAACTGCGAGCGGAAATCCTGAAGATGGTGGGGAGCTTTTTCCTGTCCCATGAGGACGGCCTGGCGTTGGATAACTTTCTGAAACAACCCGTGGACGATGAGACACTGGTGCACAATCTCTCCTTCGGGATAGACTTCACGCCGTTGGAAAAACAATTCCTGTTGGAAGCCGAGTCTCTGGTCCAGCAGGCCCGCCGCCTCCTCGATCTCCTGCAGTTCAAGCGCCACGAGCGGACCGATTCGGCCGGATGGGGCTGAACCTTGGGCGGCCCCTTCGCGATCGAGGTCACGCACCTCTCCAAAACCTATGAGGGAAACGTCACTGCCGTCGAAGACGTCTCCTTCCAGGTCGCTCCGGGAGAGGTCTTCGGGCTGCTGGGTCCCAACGGGGCAGGCAAGACCACGACCCTCCGCGTCCTGATCACGGTTCTCCGTCCCTCCGGCGGCTCCGCCAGCGTACTCGGGATGGATGTCGTCCGGCAGGCGACGCAGGTCCGTCAAGCCATCGGGTATGTGCCGCAGGAGCGGGCTATCGACCGGTTCCTCACCGGCCGGGAGCATCTCCAGTTGTTAGCCAGTCTCTATCATCTTCCGAAAAACCGCGCGGCGACCCGCATCGAGGAGGTGCTGAAGCTGGTCGGTCTCGAACACAAGGCCGATGAGGTGGCGCGAAATTACTCCGGCGGGATGAAGCGCAAGCTGGACATCGCCTGCGGGTTGATCCCGGACCCTCAGGTCCTATTCATGGACGAGCCCACGCTGGGCCTGGACGTGGAGAGCCGCCTGAAGATCTGGGAGCACATCCGGCAGTTGAAGGCCCGCGGCATCACCCTCTTACTGACCACCAATTATCTGGACGAGGCGGACCAGCTCTGCGACCGCATCGCGATCATCGACGGCGGGCGGGTCAAAGCCATCGGCGCTCCGAGCGAGCTGAAGTCCGGCCTGGGCGGCGACGTGGTCACGCTCACCTTGGCGCCGGGCGATCTGGGAAAAGTCGAAGGCTTGGCACAGGCCTTGAAGGGAGTGAAAGGGATTCGGGCCGTGAGCACCAAACAGAATGTGTTGGACATCCGGGTCGTCTCCCCCGAGCAAACCCTGTCGGCCATCTTGACCCAGGTGGAAATGCACCGGTGCCGTCTGGAGTTCGTGGACTATCACCGACCGCGCCTGGATGATGTCTTCCTGGCGCACACTGGACGACGGATCACGGAAGACTAGATGCAGATGTATGTCCAGGAAGTCGGCGCGCTGACGATGCGCTGGGTGAAGCGGCTGAGCCGCGAGAGGTTCAGCATGCTGTTCACGCTCGCGCAGCCGATGGTGTTCTGGCTGATCTTCTTCGGCAACCTGTTCCAGAAGACCGCCAATATTCAGGTGGTACAGGCTCCGAGCTACATCGCGTTTCTCGCGGCCGGCGTCGTCGTCATGACGATCCTGAACAACGGCCTGGCCGGCGGGACGGACCTCCTGTTCGACAAGGAGAATGGCTTTCTGGAACGATTGATGTCCACGCCGATCTCCCGGACCTCCGTGATCATCAGCCGGTTCCTGTTCGTGATGACCATCACCTCCGGGCAAGTGTTGGTGATCCTGGGCGTGGCCTATCTGTTCGGCGTGCATCCGGTCACCGGCATCGGCGGCGTGGCCGTGATCATCCTGATCGGGCTGCTGTTCGGGGTCGGCCTCACGGCTATCTCCATGGCGTTGGCCTTCTCCGTGAAGAGCCATGGCGACTTCTTCTCGATGCTCGGCTTTCTCTCCCTCCCGATGATCTTCCTCAGCACGGCGCTCGTGCCGCTCTCGGCCATGCCGGGCTGGATGGCGGTCCTGGCCCGGCTCAATCCGATGACGTGGGCGATCGATGCGGTCCGCCCGCTGATCCTCACCGGCTGGGCCGCCGCCGCCAAGCCACTCGTCATCGTCGTGATTGTCATGATCGTCTTCGACTCCGTCTGCCTCTGGGTCGCCGCCCGCGCCTTCCGCCGGACTCTCGGGTAGCGGTTTCTTCCCGAAGGGGGAGGGACGGTCAGGGCTGCTCGGCGTTTGGCAACTTCTCCAGATTTTTGTACTGCATCCACAGCACCCACGCGCCCCATAGCTTTTAATCGAGTCTGACCACATTTCCATTTAGCTCTCATTTTAATTCTTCAATGTCACAGCTATGGCAGGGAACGTCTATGTGTGTTAATGGATGCTATTGTGTATATAATTGATTTTGTGTGCTATTTACAGTTTATGTTAACGGATTGATGCTATGTTAACTTAAGTTAACTATTGTGCACTAAGTTAACATGTGTTAACATCTGCTAAGCAGATTAACATTCGATCATCAGCATGCTGCTGTTGTTGATGATAAGGACTCAGAACTATGACTACAGAACGTTACATTACGATTCCTGAACTCGCAAGGCTTCTCGGGGTCTCCCGAATTGCAATCTACAATCGCGTGAAGAAGGGACAGATTCCCGCCATGAGAATAGGTAGGACCTACGTTATTACGGACAAGACAATGACAGAGATCCTCGGTAAGAAGACAACAGAAAAAGACAAGAAACGGATCGATGTCGCAGTTGATAGGACCGTGCGTGAATATGGAGAAGTATTAAAACTGTTGGGCAAGGAATAGTGAGAATTGTCCCAGTAACAGTATCAGACGTGGAATACGTTGCCTTCCGACTCGCAAGGGAACGTCTCTCATCCAGTGAGTCGATCCCAGATTTCTCAACCCGGTATCCGGATATACTGGAAAGCTGCGTGGCGATCCCCTTTCAGAGCTTCTCAGGCAAAGGCTTGTACCCATCATTTGTTGCCAAGGCCAGTATCCTCTTTTATCTCATGATAAAGAATCATCCTTTTCAGAACGGTAACAAGAGACTCGCTATAACTACACTGTTCCTATTTCTCCAACAAAACGGCAAGTGGTTACGAGCCGACATCCAGGAGCTCTACAATTTCACGGTGTGGATCGCCCAGAGCCCAGCAGGGTCCAAGGACCAGGTAATTGACGCCATACAAAAGTTTATTCGGGAGCACTTGGTATAGATTTAGAGAACGAAGACTTCCTGCCATTAGCCTTACGAGGCGTCCGTCGAGATGATAGAAAAACGGGATCAGACTCGATAACTTTAATTCGGATCACGCGGGTGGGCCGCGGCGCTCGAAGCTCAGGGGCGTTTTTATGCCTCAATCTGATATAAAGAGCGGTCAGGAGGAAGTAAAGTCATGTCGTATTCTCGAAAGCCAGGACTCGCTGCAGCGCTTGTTGTGGTGTTCGTCGGCTGGGGCACGCTGGCCTCGGCAGAGCCTCCGAAGCAAGCCGACCACTTCACCAAGGGGCATATTGAATTTAAGCACGGGGGAAAGCCAATCCGTGTGCCCCTCCAGAAGGGCCGACTGGAAGCGGTCCCGATGACTTTCGGGAAGAAGGCGTCCGAGATCAAGAACTTGACGTTGCTCTACGTCGGCGAGGATATGGACAAGGTCTCCATGCATCTCGTGAATATCTCGGGTCCGAAGAAATATGGTAAGAAGAACATCGGGGGGTTCTGGGTCCAGACCGCAAGTGGCGGGCGGTCGGTGCTGAAGTCCGACAAGGGGGACTGTACCTTTTCGCTCAACCGGGTCGGCAAGGACCGCGTCGAAGGCACTGGATCCTGCACGCCCCTTCTCGAGGATGGAAGAGGCGGGAGAGGCTTGCCTGTCACCGAGGTAAAATTCACCGCGACGCCCTAAATCCCCCATAGATTCCATCCGAGCGCTCTGCTAGAATGTCACCCATGATGCTGTCCATGCCGGAGACCCAGATCAAAGCGTTGATCCGTCTCCTCTCCGATGAGAACGAGCGGATCGCCCGCGCCATCGCCGGCAAATTGACGGAAGTCGGCGATCCGGCCGTGCCGTTGCTACGCGAGGCCGAGATCGAGCAGCCGGCCATGGCCGCGCGCATCAGCGGCATCCTGGACGATATTCGCGGGCAACGCCTTGAAGGCGACTTCCATGCCCTCTCGGCCTGCGATGACGACGACCTGGATCTGGAAGCCGGCGCCTTTCTCATCGCGCGGTTCGCCTATCCCGACCTCGAGGCGTCCACCTACGGCGATGTCCTGGACGCCATGGCGCGTGAAGTGCGCGAGCGGCTGGGGCGCAAGGCCTCCGGCGAGGAAATCGTCAAGGCCATCAACCGGTACCTGTTCGTCGAGCAGGGCTTCGCCGGCAATACCCAGGAGTATTACGACGTCGAGAACAGCTACCTCAACCGGGTCCTCGAGCGAAAGACAGGCATCCCGATCAGCCTGGGCGCGGTCTACCTCTTGGTGGGCAAACGGCTGGAGCTGCCGGTCTTCGGCGTGGGCATGCCGGGCCATTTCCTCGTGAAGTACGAGGCCGATCGCTACCGCATCTTCGTGGATTGTTTCAACGGGGGGGCGTTGCTGACGCAGAAAGACTGCGCGCGTTTTCTCGACCAGGCTGGCTACGGCTTCGACGAGCGGTACCTGCAGAAGACGCCGTCCCGCGCGATCCTCATCCGCATGATCAAAAACCTCGTCGCCATTTACAATAAGATGGATGACGTGACCAAGGCCACACGGTTGACCCGGTTTATCGAGATTTTGGGGCTGCCGGAGAAGGACGAGTGATGTCAATCCGCATGCAGTCCCTGGCCATGGTGATCCTGCCGCCGAATTCCTGACCCGCCTGGGCTTTGACGTCGTACCGTTCCGCCACCGGATAGAAATGAGAGAGGATCAGGCGCTTGACGCGGGCCTCGCGCGCCACGCGCCCGCAGTCGCGCGCGGTCATGTGGCCTTTGCCGGGCCGCTGCCGGGGAAAGGAGCAGTCCATCACCGCCACGTCCGCGCCGCGGCACAGGTTCACCAGCCCGTCGCAGTACTCGGCATCGCCCGAATAGGCCAGCGCCGTCCCGCGATGCTCCACGCGATACCCCTGACAGTGCAGGCTGGGGCTGTGTATCACCGTCCCGGCGGTCACGCGGGTCTCGCCGAGACGGATCGTGCGATCCGTCAGCTCTGTGATCGTGACCCGGAACGGCGCGGAGGAGAATCCCGGCATTGCCTTCAGAATCGTTCCGAACAGGCGGCGCGTGCCTCGGGGCCCATAAATCGTCAGCGCCGGCCTGGGCGCAACGAATTTCGCATGAAAAACGGCGTCGAAAAAGAACGTAAAGAAGTCGGCGAAGTGATCCATATGGTGGTGGCTGATGAAGAAATGCCGCAGCCGATGGCGGTCGGCGCCGACCTTGAGGAGATGCATCAACGTGCGGGGGCCGAAATCGAACAATAGAATTTGGTCGGTCTCGACCAGATAGCCGGCCGCGGCGCGTTTGGGATGTACGTTGGTCCCCGAGCCGAGCACGGTCAAACGCATGACAACACCTCGCGGCTATGTTACCATCCGAGCTCGGATTTCGAAATGAACGAATCCCAAGACCATGCGGTCCACATGCGGTGCGCGCTCGATGAAGCGCGTCTTGCCGCGGCGGCCGGCGAGGTGCCGATCGGCGCGGCGCTGGTCGCCAAGGGCGTCGTGATTGCGCGGGCGCACAACCGCCGAGAGGTGTGGCAGGACCCCACAGCCCACGCCGAGCTGATCGCGATCCGGGAGGCGGCAGCGCAGCTGCGGACTTGGCGTCTGGGCGGCAGCACGCTGTACGTCACGATGGAGCCCTGCGCGATGTGCATCGGGGCGGCTATTCTGGCCCGCGTGGAGCGCGTCGTCTTCGGCGTGCGGGATCCCAAGGGCGGGGCCTGCGGATCGGTGCTGAATATTCCGGAGGAGCGGCGATTGAACCACCGCATCGACGTGGTCGGGGGCGTGCTGGAAGAAGACAGCCGAACATTGCTGCAGGAATTTTTCAAGGATTTAAGAGAGAAGGCAGACTCTGGAATCAAGACCGACGACTGAAGCGCAGAATCATCTGGGGCTGTTCTCGTGGTCGGATTTTCGGCTCACGACCGGCCGCTGTACGGATTGTTCGGCGCCGAAACAGGCGCTCTGGTATTTTCAAGACGAAGTGATCGCCGTGCCCAAGGACAACCTGCCCCTTCCATGTTTGGTCTGGATCGGCGCACGGGATGTCCTGGAATGCGTCACCCTCTCTCAGGACGACAACACCATCCTGACGGCTGACGGTGGCCGGCTGCAGTTTGCGCTCACCCCCAAACTTCTCACCAACCAGTCCTATTACGATCGGTCCACCACCCGCTTCTTTCGGAACAGACCGCTTCGAATCCGCGGGAACATCACGAAACAAGACGGCGTGCCGTCCGTTGTGGCTCGCACCATCTGGCCGGAAGATTATCGAATTGAAGAGGGCGCGCTCACCCTTCAACCCTTGCGGCGCGGCGAAACGCTGGCCTCGCTGGTCGAGGAAGAGAACGGCGGCGCGGAAAGTGCGTTTTTCGCACGCCTGCTTTGGGAACGGCATTCTGGGGAGCCACGCCGATGGGCGGACCGGCCGGTCCTGGGTCTGTTGTTAAGCGGCGCCCAGGCGGATGACGATGACGCCCATGCGGGGCACTTTACGGTGGTGACCGGGCGCGTCGGTCCGCGCGGTGAGTGCGCGGCGTGGATGGTCAATAACTTCTACAATCTTGATGAAGAGAGTGAAAAGGGCATCTTGCCGGCCAGAGTGCCGCTGGATAACTACCTGATGGATCTCAACAGCGGCCAGGCCTACTACCGCCCCAACTATCTTCTCGTGGCTGTTCTCCGGCAGGATCGCGCCGCCCGTCGCTTCCAGGAGGCGGTCGAAGAAATCTACGCGCGGCTCTATCGGCATGATTTCGAGTATCACAATGCTGCCGCGAATTGTACCGGCCTCAGCCTGGATATCCTCAGGGCAATCGGATGGGCGATTCCACGGCAGGGGCGGACCAGCTATCTGAAGGGAATCGCCGCCTTTTTGTATTTATCGGCCAGAGACCGCAGCGTGGTCGCCGCGAAAAAGATTTTTGACTATCATACGGAGGAGCTGACCCGACTGTTGCCCAGGGTAGCATTTGAAGCGGCGGGCCATGACCTTTTGCGGATTCTCAGCGGCCCGATGGAGCCTGCCGACCGCCGGCTTACCGCGTATGAGCGGATCCTTCAGGAAGACGTGGAGGCGGTGATTTTTGTTCGTGTCCCGCAGAACCCCTCAAGCCGAGCCTTCGGGACCTATCCTGTCTCCACTTTGGACGAGTACCGCCGGCGGATGCCGACGGACCGATCTCAGTGGAAACGCATACCCCTCAAGCCGCGCCCCTTCCCGCATGCTCTGAGGGACGGTTCTCTATCCGTGAAGATTTAAATTCGACCCGCTTTCAGCTTCTGTGGCGACTTGCTTTCATCAATCTGGTCATTTAGAGTGTTTTGATCGAAGCGGCCGTCCAACAAGTTCGGGGGAGAGGTGCGAGAGTGGCCGATTCGGACGGTCTCGAAAACCGTTGTCCTCGCAAGGGGACCGTGGGTTCAAATCCCACCCTCTCCGCCAAACTTGGGAAGTGGTATTGAGTATCCAGCACGTTTGATCGAAGTGCTGGTCCAAGAGGGAAAGGTATTGGATATCCGACATGTTTGATCGAAAGTTCGGTCCAAGAGGGTAAGGTATTGAGTATCCAGCACGTCTGATCGAAGTGCTGGTCCCGCTAGCGAGGGGGAGAGGTGGCCGAGTGGCCGAAGGCGCGGCATTGGAAATGCCGTATATGGGAAACCGTATCGCGGGTTCAAATCCCGCCCTCTCCGCCAAACAGTCTTGAGATACTTTGAACTTGACAAGGCGTGCCCCCTTTCCCTACCCTGACGACATAGAAAAAGTTACCGGGTCGAGGAGCAGAGGGTGTGAATCCCTCGCGGTCCCGCCACTGTAACTGGGGACGAAACCCGCTTCGAGCCACTGTCCGTCACAGGATGGGAAGGCGCGGGGAGTAGGACGATCCAGAAGCCAGTAGACGCTCCCCGGTGACGAGACCTTCCTGCCCTCGTGGTCTGGGGTAGGGGTGAGGATGTAGCCCCGCGTAATCCTCAAGGTCTCCATGAAGGCCTTGAGGATTTTTCTTTGTCCCCAAGTCCCCGCACCATTCCCTGGCTTTGTCTCGTCGGCCTGTTCGCATACGGGCTGTCCCCCGTCATGGCGCAAGCGGCCGAGGTCGGCCTGCAGACCGTCGTTGATGACCTAGACCGCAAGGTCACGCTCTCAAAAACTCCCCGCCGGATCGTCTCCCTGGCGCCCAGCATCACCGAGACCCTGTTCGCCATCGGGCTTGGTGACCGCGTGGTCGGGGTGACGCAGTATTGCGACTATCCGCCTGAAGCCCAAACGAAACCCAAGGTCGGCTATACCCATCCCAATCTGGAAGCGATTGTGGCGCTTGAGCCTGATCTGGTGCTGGCGCCGCGGGAATTCCTCCGTGTGGACAATCTCGGCAAGCTCGAACAGTTACAAATACCGACCTACGTTTTCGACTCGACGACTGTTGCGAGCATCCTGTCCCATATCCAGACGCTGGGACGGCTCCTGGGGGCGCCGGCTGCTGCTGACGACGTGGTCCGTCAGATGCAGAGGCGGATCGAGGAGATCAAGACCCGGACCGCCCGCTTGCCGCGACCGCGCGTGCTGTATGTCTTGAACAGCGCGCCACTCATCACCGTCGGTCCGGGCAGTTTCATCCATGAGGCGATCGAGATGGCGGGCGGGTCGAATGTCGCCGCACGCGCGCGCGTAGCTTATCCACGGCTGAGCATGGAAGAAGTGCTCAGTGAAGATCCGGAACTGATCCTCTTTCCGACCGGTCGAGCGGAGGGAATCGCCGAGGGCGAAGAAGAGCGCTGGCAGCGCTGGACGACCCTGTCCGCTATTAAGCTCAAGCGACTCCGTCGCATACCGAACGATCTCTTGAATCGTCCTGGACCTCGGATCGTCCAGGGTTTGGAAATGCTAGCTCGGGCCATCCATCCCGAAGCCTTTGAGGATCAGAGTGCGCCCTAATGAAGACCGGTGCATCCCATCTGACACTCGACCGATGGATCACCACGATGGTCGTGCTCGCCAGCGTCAGCGTGCTGGTCATGATCGGCTGTCTGCGGTTCGGCGTGCAGTCGATCGGATTTTCTGACGCGGGGCGCATTTTATTCCGGGCCATCAGTGACTGGCAGGCCGGTGTGCACGCGCAGGGTCCTGCAGGGGCGATTCTTCTGCAGGTGAGACTCCCAAGAGTGATTCTGGGTTTTTTAGTGGGAGGTGGCCTCGCGGTGGTCGGGGTGGCGCTGCAAGCGTTGCTCCGCAATCCGCTGGCCGATCCCTACATCCTCGGGATCTCCAGCGGAGCCGCCTTGGGAGCGACGGTAGCGATCCTCCTGGGCATCGGAACGACGGTGCTGGCCATTTCGGCATTGCCCTTGTTCGCATTTGTGGGAGGGCTGATATCGCTGCTCGTGGTGTATCGCATTGCCGCCACTCACGGGCGCTTTCCCGTGTACATCCTCTTGCTGGCTGGCGTGATCCTGAACGCGATCTTCTCGGCGCTGATCATGTTCATCACCTCGATTATGGGCCCGAACCGGTCTTTTGGCACGATGGCATGGCTGATGGGCACCCTGACCGCTCCGACCTTCCCGGCGATGGCGGCCCTGGCCGTGTACCTCGTCACGGGTGGGCTCGTGCTCCTCTGGCAGGCCAAGTCCCTCAACCTCATGGCCCTCGGGGAAGACGCGGCTTCGTCCATGGGCGTGGAGGTACACAAGGTGAAAAAGATTGTGTTCTTTACGTCCGCTCTCTTGACGGGCGCGGTGGTATCGGTCAGCGGCATGATCGGGTTCGTCGGGATGATTATCCCCCATGCGGTACGGATGGTGATTGGGGCGGACCATCGACTGCTGCTTCCAGCGTCCGCGCTCGTCGGGGGAACCTTTCTCATTGCGGCCGATACCGTCGCGCGGACCGTGCTGGCGCCAGGAGAAATTCCGGTCGGCGTCGTGACGGCGTTAGCGGGAGGACCGTTCTTTATTTTCTTATTGATGAATCGGAAGAGTGGGCTGGCCGAGTAGCGGAATCGATGAGGTGCCCGGTCGTTCCGCATGGTCAGGGGGCACGGACATTTTCACAGGGGGAGTCAGTCTCGACGGATAGGACGAGAGCGACGGGGAAGATGGTGCAAAGCCATCACGGTGCCGCCACTGTAAGCGGGGAGTAATCCTGCATCGAGCCACTGTGCGCGAGGCGCATGGGAAGGCGCAGGACAGCGTGGATCCGCAAGTCAGGAGACCCAACTCTCGGACGACTCCACTCAACCCTTCGAGCGAAAGGGAGGTGGGTCATGCAGTATGTTTCGTGGCATCGCACAATCCGTGGGTTCGTAGTGGCCGTGTTGTGTGTCTTGGAGATGAGTCGTGTGATTGCATTCGCGGAGGACACAGGCAAGGCGGAGCCAGTCCAAAATCTAGAGCCGGTCGTGGTGACGGCTACGAAGACGCCGCTCCCCCCCAAGCAGGTGACCAGTGCGGTCGAAGTGATCACGGCAGAAGAGCTCCAAAAGCAGCAGATCAAGACGGTGGCCGATGCCTTGCGTCTGAGCCAGGGACTAGCCGTTTTTTCCAGCGGAGGGCCCGGCACAGAAGTGACGGTGCGGATGCGTGGAGGGAGCCCCCCACAGACTCTCGTGCTGATTGATGGCGCCATCGTTAACAGCACGACGCTGGGCTACTACAGCTTCGCGAACCTCACCACGGATAACATCGAGCGGATTGAAATCCTCCGAGGCCCGCAAAGCATGCTCTGGGGGGCCGATGCCATGGGCGGGGTGATCAACATCATCACCAAACGGGGCACGGAGACGCCGCAGGTCGGCGGCTTCTTCGAATACGGCTCCTATTCCTCGATCCGCGAAGGCGCCAATGCGTCGGGGCAGAAAGGCCCATTCGATGTGTCTGCGTCGCTCTCCCGCTGGGATTTCACCGGGTTTTCTACAGCGAATTATCGGCGTGGAGCCGCCGAGCGGGACGCTTTCCGCAATTGGCAAGCGTCTTCCAAGGTGGGCCTGACGCTTCCTCACGAGGGTCGTCTGGAGTTCGCATTCCGGTGGCTCAACAGTGATGTCCACCTCGATAACATCTCCAACCCGCCACGGGATGTCTTCGGGTCGAAGTCCCGCGACCAGCAGTTTGTGTATGGCGCCAGTTATGATCAGCGTTTTCTGCCGTGGTGGTCCCAGCGGATCACGCTGGCGCGCAATGAAGATAGCAACTTCTTTTTCCCGGGCACGCTCCAGCGAAACCTTGTCACGAACGCGCTGAGCGTTCCTGCTGGCGGGCCGAATGAAACACGGGTGCACACCGATCGGATCGAAGCCCAGGAAAACTTCCAGATTGCGAAGCCTTTGCTGCTCAGTACCGGCTATCAATTTCGCAAGCAGGAGGGCGAGAACGATACCGGTCTCTCGATGAAGACGATTACCTCCAATGCCGGTTTTGTCGAGGGCCAACTCAATGCCTGGGACCGGGTCTTCGCGACGGCCGGTGTGCGTCAGGACAGCTACAACTCGTTCGGTGACGCGACCACGTACCGCACCACGGCGGGCTATCTCGTTACCGAAACGGACACGAAGATCCGGGGCAGTTACGCTACCGGCTTTCGCGCGCCGACGATTAACGATCTTTTCTTCCCGAACTTCGGCAACCCGAACTTGGGTCCGGAGAAGAGCCGGGGCATGGACGTCGGCGTGGATCAGCGCGTGCTCGGCGATCGGATTCGTCTGAGCGGAGGCTATTTCTGGAACCGATTCCGAAACCTGATCCTGAATAGCAACAACGATCCCAACTGCGCGCCGTTTAGCACGTTCCTGTCCTGCCCACGCAATATCGGTGCGGCCGTGTCGAAGGGCTGGGAGGCCAGCGTGGGGGTGTCGCTGCTGCGGAATCATCCCTTCGCGAAGAATCTGGACCTGCAAGCGCAGTACACGAACACACTCACGCGAGATCTCGCGACTTCCAAGCGTCTCCAGCGGTGGCCGGTGGACCAATGGAGTGCGCTGCTGAGCTATCAGCCTCTGGAGCCGCTGGTCGTGACGCTGGCCGTACGGTACGTCGGGTCTCGGTTTAACGATCTGCAGAATCAACAGCCGATGCGTGCCTTTGATGTCTGGGCGCTCACCGCGGCATATGAGCTGACGAAAACGATCCAGGCTTACACCCGCGTGGAGAATCTGTTCGACGAAAAGTATGAGGAACTCCTGAACGCCGGCACCGCGGTCCGATCCATTTATGTCGGGGTACGCATGAAGTACGACGTCAAGTAGGGACGCGCGATGAGCTCTCCGCGATTGGTCATCGCAGGCACACAGAGCGGGGTTGGCAAGACGACCGTCACGCTGGCCCTCCTGGCAGCGCTTAAGGCGCGCGGACGCCGGGTGCAGGCGTTCAAGGTCGGGCCGGACTTCATTGATACCGGCCATCACACGGCCGCAACGGGCCGCCTGTCCCGCAACCTGGACGGGTGGATGCTGGACAAGTCGGTGAACCAGGCGATCTTTCATCGCTCGGCGGCTGATGCGGACATTTCGCTCATCGAGGGGATGATGGGGCTCTTCGATGGCTGCTCGCCGACGGCCGAGCGCGGCAGCA
Source organism: Nitrospirales bacterium (assembly GCA_036005325.1). Lineage (GTDB taxonomy): Bacteria > Nitrospirota > Nitrospiria > Nitrospirales > NS-4 > SCTG01. The sequence continues at coordinate 913 of DASYQR010000080.1, read as the reverse complement.
CGGCGGAGCTGGCCAAGCTGCTGCGCGCGCCGGTCTTGCTGGTGATCGACGGCAGCGCCATGGCGCGCTCGGCCGCGGCAATGGTCTTGGGGTATGTGCGATTTGACCCAGACCTGCGCGTCGCCGGCGTGCTGTTCAACCGGATCAGCGGGGACAAACACTTCAGTCTGCTCAAGCAAGCGGTGGAGGCGTACACCGAACTCCCGGTCGTCGGGTACCTGCGGGCCGATCCGGAGGTGCGCATCAGCGATCGTCATCTGGGTCTCGTGACCGCGATCGAGCAGGGCGGGAGCGGCCTGTACGAGCGTCTCGGGAGAGCCGTCGCGGCCACGGTAGATCTCGATCAGATCGAAGCCCTGGCGAGACAGGGTGGCGAATTGGAGCGCCCTGCATCGAGTCAGGGCGCGCCGACGCGGTCGCGCGGTGACGCGCCCGTCCGAGTGGGCGTCGCCTACGATCCGGCCTTCTGCTTTTACTATGCCGACAACCTGGAAGCGCTGGAAGCGGCCGGAGCCACGCTGATCCGGTTCTCGCCGCTCCGCGATGCGGTCCTGCCTGAGGTCGATCTGCTCTATCTCGGCGGCGGCTATCCCGAATTGCACGGCGCGATGCTGGCCGGGAATACGGCCATGCGCGCGGCGGTGCGCGCCTTCGCGGAGCGGGGCGGAGCGATCTATGCGGAGTGCGGCGGCATGATGTATCTCACGGAAGCGATCCGGGATTTCGACGGCCACGTGCATGAGATGGTCGGGCTGTTCCCCGCAGAGGCGGTGATGCGGAAGCCCGGCCTGACGCTCGGGTATCGGGAACTCACGATCGCGCGGCCCTGCATCTTGGGCGACGCCGGCGTCACGGCCCGGGGGCATGAATTTCATTATTCCTCGCTCGTGCCCCGCGGCGAGCTCGATCGCGC
>DASYQR010000079.1:0-4322 GCA_036005325.1 Nitrospirales bacterium | reverse complement strand
GCGGGAAGGTAGATCGGCACGACGCTCAGGCGGTAGTAGAGGTCTTCCCGGAACCGCCCGGCCTGGACTTCCTTCTTCAAGTCCCGCTGGGTCGCGCAGATCAGACGCACGTCCACCTCGATTGTCTGATTTCCCCCGACTCGCTCGAACTGCCGCTCCTGTAGCACGCGCAGCAGCTTGACCTGCACCAACGGAGAAATCTCCCCGATCTCGTCCAGAAAGAGCGTCCCCTGGTGCGCCAACTCGAAGCGTCCCTTGCGTTGCCGCACCGCCCCCGTAAAGGCTCCCCGCTCATGCCCGAACAGTTCGGTCTCGAGCAAGGACTCCGGCAGTGCGGCACAGCTGACCTTGATGAAGGCTCCGTCCCGGCGCGGGCTGTTGTGGTGGATCGCATTGGCCACCAGTTCCTTGCCGGTCCCGCTTTCGCCCATGATCAGCACTGTGGAGTCGGTGGGAGCCACCAGCTTGATCTTCTCCAGCACCTCCTTCATCTTATCGTTCTTGCCGAGTAGACCCTTGAAGCTGAAGCGTCCCTCCAACTCCTCCCGCAATGACCGGTTCTCGTCCTCCAACTCCAAGACCTTCATCAGGCGTTTCACGATGAGAAGCAGCTCTTCCATCGCGAAGGGTTTGGTCACGTAGTCATAGGCCCCCATCTTCATCGCCCCGACCGCCGTCTCGACGGAACCGTGGGCGGTAATCAGGACCACGCCGGTCTTGGGAGACACTTCCTTGCAGGTCTGGAGAACCTGGAGCCCATCCATGCCGGGTAGCCGCAGGTCGGAAATCACGATCTCGAACAGCTCCTTCTTGATCAGATCCACACCCTCCAGACCGGTCGCGGCGACTTTGACCTGGCACCCCTCGTCTTTCAACGCGTCGGCGATCGAGATCCGCATGAGGGGCTCGTCGTCGATGATCAAGACATTCGGCTGCGGCATGTCCTCAGGCCCCCTTGCCCGCCATCGACCGGACATTCAACGCCGGCAGTTTGACAATGAACGTGGTCCCCTGGCCGACCTGGCTCTTGACCGCAATCGCGCCGCCATGCCGTTCAACGATCCCGAGACTCACCGACAGTCCCAAGCCCGTGCCCTCGCCCTGCCCTTTGGTGGTGAAGAACGGATCGAAGATTTTGGGCAGCACGTCGGGCGGAATTCCGCAGCCGGTATCTTCCACTTCGATCGTACACCACGTCCCGTCCGTTCCTGATCGGACCGTGACCATCCCGTTTCCCTTGATGGCCTGGACCGCGTTGAGGATCAAATTCATCAGGACCTGCTCGAGCATGTGCCGGTCCGCCATGAGAAGCGGCAGCTCGCCGCCCAATTCCCGGCGAAGGCCCACGCCGGTCCCTTCAAAGGCGTAGTTGGTCAGCATGAGTACCCGTTCGATGAGCGGATTAACCTCGGTCGGAGAAAGCTCGGGATCGTGCTGCTGCGAGAAATCCAGGAGCTGGCGTACGATCTTCTGGACCCGCCGCAATCCGTCCTCCATCGAGGTCAGATACTCCCGTTCCCGTTGAGGAGAGAGATGCCCTTTCCGGAGATTGTAAAGGCAATTCAGAATGCCGCCGAGCGGGTTGTTGATCTCGTGCGCGACCCCTGCCGCCAGCTTCCCGATCGACGCGAGTTTCTCGGAACTCAATACCTGTTGTTCCAGCCGCTTCTTCTCCGTGATGTCCCGCGCGATGCCCAGCACCCCCACGATCCGCCCGCCGTTGTCCTGCAGGGGCGAGACGCTGACCAGGGCATTACGCAGTTCCCCTTCTTTCGTGATAATTTCCACTTCATAGGCCTGCTTGGTGCCGATATCCAGAGTGGACCGGAGGCGCTTGCCGCGATGGCGGCGGGACATCAACGACAGATAGGGCCGGCCGAGCAGGTCCTCCTTCCGATAGCCCCAGACCTCGATCTTGCTGTTCACGTAGGTAAATCGCTGCTCCAGGTCCAGCGTATAGATGACGTCGTTGGCGTTCTCCAGGAGGTTCTCGAGATACGTTTTCGTCTCCGCAATCTCGCGGGTCCGGTCCTGAACCTTCACCTCCAACCCCTCGCTGTACTCCTGGAGCTGCCGTTCCAGCGCCTTGCGTTCCGTGATGTCCCGCAGCTGTACCATGATATAGATCATGGTACCGGTCCCGATGCCGGTGAGATCGAGCTCCATGGGAACCGGCCGCCCGGCCCGATCAAACACTTTGACTTCCAAGGTCGGCGTCTTCTCCGCCCCCTTCAAAATCTCCTGAATCTGGGCGGCCACCGAGGCCTGGTACTTGGGCAGGATGAGATCGATAAAGCGCCGGCCGACGAGCTGCTCCTCCGGGTACTTGAGAATCGCCTCCTGGCGGCGATTCACCGCGATGATGCCCCCGCCTGGGTTGACCATGATCACCGAATCCGCCGCTTCGTCGAACAGGATCTTGTACCGTTCCTGCGACTCGCGGAGATCCCTTGTTCTGCGGGCCACCGCGTGCTCGAGCCCTTCGGTGTGCTGGCGGAGGCTGGTAGCCATCTGGTTGAACGTGTCCGCAAGCTTTTCGATCTCGTCGCCGGTCGCGATGTTTAGCCGGTGATCGAGCTCCCCCCGGCCGAGCAGCGCAGCTCCCTCTTGCAACGCCTGGATCGGACGCACGATCCGGCGGGCCAGGAACCGGCCGGCCAGCAGCATCAGGAGGAACACACCCACGGCGCCGAGCGAGACTCTCCATACGAGCTGATTTAAAGGGGCATACGTCTCCTTCGGGTCCTGTCGGACGAAGGCGATCCAATCAACCCCCAGGCCTCCAAAGCTCTCCGGAGCCAGCGGGATCGGAAATTCGATCGGCGCGAATCCGACGATCGCGTTTCGCGCCCCGTGCGCATCGTCCGCGGCCACCACCCAGCCCGCCGTCGGTTGAGTGATCTGCTTCAGCAAAGCAGCGTTGACCGTGTGTTTGTCGAGAGAGAGCACTGGGCAGATCAACGGCCTCCCGGCCGTGTTCAGCAGCATCGCATGCCCGTGCTCGCCGATGCGAACCTCTTGGATGGCTTTGAAGAGCTCGCCGCTCCGTAATCGGACGTTGACGGCTCCCACGGCTTCTTTCTGGGTATCGTCCAAGATGGGCACTGCCACCTCGAGCACATGAAACCCGAGCGCCTCATCGTAGACAAGATCGCTCACAAAGCCCTGCCCCTTCCCCCCGCCGTAGGCCACCTGCCACCACTGGGTATTACGCTGGTCGTACTCGGCATGCGGCGTGGAGCTCAGCACAAGTGCGCCTTGGCTGTCCGTCACCAGGATGGCGACATACTCGTTCTTCCGGATGCGATACCATTCGTTCAAATAATCGATGGCCATTTTATTGACAAAGTCCGGGAACCGACCGCGGTCCTTGCCTTTGTTCCAGCGGGTCTCCCATTCTCGCACCATCCGGCGTACGGCGGGCGCATCGCGCCCCGCATAGCTCCGGTTGGAATCAATGACCGCCCCGCGCAGAATCGGGATCGTGGCCAACTGGCGGGCTTCATTGAGGCCATGCATCACCTGCAATTCGACCTTCCCTGCCGCCTCAACCGCAATTTGGCGGAAATCTTTTCCGATCGTGTCTTGGATCGCCCGGCGCTCTTCGAGATAGGTAATGACGAAGGCGAAGCTAAGGGGCAGAAGCCCGATCAGCACCATGGCGGTGATGATCCGGCGCTGGAGACTCTGGCGTCGAAAGAACTGTTTCAATCCGGTAACACCAAGGTTTGTTGTAACTACTTATTTTCCTTGGTGTATCCTGAATTGTCAAGTAGAGGTAACACCCTTACCGGCGGAGCAGTTTACCTGGGGTACCCTTCCAGAGGATCAGAAGCGGACTGGCGACAAAAACCGACGAATAGGTCCCGACGATCACGCCTAAGAGCAAGGCGAGCGAGAAATCGTGCAGGACTTCCCCGCCGGCCAGCGTCAGGGGAATGAGCACCAGAATGACGGTCAACGACACCACGACAGTCCGGCTCAGAACCTGGTTGACGGCATTATTGATGGTGGTTTCAAGCGGGTCCCGGTGGCGCATTTTGAGGTTTTCCCGGATCCGGTCAAAGACGACGACGGTATCCGTCAGTGAATAACCAGCCAGCGTCAGGAGGGCGGTGACTATCAGGAGGGTAATCTCCTTGTCCAGTACGTAAAAGATCCCCAAGACAGCCAACACGTCGTGAAACGTGGCGATCGCCGCCGCGATCCCGAACCGGAATTCAAAACGCGCGGCGACGTAGAGGATGATGCCCAACATCGAGATGGAAATCGCGATCAAGGCATCCTTTTGCAGCTTCTGCCCGATGGTCGGGCCAATTTCC
>DASYQR010000078.1:0-37559 GCA_036005325.1 Nitrospirales bacterium | reverse complement strand
TGGGCCGGACCGACTTCCCCTCCGACCCCATCCCGAAAAAATTCCGACCCACCAAACCGCACTACGCGAAAGAGTGAAGGGGGCGGATACTCACGGCTTTACGCAGCTGAGAGCGGCGCCAGTTCTCTTTCGCTCATCGGCTCTAGGTTGAGGCGCTTCAGCACCTGATTGAGCCGGTCAATCGTGACCTGCTCAGGAGCCGTCAATTCGATCCCGATTGGATTGCCGTTCGGGCCATAATCAATGACCATCCCATGCTCGGCCTCTTCCGATCGGACACTCCGCTCCTCCGCACCCTTCGGCAAATGGAGATACGCCGCGAACGGTTTGCCATTACGAAATGTAACTTCGAGATATCGGTCTTTCATCTCATGCCCCTGATAACGGGTAGGCTGTCACCACGACTAAGAGGTGCCTGTCAAAATCCGGCTCGACGATGACCTTCCATGATCGACGGCGATGCGTCGTCTTGATGGCCCATCTCCCTTCAACTCCCGATGGAGAGCTTGAAGCAGCATGCTCAAGCATACGCCGAAGGTCTACTTCTGTAAAATCCCGGCCCGCCATCCGCTCTTCCAGATGCGCACTGAGCTCTAGTTCCCACTCCCACCATTCGGGCCATTCTACCGCCATGTATCTTGAGACACATGGTTAGGGCCATTCGTCTAATCATCGTGAGAGCATCCCTCCCGCGGCTTCGTCCACCAGCCAGACCAGACGGTCCGCTCCCGGCCGGACGTGCTTGGCGGGATACTGATCGGGTGACGCGTTCCCTTCGAGCACTTCCCGAAGCGCCCGCGCCTTGTCCGCGCCCGTCGCCATGAAGAGCACAAGCTTGGCGGCATTGAGCACCGGCACCGTGAGCGTGAGACGGCGCGGCGGCGGCTTGGGCGCATCCATCACCGGCATGACCCACCGCTTCCGTTCCGCCAGCGCCGGATGCCCGGGGAAGAGCGAGGCCATGTGCCCGTCCGGTCCCATGCCGAGAAAGATCAGGTCAAAGCGCGGGACTCGCTCGCCGACGAAGGCCGACTGCAGCACCCGCTCATAGTCCGTCGCCGCAGCCTCGAGATCGGGCAGCTCTCCCTTCATACGATAAATACGCTTCTCTGAAATGTTGAGCGGGCGGAACAGCGCCTCATGGGCGATCCGATAGTTGCTGTCGGGATGATCGGGCGGCACCGCACGCTCGTCACCGAAGAAAAAAGAGACCTGGTCCCACGCAACCCGATTCCGGTATTCCGCAGAGGCCAATAACGCGTACAGGGCCTGGGGCGTCGTTCCGCCGGGCAGCGCGACCAGGAACGGTCGTTTGTCTCCTTGAGGCTGGGGTGCGAGATTGACGAAAAAGTCTGCAGCCGCACGGGCCACTGCGTCCCTGTCTGTTAAAACTTGTATGAGGTAGTCCGCCATTGCCTGCTCACATTCAGACAAGCAGGAGTCCGGCCTTCCGTACTTTTTCCCACGCCGGGGCGCGGAACAGGATATCGAACCCGCGAGGGCCGCCCAGCGGATACCGGGCTCGGACTTCTTTGAGCGAAGGGTACTTTTCTCCGCGTTTGTCGCGGGTGGGCGTGGCCGCCCGGATCAATTCCGTCAGCCAGACCGCCTTGTCGGTGGACAACCGTACCTCGGCATCCTCCGTTCGATTGGGCAGGATCACCCGGCGATGATCGCGTCCGGACGGCTCGACGACGGGAACGCCACCGATCCAGACAAAGTGGCGCTCTGCCGTTGAGTCCTCATCACGAAGCCGGTCTGAAAGAACTCGCGCGACCCACTGGCGCGGCACCTTGGGCCGCGGTACGGAATGGTCGAACCAGCTCCGCACGTCGGCCGCCAGCTCTTCTCCCTCGATGTAATGATACAAGGCCTTCCGTAACCCCGCCCCCAGCCATTCGGGCGCCTCGCCGATGGGATCCTCATGAGTGAGATCGTTCTCCGCAAACCCGCCGAACGACGGCCCCGTGATCTGAATCCCGTGAGCGGCCGGGTCCAGCCCCATCGGGCTGTGAGCGGTCGCCACAAACTTGTGCCAGAACGCCGACTGGATCAGACCCCGCGCGAATAACTGCCGCACGCGCTCCAGACTCTCCACAGTTTCCGCGATCCTCTCTCCGGGCAGCCCGTACATGAGGTAGGCATGGACCATGATGCCGGCCTCCTGAAACGAGGCGGCCACGCGCGCGGCCTGCGCGACGGTGATGCCTTTCTTCATGGCCTCCAACAACCGGTCGGACGCCGCCTCCAGTCCGGCGCTGACCGCGATGCAGCCGGACGCGGCGAGGAGACGACAGAGGTCCGGCGTAAAGGCCAACTCGAAGCGGATGTTCCCCCACCAGGAGATCGTGACGCCCCGTTCCAGCAGGATCAGCGCCAGCCCCTTGAGCCCGACCGGCGGCGCCGCCTCGTCCACGAAGTGGAACCCGCGCCGTCCCGTTTCAGCGAGCAACGCCTCGATGCGGTCCGTCAAGATTTCGCTCGGCGTGGCTTCATACCGGCCGATGTAGTCCAAGCCCACATCGCAAAACGTGCATTGCTTCCAGTAGCACCCGTGCGCGACCGTCAGCTTGTTCCAATGGCCGTCGGACCAGAGCCGATGCATGGGATTCAGCGTGTCCAGAACAGACAGGTACCGGTCCAGCGGCAACCCCTTGTAGGTCGGCGTGCCCAGCTCCGCCTGCCCGAAGTCGGGATCGCGCGCTCCGTCCCGCCAGACCACCTGCCCCTCGGATCGCAGGAACGTCCGCCGCAGCTCAGTCTCATCGCGCTTGCCGGACAGGTATTCCAACAGACAGAGCAGCGGGCGCTCGCCATCATCCAACGTCACGTAGTCCACATAGTCGAACAGGCACGACTCCTGAAGTCGACGGAGTTCCGTGTTGACATAGCCGCCGCCGAGGACGATCTTGACGGATGCTCGTCGCGTCTTCAGCGCCTGCGCGATCCGAAGCGCGCCGTAGAGGTTGCCAGGAAACGGCACGGTCAGCCCGACGAGGGTCGGATCGGCCTTCTCCACGTGCCGCCACAGAACCTCAAGCATCAGCTCATCCGTCACGCTGGGCGGCTCCGTGAGAGCTTGCGCGACCGAATCGAACCCAGCGGCCGACATGCCCACGTGCTCCGCATAGCGGCTCAGGGCGAATTGCGACGCCACGGTTTCATGGATCAGATCGGCCAGATCCTCAAGGTAGAGAGTCGCCAAGCGTCTGGCCCGGTCCATCGTGCCGAGATGACCGATGACACGATCCCGGTCGAGCGCGGTCGCAAACCGCGGTCCCTGCGGGAGGAATCCTCCTTGGCAGATGCGCGGCGCCAGCGTCTGGTCCTGTCCCTGCAGAAATGCGATGACCGCATCGATCGAGTCGAGATAGACCCGCTCCAGCGCCAGCATCTGTTTGGCTTCCCCCGGCAGATCGTTGCCGCTCTGACGGAGCCTGGCGAAGACGCGTTCCAGCCCCATCCTGGAGAACAGCGCCAGGACCATCTCGATGCCGACGTCGGCCTGCGCGACTTCATAACCGCGAAGCGCGAGGAAACCCGTCAAGTATGCCGTGGAGGGATAGGGCGTGTTGAGTTGCGTGAGCGGAGGGATGATCAGGAGCAGGCGCGGGGATCTCATGATGCGGCCTCGACATGTTCTTTGTCGTGTAATCCGACTGTTCTCAGGATCTCGTCGCGTTCCTTCGACGTGAGATGCCGCCACTGACCCGACGGAAGGTCTCCCAGCCTGATGTGCATGATGCGCACCCGCGCCAGCTGCAGCACGCGATGACCGAGCGCCGTGCACATGCGGCGAATCTGCCGGTTGCGTCCTTCTGTCAGCGTGATCCGGAACGTCGTCGCGTTCACCTTGCTGGTCCGGCAAGGCCTGGTCTTCTCCCCGAGCACCGGCACGCCCCGTTCCAGTTGTTTCAGAAAGGTCGGCGCGTACGGGCGCTCCACCGTGACCACGTATTCCCGCTCGTGCCCGAACTCCACCCGCAGGATGCGATTGACGATATCTCCATCGTTGGTCAACAGAATGAGACCCGACGAGTCCTTGTCCAGGCGGCCGATAGGAAAGATGCGTTCGGGATAGCCCACCGCCTGCAGGATGTTGCCGGCTACATGCGGCTCCGTGGTACAGGTCACCCCGATCGGCTTGTGATAGGCGAGGTACACAGCGTGGGGCTTGGTCTTCACCACACGGCCATCCACCGTCACCACGTCCGCATCCGTCACCTGATCGCCCAGCACGGCCGCGCGTCCATTGATCCGGACGCGGCCCTCCGCGATCATGCGATCTGCGGCCCGACGGGAACAGAACCCCTGTTCCGTAAAGTACTTGTTGATGCGGACTGCCGTCACGTGTGGCTCTCCACAACCGCGGCCTCGTCGTTCAGCTCGGCATGGAGGGCACGCAGGACGCCGGCTTCGCGGGCCACCTCCTTTACCAGATCGGGCGCGATGGTCCCGACAAACTCCACCCACCGCTCCAACTTGATGTAGAAAAAGTCATACTGTTCGGTCACGGGACGAGGCCGGCTGAACCAGTACCGGACAAAGTCCTCGCCGGTGACCCCTCGCTTCTCCAATACAGTCCAGGCCGACGGAAAAAGTTCAGCCAGGTCTCCTCCCCACCTGAGAATCTCCTGCGGCAAATATTGGGTGCTATAGCGTACCAGCCCCTCTCGATCCACGTTTCGAGCGAACGGAGCGAGGGCGCTCGCTTCCAATGTTTCTTGTCCGGAGACAACCCGAGCATACGCTGCATACTGGTCCCTCAACTCACCCTCACCCAAACCCTCTCCCTTCAAGGGCGAGGACGTACATGAATGTCCCTCTCCCCTCGTTGTCCCTGCCACCTCCTCGAGCAACTGCCCCAACTCGTCGACGATAAGCGGCACGGCTTTGGTGTCCACCTCCAGCGCGATCCCCTTGAGCGCGGTCAGTCCAGGATGGGCCAAGACCTGCCGCAGAAGATCAAAGAGTATGCCTGGAACGGGCGCGTCATGCTTGTCGATCCAATAGGGAAGCATATCCGACGATCCCTCACCGTCCGCCGTCCCCAGACCCGCCACGTGAACCTGCACCACGCGGTTCAGCGGGAACGTCTCCAGGAAATCCGCCGCGAACGCCTCCGGTGTGGGAAAGCGTCGGCGCTCGCGGTATCGCCAGTGCGTCCAGAGATGCCCGATATCGAGCATCAGCCCGCAGGATGCCTGTTCAACGATCCGCGCGAAAAACTCCGGAATGGACAGGTCGCCGAACGCACAATAGGTCAACGGAGGCAGTTCCAGCAGGAGAAGTGGCGCGGCGTCCGGGCGGCCGCGACGGGCATACCAGTCATCGAGAGCAGTCTGCGCGAGAGCGGCATTGGCCCCTGTCGCCTCCGCCGCCGCGCGGGTGAACAAGGGCGGGAGATAGGTGCCGAATGAATAGCCGCCGACCTGCTTGCTGGCGCACTCGTGGTTGACCCAGCCGGCCCCGATCGCCTCAGCATGCCGGGCAATCGTGTCAATCGCGCCGGCCCAGGGATACCGACGCTGCAGGTCCGGCTCGGTCAGCCAGAGCCCTTCCGCATGGTAGGCCAGCGGAACTCCTGGAAGGGCCGCGCGGATGCGCGCCAGGTCGCGCGTCGGAGCCTTGAAGATTTCCAGATAATCGGGCGGCATGCCGGCACGTTCGAGCACCCGATGCAAGTCCAACAGGTCAGGACTATGGACGTCCACAGACAGACCAATCCCGTATGTCGGGATGCGGGCGGCCCGCGCTGCAAAGCGATCGCCGGAAGCGCTCATCGTTTCAGCAGTGTATGCCGAACAGAATGGGATTTCAAACAGGCTGGCTCTGCTCTCTGAGGAAGGGCTAGGTAAAGAGAAGGTCGCTGAACTCGGACATAAAGCCGTAGTACAGAGGAGCGAAATGCTCCAGGCTGCCCGGGCTCGTCTCTTTTAATTTCTTGAAAAAGAAGACCTGCTGGCGAGGATCCACTTGCTCCAACAGTTTCGACAGGTTGGCCATCGAATAACTGCCAGCCGGCATGCTCAGGACGTAATGGACCAGGCGCTCAACGAATTGCTCCGCCACATAGGGGCTGGAGAGCAACCCGTCAGGAATCTTCCCGTTGGCGAGCATCTCATGAAAGGGAATGGCCTGAGCCGCAAAGGGTACCGCCGCGGATGGGGAATCCGACACCGCCACCTCCACACTCAGAGAGCAAGCCCGTTCGCCACTCTACAAAAAGGGTCGGTCTCGAGTCAAGGACTGTCGCGGGTTTCCCGACGTGCCATGACGCGTTACGTGTGGCATTCCGTCCGACGATTGTGTAGAATGCCGACGCTTTTTGTTCGATTCACGGGGACACGCATGATGATCCTTTCTCGCGCTTGGCTGAACCTGGTTGTCACCATACTCTTCTTGGGTCTCTTCTTCGCGGGGAAGGCGCCGGCCGCCGGTCCGCCCGCAACCGCAGACAACGTCGTGATCATCATGGTGGACGGGCTGCGGCCCGACGCGCTCAAGCAGGCCAAGGTGCCGGCCTTGGAGGGATTGATCAAGCGGGGATCCTCCACGATGAAGGCGCAAACCGTGACGCCCAGTCTCACCCTGCCGGCGTTCACTTCCATGCTGACCGGGCTTCCGGTCGAACAGCACGGCGTGAGCTGGAACGACTATGAGGCCCTGCGCGGCTATCTGAAATCCCCGACGGTGTTCGAGATCGCTTCCTTCAATGGCGGCAAGTGGGGCGCCATCTCCATACAAAAGGAAAAGCTCCTCCATATCGCCAAACCTGATCGCCGCATGCTGCTGAACTTGTGCAGCATTAACGAGCCCATCTGCACCGCCAAAAAGGTCGCCGCCGACGTCATCACTGTGTACAAAAATTCGAATGACTCCACCAAACCTTCCTTGTTTCTGGTCCACTTCGCCGAAGCCGATGCGGCGGGGCACGTCAATGGTTGGATGAGCAAGCCGTATCTCAAGTCGGTCGAGGACATTGATCGGGCGATCGGGATGCTCATCAAAGGATTCAAAGACCTGGAGCTTTACGAGAAGACGACGTTCATCGTCACCTCTGACCATGGGGGGCACGACACCACCCACGGCACGACGATGCCGGCGGATATGACGATTCCGTGGATTGCGGCAGGACCAGGGATCAAGGCAGGCTATACCATCAAACAGCCGGTATCACTGATGGATACCTCGGCCACCGTCATGCGCGCCTTCGGCATCACTGATTACTATGTGGAGTGGAAAAGTCGAGCGATCGAAGAGATCTTCAGTCAATAATGTACTTGAGCGGGTCCACGTAGGACCCCTTGATTTCGACCTCGTAATGGAGATGCGGACCGGTCGAGAGTCCCGTACTTCCGACCCATCCGATCACGTCGCCGCGCTTGACGAATTGACCGTTCGCCACCTTGATTTTGTCCATGTGCCCGTAAACCGTTTTCATCCCGTATCCATGGGAGAGCGTCACGGTGTTGCCGAGCCCCGCTTCAATCCCCGCGAAATGGATGGTCCCGGCCGCCGGCGCGAGCACCGGCGTACGCAGGGGCGCCGTGATATCCACGCCGCTGTGCATCGTGTCCTTTCCCGTAAAGGGCGATACCCGATGCCCAAACCCTGAGGACACCCAGCCTCGTACCGGCCAGATCGATGGCGTGGCCGACCACTGCGCGCGCCGCTCGCTCACGATGCCGGTCAACTCCTTCAGGTAACGCTCCTGAAGGGCCGCCTCATCCTGCAGCCAGGCCAGCTTCTGCTGTAACTGAACGGTAATGTGCGCGAGGGGTTCGCGCTCCCCTCCCATACCGCCAGGCTGGAGCACCGCATTGGACTCTTCCTTGCCGCCCAGGCCCAGCGGCGACGGTGGCACTTTCGGCGGGTCGAGACCCAGCATCATCCGAATCCGGATGTTGACTTCCCGCATGTTCGACAATTGCTTCCGGAGATCTTCCAGCGTGGAAGAAAGCGCGGTGGCCTGTTGGCGGTGTTGGATCGCTTCGGACCGCAGGGCCTCCAGCTCCCAGAGCTCCCCGCTCCGGGTCATAAACTGGACCAGGAACAACGCTTCCACGATGGCGGCGAGAAGGATCCCCACGAGCAGGATCTTGACGGTCCGCCGCCTGATGCTGAACCGCCGGGGATGCGACGTGGCGCCCGGAAAGACGACGATATGGAATTCCTGATCAGGTTTGCTCATAACACCCCGTAATAGTTAAGGAGATGAGCGAAGTGCATAAATACCATACCCCCCCTGGAATGTCAATAATGTGAGGGAGAAGTTTCAGGACTTGTCTTGTTTAGTCGAGTCGGAGACCCAGCGGAGATAGTCAGAAGACCCTACAACAACGGGAAGGGCGATGATTTCCGGTACGCTGTAGCTGTGGAGCTGCTTGACGGTGTCCGCCAATTGCTGAAACCGGGCGCGGCACGATTTGACCACGAGGAGCACCTCGTCCTCCTGTGACAGCTTCTGCTCCCATACAAAGAGCGATCGTACCTGGGGCACGATGTTCACGCAGGCGGCCAGCCGCTCGTCGATCAATCGACGAGCGATCCGATCGGCCTCCTCGCGGGACGCTGCGGTGATCAGCACCACAAGGGCATCCCCACCCTCCGTGATGGTCATGCGATTCCCGCCCATCGCCTGCCTCGTTGAAGTTTCATGAGAGCCGCCGGTTGACAGCAGCCAGAGTCACGGCTTACCATCGCCTGCAGAGGAGGGTTTGCATCATGAATGTGTCGATCACCGTCCAGGAATTAAAGCAAAAACTCGACGGGGGTGAACAGCTCATCCTCATCGACGTCCGAGAACCCTGGGAGTACAATATCGCCAAAATCAGCGGTGCTCAGCTCATTCCGCTCGGCACGCTGGCATCCGAGTATAAGAAACTCGACCCGAACGCCGAGATTGTCATGCACTGCCACATGGGGATGCGGAGCATGGACGCCACGCAGTTTCTCCTGCAGCAAGGCTTCAAAAACGTGAAGAACCTGACGGGCGGCATCAACGCCTGGTCGCAGCAGATCGATCCGTCGGTGCCCCGGTATTGAGCATCAGGTCGCGCGCTCCGTCTTCCGGTAGTACTCCACGGTTCTGGCGAGGCCGTCTTCTAGCGAGACCTTCGGTTCCCAGTCCAACTCGCGGTGAAATTTGGACGCGTCCAATGCGATCCGCTGCTGTTCACCCTTCTTCGCCGGCCCGTGGACTTCACGGATGGCCGGATTGATGAGGCCTGCCAGGAGACTGAACAGTTCGTTGACGCTCGTCTCCCTTCCCGTGCCCACGTTGTATATCCCATGCGCTGCCTTGTTCAGGGCAGCCACATTCGCCTCAACGACGTCGTCCACATAGACGAAGTCCCGAGTCTGCCGGCCGTTGCCGTTGATGATCGGCTGCTCGCCCAGCAACATCTTCTGCGTGAAGATGCCCACCACCCCGGCCTCCCCGTGTGGGTCCTGGCGAGGGCCGTAGACATTGGCATAGCGCAGGCTCACAAACTCCAGTCCGTCGGCCTCGCGGAAATACCGAAGATACTCGTCCCCCACCGCCTTGCTGATGCCATACGGCGACGCCGGCCGCACGGGATGGTCTTCCGAAACCGGAAGCTTCTCCGTTTCCCCATATACCGCCCCGCCGGACGACGCGAAGAGCACCTTACGCACTCCGTACTTGATGGCATGCCGCAGGACGTTGAGCGTTCCCAAAATATTGGTCTCGGCGTCGAACACGGGGTCCCGAACGGAACGGCGCACGTCCATCTGGGCCGCATGGTGGCAGACGACGACGGGACGCTCCCGGCGAAAGACCCGTTCCAGCCACCAGCTCCGTATGTCGGTCCGATAAAACTTTGCCGCGCGGTTGACGTGCCGGCGTTTGCCAGTCGAGAGGTTGTCGACGACCGCGATCTCATACCCTTCTTGAACAAGCCGGTCGACGATGTGCGAGCCGATAAAGCCCGCCCCGCCCGTCACGAGGATCTTCATGCTTGGCGCATCCGAATCAAGTACTCGAGGTTTCCCTTCTGGCCGGCAATCGGCGACGGGATCTCGTCGTCCCATCGCCAACGCTGAGTCTCAACAGCGTGACGGACTTTTTCGACCGCTTCCCGGCGGAGGTGCTCGTCCCGGACGATGCCGCCTTTCCCGACCTTCCCCTTGCCGACCTCAAACTGCGGCTTCAACAACGCCACCACCTGCCCCTCCGCTTTCAGACACAACCGGACGGCAGGAAGAATCATCGTGAGCGAGATAAAGGACACGTCAATCGTGGCCAGGTCAACCGGCTCGGGGATCTGTGATCGATCCAGATAGCGCGCATTGCATCGTTCGATCACCACAACGCGCGGGTCCTGTCGAAGCCGCCATGCGAGTTGTCCATAGCCGACGTCCACGGCATAGACCCGCGCCGCGCCGCGCTGGAGGAGACAGTCCGTAAAGCCTCCGGTCGAAGCCCCGATGTCCAGCGCCGCCATGCCGGCCGGATTGATTGCGAAGGCATCGAGCGCCGCCGCCAGTTTGAGGCCGCCCCGTCCCACAAAAGGGTGCTCCGGAGCACTCACCTCAATCGGTGTTCCGGAAGGAATGACTTGGGAGGCACGGCGTGCGACCTGGCCGGCGACAGTGACGGCTCCGGCCAGGACAAGCCCCTGCGCTCGCTCCCGACTGTCGGCGAGCCCGCGGCGGACCATGGCCAGATCCAACCGCTCCGCCGCCTTGGTCCCCCGAAGGGTTCCCATCGCTGCCATCTCAGTCTTCAACGTCGCCGTTGTCCGGGCCCGCGTCGGCATGCCCCTCTAATTCGAACGGTCGCGCGCGTTTCCGGCCGTCCTTGTCCTTGACCAGAATCTCCACCCGGCGCTCGGCGTCATCGAGCATCTTCAGGCAGACCTTGGAGAGCTTGATGCCTTCTTCGAAGATCCGCATGGAATCTTCGAGCGGCAGCTCGCCCCGTTCCAGCTCGGCCACGATCGCTTCCAAACGGCCCAGCGCTTCTTCAAACTTCATCGTCGCCACAGTCTCTCTCCCATTCGGTTCGCATTATACGCCGCCCGTGTCCTGAATCAATCCGGTAACAGCTTCTCGCCGGTCCGCCGGACCTCGCAGAGCAGTTCGCCGGAGGCCAAGCGCACATGGACCGCATCGCCGGAGGCCACGTCAGAGGCCGTTCGGAGCACGGTCAGGTCCGGCCATCGACGGGTAATGCTGTACCCCCGGCCGAGAATCGCCAGCGGGCTCAGCGCATGCATCGCTCCGCTGACCTCCGCAAACGAACGCCGCCATAATTCGAGTGCAACGTCCATCCGCTGCTGGAGCCGCGCCCGCAGATGGGGCAGCATGGTCAATCCATTCTGGATTCGCTGAACGGGAGACTGCAGCATGACGTCCTGCCGCAGAGCCTCGACTGCCGCCCGCACCTCGCGAACGCGGGCATTCAGGGCCAGGCACAGTCGCATTTCAAGATCATCGCGCCGCTGCATCGCCCGCACCACCAGCGCGGTCGGATCGAGAAGACCGCGCCGCTCGGCTTCGACGCACGCGCGGCAGTCGCGAAGACGCGCATGGACCGCCTGGAAGGACCGCTTCCAAAAACTCTCCGCCTGATTGAGCAGGTCCTGTCGATCCCGGACCACCATTTCTGCGGCCGCGGACGGGGTGGGCGCACGCAGATCGGCCACGAAGTCGGCGATCGTATAATCAACCTCGTGCCCCACGGCGGAGATCACGGGGATACGTGAGGCGACGATGGCCCGTGCCACGATCTCCTCGTTGAACGGCCAGAGATCTTCGAGGGACCCTCCACCCCGCCCGACGATCAAGACATCCAGCCCACCAAGTTCGTTGAGTTCTTCGATCGCCCGAGCGATCTCGCCCGCAGCGCTTTCGCCCTGGACCGCGACCGGATTCAGCACGATTTCAATCCCGGGAAAGCGCTTGTGGGCAACCTGCACGATGTCCCGAATTGCCGCGCCCGTCGGGGAGGTCACCACGCCGATACGACGCGGGAAAAACGGAAGGGGCCG
This sequence comes from Nitrospirales bacterium, assembly GCA_036005325.1. Taxonomy (GTDB): domain Bacteria; phylum Nitrospirota; class Nitrospiria; order Nitrospirales; family NS-4; genus SCTG01. The sequence continues at coordinate 25,542 of DASYQR010000078.1, read as the reverse complement.
CTTTCGCGCCGTCTCGAACAAACCCTCGACCGCGAGCCGCGCCTTCAATTGCTCGAACGCAAGCTGTAGCGCCCCCACACCTTTCGGCTCGGCATACTCGACGATCACCTGATAGTCGCCTTTGGGCTCGTAGATAGTCACCCGCCCCCGACACACAAGATGCATCCCGTCCTCCAGCGCAAACCGCAGGGCACGCCCCGCGGACCGGAAGAGCACCGCCCGAATCTGGCTCGTCGCGTCTTTGAGCGTGAAATACGCGTGACCGGAGGTGGGGATGCGCAGGTTGGAGACCTCCCCCTCCACCCACACGTCGGGAAAAGCGGACTCAATGTGCAGCCGAAGGAGGGACGTCAGAGCAGAAACGGTGTAGAGCGCTCGCGCAGGCGGTCCGCCGGGCATGCGGTCAGTCCTGTATACGCAATCGTTCGATCGAGAGGGCTTTCCCCATCGCCGTATCCACTTCGAACAGCACGGCTGAAAACACGCAGGGGCCGGGAGCCACTTCGAAGCGGTGCGGCATCTGCGTGAGGAACTTTTCGATGGCGATCTCTTTCTTGATCCCGATCACGGACTCGGTCGGGCCGACCATGCCGACGTCGGTGAGATAGGCCGTCCCCTTCGGAAGGATCCGCTCGTCGGCCGTCTGAACGTGCGTGTGCGTCCCGAACACCCCGCTTACTTCCCCGTCCAGGTACCAGCCCATCGCCATCTTCTCCGAGGTCGCTTCGGCGTGCATGTCGACAATCACGGTCCGCACTTCGCGCCGGAGCGCTTCGACTTCGTGCCGGCCGACCCGGAACGGGCAATCCAGTGTGGGCATCGCGACGCGCCCCATCAACTGCAGGACGCCGACCTTCTCGCCCGACGCGGTGGTCACGACGACACTGCCTTTGCCGGGCGCGTCCTTCGGATAGTTGGCCGGGCGCAACAGTCGCGGCTCGTCCTTGATGTACTCGATGATTTCCTTCTTGTCCCAGATGTGATTCCCGCTGGTGATCACGTGAACACCCACCGAGAACAATTCCCGCGCGACGTCCGGTGTGACGCCGAATCCGCCGGCGGCGTTTTCGGCATTGGCGATGACACAGTCCACACCCCGCTCACGGACGAGCCTCGGCACGTGCCGGGCCACGGTTTTCCGACCCGGCTCGCCTATGATGTCACCGATGAAGAGAATTTTCACGCGGCCTTTTCCCGTGTGTCACTTCGCGATATCAACATACCGGCTCTCGCGGATGACCGTGACCTTGATCTGACCGGGATAGGTCAGCTCCTGCTCGATCTTGCGGGCCAGATCGCGGGACAACACGGCGCACTCCACATCCGTGATCGCATCCTGCTTGACGATCACCCGGATCTCGCGCCCAGCCTGGATCGCGTAGGCCTTGTCCACGCCCTTGTAATCCACGGCCAGCTTCTCCAGCTTCTCCAGGCGCTTAATGTAGGCCTCGACGGTCTCGCGGCGCGCGCCCGGCCGCGCTGCCGACAGCGCTTCGCCCGCAGCCACCAGCACCGTTTCGGGGCAGATCGGTTCCACTTGCTCGTGGTGTGCGGCGATGGCGTTGACGACCTTGGGCTCCTCACCGTATTTTTTGGCGAAGTCCGCCCCGATGATCGCGTGCGGGCCTTCTTCCTCCTGGCTCAGCGCCTTGCCCATGTCGTGCATCAGCGCCCCGCGCCGCGCCAGTTTGACGTTCAATTCCAGTTCCGCGGCCATGATCCCGCAGATGTAGGCCGCCTCGCGCGCATGCCAGAGATTGTTCTGCCCGTAGCTCGTCCGGAACTTGAGCTTGCCCAGCAGCTTGATGATTTCCGGGTTGACGTTGGAAACCCCCAGCTCGAAGAGCACCTTCTCAGCCTCTTCGATCATCATCTTGTCCAAATCCTTCTTGACCTTCTCGACCACTTCTTCGATGCGGGTCGGGTGAATCCGGCCGTCCGCCATCAACCGCTCCAAAGACATCTTCGCGATTTCGCGGCGCAACGGATCGAACCCCGAGATGAGGACCGCTTCGGGCGTTTCGTCCACGACCAGATCGATACCCGTCGCAGCCTCGAGCGCCCGGATGTTCCGGCCTTCACGCCCGATGATCCGCCCTTTCATGCTGTCGTTGGGAATCGCCACTACCGAGATCGTGGCTTCCGACACGTAATCCCGCGTGATCCGCTGGATGGACCGGGTGATGATCTCCTTGGCTTCCCGATCGGCGATTTCTTTGGTCTCGTCCTGAATCCGTTTGATCATCTTGGCGGCCTCGAACCTGGCGTCGTTTTCGGCCTGCGCCAGCAGGGCCGCCTTGGCCTCGTCGGCCGTCATGCCTGACGCGTATTCAAGCGCCTTTGTCCGTTCCTGGATCAGGCGGTCCACCTCGGCTTCCTTGTCGACCATCGCCTGCTCCCGGACCGCCACGGCCTTCTCCTTCTTCTGCAGGTCAGACTCACGCCGATCGGCATTGGACACCTTGCGGTCTAGCGACTCTTCCTTCTGAAGCAGTCGTTTCTCCAGCGCAAGGATCTCGGCCCGTTGCGTCTGCAGCTCCTTCTCCAGGTCAGACTTGGCCTGGACAATCATGCTCTTGGCCTCGATCTGGGCCTCACGGGCGCGCGTGGACGCATCCTTCTCGGCCGTTTTAACGATCTGCATCGCGTGATCTTCCGCCTCACGCAGACGCGAGGCGACGACCTTGCCCTGGATGAGCCAGAACATGCCGGCGCCGATGGCCGCACCGACGGCAACCGCAACAACGATGATGGCCAGTTCTGTAATGGTGTCCACCTCCCTTCCTGCCAGGGGCAACAGCGTCGCCGCTCAGGGCAGCTGGTGCCGCGCGTGGCACAGACATCTGACGAAGGGGAACGGAACGTGTTGGCGGCAGGCTGACAGAAGGACGATTACGAAGGAACGTCGACTGACCGAACGGATACGACAGACAGGGTACGAGCCATGTCAGGAGGAGCTTGGCGCCTTAGATAGAAGTCGTCATTCACTGACCGATGCCCTCTCATTGACCGCGCGTAACCCATCTCTCGGGCTTTCCAGACCCTGACCATTTTCTGCTGCAGGCCTTACCGGCCTTGTGATCGATCAGGCTCAACTCCCTATTCACAGCCTCACGAAATTACTTCGCCGTTCAATCTTTCGAAAGCTCCGTGCTCTCCGTAACCTAAACCTCGTCTGTCTCGTCATGAGCCCTACGACATCTAGGGCTTACCACTAACAGAATCGTCCAGTTCCCGTCCCAAAAGCCTCAACTAGGATAGCAAACAGCTTTTGGTCTTTCAACAAAAAACGTCCTACCGGCTTCCTCCCAGTGTTTCCTCGATAGAGTCAATGAGCCCTCCGGCAAGCTTTTCCACATTTTCCAGGTTTTCCTGCTGCAGCTTGCGTGCCTGGTTGAGCTGATGCGCCAGGTTCAGGGCCGCCAGGACCGCCACCTTGGTGGATGTCGCCACCTTCATCCCCGTCGCCAGCGTTCGCATCTGTTCGTCGAGCTGGCGGGCCAGCTCATTCACATAGGCCTGGTCGGCTTCTCCGCGGATGGTGTACCGCTGGCCGTACACTTCAATCTCAAATTTCTGGCTCACCGTTCGCCTCCGATCTCAGCTTTTCCCCGCATCCCGGTCCCCATCGGAACTTTCGAGCAGGTTCAACTCGCCCAGGATCTTCTTTAGACGGCCCCTGAGCCATTCTCGTTCCTTTTCCCACCGGCGGGTGTCGCTCGTCTGCCGCGCCAGCTTGGCATCAGCCTCGCGGAGACGGTCCTCCAGCAGCGCCGCCCGACGCTTGAGATCGGCCGAGTGCTTGATCAGCTCCTTCACCTTGGCTTCAAGGGCGGTGATCTTGTCAGTAGCCATCAGCAGACCTTCTCAAAAGTTGTCGCCGCGCATTCCTGGCCGTTCACCCGTCGGTACTCGCGATAGCTCCGCAGAACCCGTTTCACATAGAGCCGCGTCTCAGTATAGGGGATCGATTCGATAAATTCATCGGGCTCAAGGTTCCCGAACTGTTGCACCCATTTGGTCACGGCCTCCGGTCCGGCATTGTAGGCTGCGATCGCATACACGGGCTTGCGGTCAAATTTCTCGGCCAGGTAGCCCAAGTACCAGCTTCCCAGACGGATATTGTAAGGCGGATCGAACAACCGTTCCCGGCTGAAAGGTTCGGTGCCCCCCACCCGGTTGGCAACCATTTGCCCGGTTTGCGGCATCACTTGCATCAACCCCAACGCCCCGGTCTGAGAAACCGCGGCCGGGTCATACGTACTCTCTTCCCGGATGATCGCGGCCACGAGATACGGATCTGTTCCACGATTGGCCAACGCCTGAATGGTCGGCAATAATCCGCGGGGGTAGGCCAGCTCCCAGAAAGCGGGCGGCACCCCGGCGTTGCCGCGGTCTATCACATCGAGGAAAAAGAGCTGGACGAGCTTCAGCGCCCGATGGTAATCCCCGACGTTTTTCAGAAACTCTGCCAGCCAGAGAATTTCTCCCCGGTCCCCTCCAAGTCGTCCGGTCAGGACTACCATTTCTTCCCCCGACTCTCGCGACAACCCCACCATCCGGAGTTCCACAGCGCGCTGATAGTGCACATCTGTAGTGACCGACTTCTCCCGCGGCTCGATCTCGACAAGCCGGAGACTCTCCTTGGGGCCATTCACGTCCGTGGCAACCGACCGCAGGCGCGCATTCTGGCAATAATAGGACAGCGGCGCGTCTCCGCAAAGCGACTGGAACAGTGCCGCTCCTTTTTGTACGTCCCCGGCCTTCTCCAGGCTTCGGGCTTTCCAATAGAGTGCCGCCAATCTGATGGATCCTGTTTGCTGCAGCCGGAGGACCTGATCGAAGGAACGGGTGGCGTCTTCGTACCGACCGCCCTTGTAGAGCAGCCACCCGGCGCGGTAATACCCTTCGGCGGCCGGCCCCTCCATCTGCTCTTTTTCTCCCACTTGCTGGTAGGTCTGAATCGCCTGCTCAAACCGCCCACGGTCCGCATGCTGGGCCGCCAACAACAGTAAGAACCGCGCCCTGGGTTCGCCCGACAGCCGTCCTTTTTCCACCTCTTTCGCCAATGCCAGGAACGGCTCATCCAAACTTTGCCGCAGGAATACTCTGGCCAGCCAGACGATCGCTTCCTGCGCCGTACTGTCGGTGCCGCTTCGGACGACTTCCTCCAGATTGGCGCGCGCTTCCTCATAGTGCTTCAGCCGCACGCGCGCGATCGCGAGTTTCAACCTGGCTTGATCGCGCTGCGCCGCGACGGGAGAAGACTTCAAAAAATCCTCGAACGCTTTCACAGCGCGCAGATACTGGCCAGCATCGAACAGCGCCTTGGCGCGCACCCATCGGTCCTCAGGTGTCAACTCCGGGATCGCGATTCCCTCGCCCTTTAATCGTTCCAGCCGCATGGCGGCTTCGTCGGCCTGGTACGAGGCCGCGTACTGGGTCCAGATCCGCCGATAGGCCGCGACGGCGGCGGACGCCTCTCCGTTCTTCTGCTGGCAATCTCCCTGCCGCAAGAGCACGGCCGAAGCCATGGCGTGACCGCTGTATTCAGACAGAAATCGAACCTGGCGCTCGCGCGACCGCCTGCAGTCTTCACCCTGGAACCAGGCTTCCACCGACCGCGCGAGAGCCTGGGATTTGAGGAGGCTGTCTGGGTACTGATCCACGACGAGATCAAATGCGGTGGCGGAACCGTTGAAGTCGGACCTTTTAAAACTCACTTCGCCTAGGTAGCCATACGCGTAATCGCCCAGGATGGGAAGGTGCTGGCGGGCGGCCAGCAAGAAGGGCACGGCCTGCCGATCGCCCTGGTCTTGATAATACTTCCCCAGTGCCAGCTCGGCGCGTCCCGCCCACGGTGTATTGGGAAACTGCTCGATGAGTTCCAGCAGCAAGCGCACCGCCTGGTCGTAATCCCGCTGGCTGAGCGCTCCGACGGCCTGAGCCAGGCACGGGGCTGCTTCCGTACAGGGCATCGGAGGCGTCGGGCTCGCGGCAAACAGTCCCACCGGAATAACGGCCATCATTCCCAGGAAGATCGCGAGACGTAGGCGGGATCTGAAGTGAAGGATGAAGTTTGTCACACAACCTAAACCCATGACAAGGATTATACCACACAACCTCTGGTGATCCGAGGCTTGCCGGAAATCCGGACGCTGTGTTACGCTCTGCCCATTATGTCCGCAGTTGATCTCATGGCCTTGAGCGCCGACGAGATGGCCACGCTCACCCAGACTCTGGGCTGGCCTCGCTACCACACCCATCAGATTCTCCGCTGGCTCTACCAGCATCGCGTCACGGATGTGAGTGCCATGTCCGATCTGTCGAAGACCGCCCGGACACAATTGTCCGCGCAGACAAGCATCGGGGCGCTCGCGCCCATGGAAGTTCTGAGTTCGGAAGACGGCACCCGGAAATTCATCTTCCGCCTGGAGGACAGTAAGATCATCGAAAGCGTGCTGATCCCCGATGACGATCGCTTGACCCTGTGTCTTTCGACCCAAGTAGGCTGCACCCTTGATTGCACCTTTTGCCTGACCGGCCGGATGGGCCTGCTGCGCAACCTCAAACCGCACGAAATCGTCGGACAGGTGCTAGCGGTTCAAAGAAGTTTGTCTCTCGATACACGCATAACGAACCTGGTTCTCATGGGCATGGGCGAACCGCTGGCGAACGTTGACGCCGTGGAAGAAGCGGTCCGCCGCCTCACCAATCAAACCTGGGGCGTCGGCTTTTCGCCGCGTCGGATCACCCTCTCGACGGCCGGGCTGAGTTCCCGGTTGAAACGAGTTGCGATCATGGGCGTCAACCTGGCGGTGTCGCTCAACGCCACGACCAACGCGCAACGCAACCGTCTCATGCCTGCGGTGAACAAGGCCTACCCACTGGACACCCTCATGGCGGCCTGTCGTACCTTTCCCTTGAAGCCGCATCGCCGCCTGACCTTCGAGTACGTCCTGCTTAAAGACGAAAATGACAGCCCACAGGATGCGGCGCGGCTGGTCAAGCTGGTCCGGGGCCTCCCCTGCAAGATCAACCTGATCCCCTTCAACGAATTCCCCGGCGGCCCCTTCCGTCGTCCTTCCGACGAGGCGGTTTTGCGCTTTCAGGCCATCGTGACCCGCAGCGGGATCGACGCCTTTATCCGGAAGAGCAAGGGTCGGGACATTCTCGGCGCTTGCGGCCAGCTCGGGGGGCTTATAGCGGAAGGAGTCGCGCGGTGACCGCATTCCAGAGAACCTTGTGCCTCGCGCTCGTTGTAACACTCATCGGAATCTTATCCCTCGCTGAACCGGCGGCATCCGGCCGTCTCAAGGTGAAGGTTCAGGAATTCACGCTGGCGAACGGTCTCAAAGTTCTGCTCGTGGAAGAACCCAAGGCCCCTGTCGTCACGGTCCAGATCTGGTACAAGGTCGGCTCCCGCAATGAAGTCATGGGACGGGCGGGCCTGTCCCACATGCTGGAGCACATGATGTTCAAGGGCACCCCCAAGTTCGGAAAAGGCGAGTTCTCGAAAATCATTAAAAAGAACGGCGGCAACGACAACGCGTTTACGAGCCAGGACTTCACGGCCTATTTCGAGAACCTCGCCGCCGACAAGCTGGGACTCGCCCTCGAAATGGAGGCAGACCGGCTGAAGGGTCTCCTCTTGGACGATAAGGAGTTTCAGTTGGAACGCGAGGTCGTCAAGGAAGAGCGTCGCCTCCGCGTGGAGGATGTGCCTCCGTCCTATCTGGTCGAGCAGATGTACGCTCAGGCCTTTATGGTCCATCCCTATCACTGGCCCATCATCGGATGGTTCAACGACCTGAACGCGATGAACCGGGAGGACCTCAAGACTTACTATGAAAAATACTACGCCCCGAACAACGCCACGCTCGTGATCGTCGGTGACGTGAAGGCCGAGACCGCGCTCCCGATGATCAAGCAATACTTCGAGGGCATTCCCAAGGGCTCCCCGCCACCCCCACCGGCCATCGTCGAGCCTGAGCAGAAGGGCGAGCGGCGGATCATCGTCAAACGTGAGGCTCAGCTGCCGTTCATCTATTTCGGCTACAAAGTACCCAACTTCAAGAGCCCTGACGTGTATGCGTTGGCGGTGCTGGAGAACATCCTCTCGGGGGGCAAGAGCGCCCGCCTCTATGATGCGCTCGTATACCGCAAGAAGCTGGCCTTACAGGTAGGCGCCGGCTACAACGAGCTCGCGGCGGACCCCGAGCTCTTCACCTTCTACGCGGTTGTCCAACCCAAGGCGAGAGTCGAGGATGTGGAGAAGGCCGTGCTGGCGGAGATCGAACGGCTGAAGAAAGAACCACCTTCGGACCAAGAGCTTCAAAAAGCCAAAAATCATGTGGAGGCCCGCACTCTGTTCGAGCAAGACTCCGTCTTCAGGCAAGCCATGCTGCTGGGCACGGCCGAGACTGCAGGCGCCGGTTGGCAGTACATCGTCGACTACGTGGACAAGGTGCATGGCGTGACGAAGGAAGACGTCCAGCGCGTCGCCGGCAAGTATCTCAATGCAGACACCCGCACTGTCGGCATCCTCATTCCGGTTCCCGCGAGCGCGCGAGCACGGCCAGTGGCGGGAGGCGCCCCATGAGCCGCCCCAGACTCGTCTGGCTTCACCGGATCCTGGCAGTTGCCGTGGTCGTGGGGAGCCTCCTGCCCGCATTCGTCCAAGCCGCCGACATCAAACCGATCCGTGTCGTCACGGCCAACGGTATCACCCTGCTCATCCAGGACCAGCCCTTTCTTCCCATCATCACCGTGAACGTCCTGGTTAAAGCTGGCGCAGTGAACGATCCCGACGCCAAGGCCGGTCTGGCGTTTCTGGCAGGTGGCCTGCTTGACGAAGGCACCAAGACCCGCAGCGCGACACAGATTGCGAAGGAACTCGAGTTCATGGGGGCGGAATTCTCCGCCAGGGCCATGAATGACTTCGCCACCGTCTCGCTACGAGTCTTGAAAAAAGACTCTGACCGCGGCTTCGCCCTTCTCGCCGACATGCTCATGAACCCGGCCTTTGCCGAGAACGAAGTCGTCCGCGTCCGCAGCGAACTGCTCGGCCAGCTTCAGGGTGAGAAGGACGACCCCGGAACCATCGCCCACAAGGCCTTCGACGAAATCATCTTCAAGGGCCACCCCTACCGGCGCCCGACCAACGGCGATGAGAAGACCGTCGTCCAGATCACGCGGCAGGATCTGATCGCGTTCCATGACAAGTATTACCGTCCCAACCGTACGATCGTGGCCGTCGTCGGCGACATCCGGGAATCCGAGGCGCTGGATCTGGTGAAAAAACACTTCGGGAAATGGGCTTCGCAGGACTCCTCCAGTCAGTCTTTTCCGGCCGCAGCTCCCCTGCAGAAGCCTGTGCTCAAGCTGATTGACAAGGATCTCACGCAGGCCACCGTCGTCTTGGGCCATGTGGGCATCGACCGGAGGAACCCGGACTTCTACGCGGTAGCGGTCATGAATTACATTCTCGGAGGCGGCGGGTTCTCTTCGCGGCTGGTGAACCGCATCCGAGACGAACAGGGCCTGGCGTACGACGTGGACAGCGGCTTCGAAGCCGACGTCATGCCGGGCCCCTTCTCAGTCCGGCTGCAGACCAGGAACGAGGCGGCGAATAAAGCCATCGCCAATGTCCTGACGGAGATCAAGCGCATCCGCATGGAACCGGTGAGCCATCAGGAACTGGCTGACGCGAAGGCCTACCTCATCGGCAGCTTTCCCTTGCGTCTCGACACCACCGGCAAGCTGGCCGGACTCTTGACCGTCGTGGAATTGCACGGCCTGGGGTTGAGCTATTTCGAAGACTATCCGAAAGCGATCGCGGCGGTCACCCAAGAGGACGTCCTGCGTGTGGCGCAGAAGTACCTCAACCCCGACCTCTACGCGCTGGTCGTCGTGGCCAAGCAGGCGGAGGCCCAAATTGACACGGCAGGCTCTTTGTTTTCTCTGCCTTAGGCTGAGGGTGGATCGACCTGCAGGATTTCTCGCACCTTGCGGACGAGGACATCGGGAACGACGGGTTTCTGAAGAAAGGTCGCCAAGTCAGGCTTCTGCAGCTTCTCGCGGACGATCTCAATCGGATAACCCGAGATGTAGAGTACTTTCATGTTCGGGCGTGACGATGCCAACATGTACGCCAACTCACGCCCGTTAATCCCGGGCATCATGACATCAGCAACCATCATATGAATGGGACCGTCGTGCCGTCTGGCAATTATGAGTGCCTCGCTATTGAAACGGGCCTCCAACACTGTATACCCCTCTTGCTCAAGACTCTTATAAACCAGAGCCCGGACCAACTCATCGTCGTCCACGAGCAGAATGGTCTCTGCCCCAGAGCCGGCCTTTCGTGTGGTCCCATTCATGGCGGTTAATCTTACCGCTTCGGAGGTTCCCTGGAAAGAGGCAAAACGGTGTCGGGGCTCTTTTGTCTCTGTCTGTCTTAGTTTGACCGGTCTGGGAGGTGGTGTTCGTAGGCCTTGTCGCAAGCAGCACGGCACATGGTGATCGCATTCAGATTGGCCTCTGAGAGCGGTCTGCCCGGGAAGCTCTCGACCAAAGCGATCACGGCCGCTTGGCACGCTTCCAGCAGATCAGGCGCAGCGGCGATCAGGCGCCCGTTGGCCTGGTCCGTTTTTTCTGCAGTGCAGCAGTCAGCGACCGAGTAGTTGTCAATCAGTCCAACAATATGCGGAGGGAACTGCTCGTCCTTCTCATTGACATAGACGAGCATGTGCCAAGGTCCCGGCGTGTGAGGCATTACCATGTAATGGTTCTCCTTCGGCTCCCGGGAGCCGGCTAGGACGCAAACCGCGTCCGCTCAGGCTCCACCCGGCAGAGATCCCAAGCCAACCCGGTCATCGCCAACCCAGAGATCACCCATTTGGATGGATCAAAGTTGTACCACCGGGGGCCGTTCCGGTAGTCGCGCTGGTGCGCATGGTGATAATTGTGGTAGCCCTCGCCGAATGTCAGGAGCGATACCAGCCAACTGTCCCGGCTCGAATCGGCCGTGGTATGGGGCTGCCTGCCCCACAGATGGCAAACGGAATTGATGCAGAAGGTGGAATTGAGTACCCAAAACGTCCGTCCCACACCCGCCATTAAAAAGCAGCCGAGACCGCCGATCCACCCGTTATAAAGAAAGCCCACCACAAAGGGCAGGGCGAGCCCCGATAGCACGATGGGCACGTAATACCGGTGCTGCCAGAGCACCATTGGATCCTGCCGCAGGCGCGAGGTATATTTCTCATCATAGGAGAGAGGATCTTTGAAAAATATCCACCCGACATGGCTGTACCAGAATCCCCTCTGGGCGTTGTAGGGGTCTTCGTCCTGGTCACACCGGGCATGGTGGCGGATATGAGCCGATGCCCACTTCAGCGCCGAATTTTCCAGCGCCCACCCGCCGGCGATCAGCAAGCATCCTTTGACCCACTTCGAGCAGGTGAAGCTCCGGTGGGAGATCAAGCGGTGGTACCCGATCGTGATACCCAAGGCGGTGACGACATACAGAAGCCCGAACATGGCCCAATCCACCCACGAGTAGTCGAAGAAATAGCCGTAGATCGGGACCCCGATCACGGCACCAAGGGTGACAAGGCTAAAGAGTAAGACTATCCAATAATTACACGTCGGGGTAAGAGTCTTGACCGGGATTGTGGTAGAAGTCATACGCGAAGTTCTCCGGGTTAGGATGAAGCGGGCGCCTCTGTTGGGGCGCCCGCTTCTATTCCATTCACTGCCTTTGACCGTTCCGCCTTAGAAGCGGTTCCGGCCGCCTCCGAATCCCCCGCCGCCGGTACGTTTCTCCTGCGGTTTGGCCTCGTTTACGGTGAGGGGCCGTCCGTCCAACTGCGTGCCATTAAGCGCGCTGATGGCCTTCTGCGCTTCCTCGGCCGTGGACATCTCCACAAACCCGAAGCCCCGTGATTGGCCGGTGAACTTATCCGTAATCACCTTGGCCGATGTCACGGAACCCTGCTGTGAGAACAGCTCGTTGAGCTGCTGCTCGGTGGTGGAATAGGGCAGACCGCCCACATACAACTTGGTACTCATGGTACCTCCTCTATTGTGATATTGTCTTGAGCGTCAGGGAACAAGAAGGAATGATATCTAGGACGGTGCAATCAACCGGCAGCGTTCAGGACAGACGTTCCATTCACATTCCTACCAGCAAGGCAATATCGGTTTCAGGGCCTGATAGGTTATCCGCTCCCTCGCCCCGCCCCACGGCGATGAAAGCGTTTGACTGGCGCTACCATAACACACCCCCTGGCAGAACGCAAGCAACATAAATAGAACCTTGTGCCCCCCACCATGCAGGATTAGAATGAGCGCCATCTCGATGTTATGAGTCGTAACTAATCAAAATATCCCAAGGAGGACGCCATGCCGATCTACGTCAGCCTCGTGAAGTTCACGCGGGAAGGGATCACAACGATGAAGGACCAGGGCATCGCTCGGTCCGAGAAGGTGAAACAGAACATCGAGGAGTTGGGGGGAAAGCTGCTCGCCGCTTATTATTGCCTTGGTAAGTATGACGTCGTAGCAATCCTGCAGTTCCCCGACAACAAAACGGCCATGAAAGCAGCCGTCAAGAACGCTTCGCTCGGCCACATGTCGATCACCACCATGCCCGCGGTGACGCGGGATGAATGGGCCACACTGTTGCGCGAGGTCTGGAAGAAGAAATAAGGGTTGAGTGATCGGGTTAAGAGAAAATTAAGTCTTCTCGTAGTCCTTAGCGACGGAGGACAGGGCCTCATCGGCGAGACGTTGGTGATCGGCGTCCGTCAAGCTCCGCTCGAGGACCTTCCCGGCGACCTGCAGCGCCAGGTCGCTCGCATAGCGACGGACGTCCTCGATCGCCTTGCGCCGCTCCTGCTCGATCTCGCGGGCGGCCGCGGTTTTGATCCGCTCCGCATCGGCCTGTAACTGCCGCTCGTTCTCTTCCTTCATCTGCTGGGCCCGCACCTTGGCCTGCGCGACCATTTCCTCCGCCTCTTTCTGCGAGGCTTTCATCTTGGCCTCGTACTCGGCCATCCGCCGTTCCGCCTCCGCGCTCCGCCGTTCCGCTGATTCGATGCTCTCGCGGATCTTCCGTTCCCGCTCATCGAGAATTTGGAGAATCGGAGGGAAGGCGTACTTGGCCAGGATGAACAGCAAGACCGCGAACGAGACGATCTCCCAGAAGATCAGCGAGGAGAAAAAATGCGTGTCAAACTGTGGCATGGCCGCTTATTTCCCGCCCTTCCCCATGATGATGAAGGCAATGACGAGCCCATAGAGCGCAATCGCTTCCACCAGGGCAAACCCGATCCACATGTACTTGCCAACCCGGCCTTCCGCCTCCGGCTGACGGGCGACAGCTTCGATCATCTTGCCGAAGACGTAACCAATTCCCACGCCGGCGCCGGCAAACCCGGCGGCCGCCAATCCCATTCCCAACAACGCAGCCGATGCAACATCCATCAAATGTCTCCTTTCAATCCGTTCACTCCGCGAGAGTCGTCGTTAATGCGCGCTTTCGGAATGCCCGTGCAGGTTGATGGCATCTCCGAGGTAGACACAGGTCAATATGGTAAAAATGTACGCCTGGATGAGGGCGATCCCGACCTCCAGGCCATTGATGGCAACCGTAAATGCGAACGGGAGCCATCCGACGAAAAGGGGCAGAGAAATCGCCATTCCGAAAAGCACGGCCAGGATCGTGTGTCCCGCCGTCATGTTGGCAAAAAGCCGGACCGCCAGCGACACCGGCCGCGCCAACTGGCTGACCAGCTCGATCGGCATCATCAGCGGCAGAAGCAACACAGGCGTCCCGGGAGGAATCAAAATGCCAAGGAATCTGAGGCCATGAACCGCAAACCCGACGACGATACTCATCGTATAGACGAACAGCGCGAAGACCGCCGTGACCACGATCTGACTGGTCACCGTGTACGTGCCGGGAATGAGGCCCAAGAGATTACAGAAGAGAATGAACACAAAGAGCGTCGCGACGAAGGGAAAGAACTTCATGCCCTTCTCGCCCATCGTGTCCAGGATCATGCCCCTGATGAACTCCACCAGCATCTCGGCAAGGCTCTGCAACCGTGTCGGGATGAGCCGTCGTCCGCGGCCCGCCGCAATGAGCAATAAGGCCGCGAGGGCGATGACCACCCACATCATGATCACGGCCTTGTTGAGAGAGACGTCAAACCCGAACAGGTGGAACTCCCCGTACGGGTGCAATTCAAAGGGGTGTAGGGGGTTGCTGTCCATTGTCAGAGACGTGACGCTGTTCGATACACGTTCAAAAGCCCCGCCGACATGCCCAGAAAAATACCAATCAGGATACCAATGGGGCTGGAGTTAAAGTATGAGTCGGCCAGATATCCCAACCCGCCGCCCACGATCAGCGCGGAGACCAGCTCGACGCCGATCCGCATGGCGATCGACAGTCCTTTCCGGAACGCATCGGGCTCATCCGCCATATATTTAAATGGGCTAACGCCTGCGGTTTCCGTAGCCGAGAAGTCGTGGCTGAGCGGCGTTTAAATAGCCCATAAAAACCGCGCCATCTAAACAGAATCGCCTTGGGATGTCAAGGTTCGCACGGCGCCTTGCCGGGTCGTGAACGACTACGTTAAGATGAGTGCGCTGTGTTTCAAACCTCGCGAGAATCCTTCCTCAAGGCCTCTCCGCCTGTTCCACTGGCAACGGTCCTGCCGCTGCCCGAATGCTCGACGTTTGATCTCTATCAGCAACTCACCGGTAACGCGTGCTGTCCCGTCCTGCTCGAAAGCGGCCAAGGCCCCGATGGCCTCACCGCTGGACAACGCTACTCGATCATCGGTGCCGATCCTGCGGTCCTGTTTCGCAGCAAGGAATCGCGCTTGTCCTGGCGCAAACGGGGCGAAGAATGGGTGAGTCGTTCCGGCGATCCCCTGGCAGCGCTCCGCGACCTCATCAGCCGCATGGCCGTTTCCCGTCCACCCGGATTTCCTCCCTTCTATGGCGGTGCCATTGGATACTTCGGGTATGACGTCGCGCGCTGGTTTGAACGACTCCCCTCCCCTCCTCCCGACGACCTCGGCCTCCCGGATGTGGAACTCGCCTTCCTCGACCTTGCCGCGGTCATCGATCACCAGAAACAGGAGTTGTGGCTCGTCTTCTGTCCCTTCGGGGAGCGTTTCGTCAAAGAGCCGCGCGCGCAATTATATGAAGAGGGCATGAGCCGGCTCACGGCGCTGGAGACCAAGCTCAACGGGCTCTTACCCGTCTGGCCAGACAGCAAACAACAGAATCTCCCGCTCATAACACCCGGTATGTCCAAAGACGACTATGGGGAACGGGTTCGCCGATGCCTCGACTACATCTCGGCGGGGGACATCTATCAAGCCAACCTGTCCCATCGGTTCGCGGTCGAACTGAGAGGGCGCTCACCTCGCTCCGTCTACCGTCGTCTGCGTGAGATCAACCCCTCCCCATTCGCCGCCTTCTTGGAATTGCCTGACGTGACGCTCGTCAGTTGCTCGCCGGAACGGCTGGTGCGGCTCAGCGGAACGGATGTGGAGACGCGCCCGATCGCCGGCACGCGTCCGCGAGGCGCCTCCACGGACAAGGACCGTCTCCTGGTTGAAGACTTGCTGATGAGCCCCAAGGAACGGGCCGAGCATATCATGCTGGTGGACCTGGAGCGGAACGACCTGGGACGCGTGTGCGAATACGGGAGCGTTCGTGTGGACGAATTCATGACCGTCGAACGGTACTCGCATGTGAGCCACATCGTCTCCAACATCCGCGGGCGTCTTACTGCCGGACGGGATGGGTTGGACCTGATCCGAGCGGTCTTTCCGGGTGGAACCGTCACCGGCGTGCCGAAGGTCCGCTGCATGGAGATCATCGACGAACTGGAACCGGTCCGTCGCGGTCCCTACACCGGCTCCATCGGCTATCTCAGCCCAAGCGGCGACCTGGACCTGAACATCACGATCCGGACGCTCGTCATCGCAGGCGAACGTGCCTACCTCCAGGTCGGCGCCGGCATCGTCGCAGATTCCGATCCCTCACGCGAATATCAGGAGACGTTGTTCAAAGCCGAAGCCCTCATAAAGGCCTTACAGGAGTCCTGCGTGCGCCCTTCTTGATCGTGTGCCGTGTTCCGTGTAGAATTTCAGTACGTACGGGGAGAATTAGATGGAGGAGCTGATCGTACAGGCATACGTCTCGGCCGAGAACACCTTCTGCGTCACGTGCCCCAAATGCAAGCGCGAAAAACTGCTCCGGTTGAGCGATTTCCCGCCGAATGCGTCGCCCCCGCTCGCATACCCGTGCGCCTGCGGCGTGCCCTTGAAGATCATGCTGAATTACCGCAAGACCCCACGCAAGCTTGTCAGGCTCACGGGGGTCTTTACGGTACCGTCGGAACCCAAAAAAATCGAACGGATCTGCGAGGTCCTGGACATTTCAGATCTCGGCATGCGCGTCATGATCGACCACTGCAAGACCATTGCAAAAGGACAACTCGTTCACACACGGGTCATTCTCGATGACGCGCAGCGGTCCAAGCTGGACTTGCCCTGCATCGTGTGTAGTATCACGCCGGATAGTCGACGCCTCATACTGGGGCTTCGATTTGAGGGCTTGAATGAAGCCCAAAAACAGGCCCTCGGCTACTACACGATGAGTCTGAGAAGTTTTTAACGCAACCGCACCGCAGACATTCCTCCTACATCATGTGGATCTATCTCAATGACCGGTACGTGTCGAAGGAAGAAGCGGTCGTATCGGTCTTCGATCACGGCTTCCTCTATGGCGATGGCGTCTTCGAGACCATGCGGACCTATCACGGCAAGGTCCTCCTCCTCGCCGACCACCTTACGCGTCTGGAACGGTCGGCGTCTACCCTGGGGCTCTCCCTGCCGGTCAGCTGTGAACGATTGGCTGATCTCGTGCGGGAAACGCTCACGCGGAATCGGCTGCAAGAGGCCTATCTGCGCGTGACGGTCTCGCGCGGTCCCGGCGAGATCGGGTTGGACCCGGCCCTGTGCAAGGCCCCCACGTTAGTCATCATTGCCAAACCCTTTCAGCCCTATCCCGACTCGTTCTATACGCATGGCGTCTCGGTGATGATCGCCCAAACAAGGCGCAATTCGCCTGAGGCCATCCCGCCGCACGTCAAATCGCTCAATTACTTGAACAACCTCCTAGCGAAAATGGAGGCGACCGCCATAGGGGCGCATGAGGCCTTACTGCTGAATCACCTCGGCGAGGTGACGGAAGGAACGACCAGCAACGTGTTTACGGTCCGGGACGGGCAACTCCGCACGCCGGCCATTGACTGCGGGATTCTCGCCGGGCTCACACGCAGCGTCATCCTAATGGTGGCACGCGATCTCGGAATTGCAACAGAAGAGACCCGGCTGACTGCGGAAGATCTCTACAGGGCAGACGAATGTTTCCTGACCAACACGACTCAGGAAGTGCTGCCAGTAACGCAGGTGGATGGAAAGATGATAGGAGACGGCCGGCCCGGCGAGATCACCCGCCGGCTCCATGCCTCATTTCGGACTGGCCTTGACCGGCTCCTTGACACCCGGTGACCGGTCCGCGATCCGCTCGACCTTGACCTTGGCCACCCGCCGATCACCCAGGTCCGCGACCGTGAACTTGTAATCGCCGTAATGGAGCACCTCCCCGCCGCGTGGGAGGCCCTGAATCTGGTACGTGATGAAACCGCTCAGGGTTTCATATTCCGGCGAAAGCGGAATCGGGAGCGCATATTCTGAGACGAGGTCCCGCACCGGCATGGACGCATCGATAAGAAACGTTCCGTCCTTCAGCCGTTCGACTGGCTTTTCCTCGGTGTCATACTCGTCCTGGATCTCGCCGACGATTTCCTCGATCAGATCTTCCATGGTGACCAACCCTTCGATGCTGCCATGCTCGTTGACCACGATCGCCATGTGAATGCGTCGACGCTGCATTTCCTTCAGCAGCACACTGACCTTCATTGCTCCAGGAATGTAATACACCGGATGCAGGAGGTCCTTGAGGTTAAAAGACTTGCCGAACGCCACCTGGCTCAGGAGGTCTTTCTGATAGAGAATGCCCACCAGCTCATTGAGTCCCTTGCGGTAAACCGGGTAGCGGGAGAATTTGTTCTCATCGATGTAACGCAGAAGTTCAGGCGTCGGCGTGTCCATCTCGATGGCGCACATCTTGGGACGCGGCACCATGACTTCCTTGACCAACCTGTCGGTGAATTCGAAGACGCTGCGGATCAATTCCTGCTCAGTCTTGTTGAAGACGCCGGTTTCGCGGCCTTCCTGCATGAGCAGTGTGATCTCTTCCGCGGAAACAAAGACCTTTTCATCCTGGGCCGCCTTGCCCAGCAGACGCAGGATGCCCCGGCTGGACAAGGCGAGCGGTCGGATTCCCCAAGCCGCCACCCGAGAAAACCATTCCAATGGTCGCGCGGCCAGAAGCGCCAGCCGCTCGGGATTTTTCAGGGCCAAGATCTTGGGAACGAGCTCCCCGAAGATGAGCGAAAAATATGAAATGATGAGTACCACGATCCCCACCGCAATCGGCTCGGCGACGGCGTGCACGAAAGCTAAAGGAATCGATTCTATGACCGGCTTTAAATAATCGATGGCGGCGACACCGCCCATGGCGGCCGCCGAAGCCCCGGCGACCGTGATCCCGATCTGAATCGTCGCCAGAAACCGCTCCGGGTCTTCCTGAAAACCCTGGACGAAACGGGCACGGGGGTTCCCTTCTTCAACCAGCTGCTTGACCCGGCTGCGCCGCGTGTTGACGATGGCCAACTCGGCACAGGCAAAAAAGCCGTTCAAGAGAATCAGTACCGCAATCGTAATGATCTCAAACCACATAACCTTGCTTTCCTCGCCGTTCGTTGGTCCGGATCATCCCGGACCAGCTTCTGAACTAAAAGCGAGGCTATTGTATACGAATTGCACCTCCAGCACACCACTGCAGGCCGAAGTGGCCGCTTTTCTTGAAGAATCCGCCAAGAAAGACTCATCGCCTGCCCATACGCCTGCTCATACGAAACCATGAAGAAATGCGACACAGCGTTGACTCGCACGGACGGAGTTGATACGGTGCGCCGATGCTTATGAGAATTCCAGCAGGAGGTTATGCCGTGGGGCTGGCTGTCGCTCTGTTCTGGGCTATGCCTTCGGCGGAGGCGTTTGCCGAGTCGATCTACCAGTTCGTCGATCAGGACGGTGTAACTCATTTCTCGAATGTCCCGACCGATTCGCGCTATGCAAGGATTGGCAGTCGTAGCGCCCGGCCCCAGGCGATTCCTCAGGCTCATCTTGCAAACCTCACACGCCCGCTTCGCGAAACGCTTGTGAGCAACCTTGGCAAAAAATCGGCCCAAGAGGCGATCTACCAGTTTGTTGACCGGGATGGTGGGATCCATTATTCCAACGCCCCGACCAATCCCCGCTACAAAACGTTTCGTGAAGGGAAGCCGTTTGGCCGTTTCCGGCCGACTCTTCCCTCACTGAGGCTACATGAGACAATCCTCCAGGCTTCCCTCTTGCACCGCCTGAACCCCGCGCTCGTTCATGCCGTCATCCGGGCAGAGTCGGCCTACGATCCTCAGGCCCTGTCCGCAAAAGGGGCGATGGGCCTCATGCAATTGATGCCGGAGACTGCTTCCTTGTTGAACGTGTCGAATCCCTATGATCCCGAGCAGAATATTTCCGGCGGCGTCCGCTACCTTCGTTATCTCTTGGATCGTTTTGGAGGAAATTTGGAACTCGCCTTGGCCGCCTACAACGCCGGCGAGAACCGCGTGTCGCGTGAAAACCGTGTCCCGCACATCAGCGAGACCCAGCAATACGTCCGGAAGGTCCTTCGTTTCTACCAGGACATCGACACCGCCCCTCTCGTAACTCGCCGCTTCGTCAATTACCTCAGCCCGAACTAAACAACACGTACCGTCCTTCCGGCGGACGCCGACAGTTGAATGTGGCGGTCCCACCCACTGGAGAACTCCTCCGGGTGATCCGACCGGAAATGCGCGCCCAGGCTGTGCTCGCGTTGAAGGGCGGCCGTGGCGACGAGGCGCCCCACCGTGACCATATTCTGGATTTCCCATTCACGGCGAGCCTGGCAGCGGCCTCTCAGCCGCTCATCCCACTTCTCCAACTGGGCGAGCGCCGACAGAAGGCCCTCACGATCACGGATGATACCGACCTTCTCCCACATCAGGCGCCGCAGCGAGCTGCGCAGTTTCTCCCTATCGAGATGATTACTCTCCTCCTCCGTCGGTTGATCGCCGGCCGCCACGTGCTGACCGGCAGCGGCACCGTGCGTGGAGGACAGGCGGCTTGCGTACTCGGCGGCGGATTCGGCCGCGCGGGCTCCGAAGACCAAACCTTCCAGCAAGGAATTGCTGGCCAAGCGGTTCGCGCCATGGACTCCGGCGCAGGCTACCTCCCCAGCGGCGAACAACCCCGGAACGCTGCAGGCCCCCTGGATATCCGTCCAGGCCCCGCCCATCATGAAATGGGCGCTGGGACAGACCGGAATCATCTCCTCCGTGATATCCACGTCGTACCGCAAGCACGTCGCATACACGGTCGGGAAGCGCTCCCGAATGAAGCGCGGGTCAAGGTGCGTCACATCGAGATAGACATGGCGGGCGGACGTCGCCATCATTTCGTTCCAGATCGCGCGGGCCACGATATCGCGCGGCGCCAGCTCGGCCATCTCATGGTACCGAGCCATGAAGGCCTCGCCTTTGATGTTGCGAAGAATGCCGCCTTCCCCTCGCATGGCTTCCGTGAGCAAAAACTGGGGCGTCGCCGGTAGATACAGCGCCGTGGGGTGAAATTGGACGAACTCCATGTCCTCCATGATCGCTCCGGCTCGATAGGCCATGGCCATCCCATCCCCGGTCGCGACGGGAGGATTGGTCGTCCTCGCGTAGATTTGGCCGGCTCCGCCCGTGGCCAGCACCACGGCCCGCGCCTGCATCTGCTTGACCGTCCCTGAAGATTCGTCCAGCACGAGCGCACCGGCACAGCGCCCTTGTGCATCCACCAGCAGGTCGATCGTGAAATGGTGATCGCGCCAGGCGATCTGCGGAAGGGCCCGCGCCTGTTCCAGGAGCACGCGGACCATTTCGGTGCCTGTGGCGTCTCCCCCCGCCCGCATAATCCGATCCCGACTGTGCGCGGCCTCCCTCGCAAAGGCATACCCCTTTCCCGCACGGTCGAAGCGGGCTCCCCAGCGAATCAATTCCTGGATTCTCGCCGGTCCCTCTTCGACCAGTACTTGAACCGCCGCCTCCCGGCAGAGACCTTTGCCGGCACGCAAGGTATCGTCGCGATGGAGCGCGATATCGTCTTCTTCGGAGGCAACCGCCACACCTCCTTGCGCGTAGACTGAACTCCCTTCCGCGGGACTGCCTTTCGTCAGGATCAGAACGCGACCGGCTCGGCTTAACCCGATCGCCGCCCGCAGACCGGCGACGCCGCTCCCGATCACGAGAAAATCAACAGTGTCCGGCGTTTTCGACATCCTACCGCCCCCGTGGCCGTTCAACCTGTATCCGACGGCCGGCCATGCCGAAAGGGGCATCACCGTCCACCGCGCTCAGGGAGAGATTTTGACGGCCGACTAACCGGAAAATGGCATGGCCCCGCTCCCGAAGCGGCTGTT
Source organism: Nitrospirales bacterium (assembly GCA_036005325.1). Taxonomy (GTDB): domain Bacteria; phylum Nitrospirota; class Nitrospiria; order Nitrospirales; family NS-4; genus SCTG01. The sequence goes on along the minus strand of DASYQR010000078.1, from coordinate 3,834 downwards.
CCTCGTCCTGGCGCTGCCACAGCCCCTGCCAGTGGAAATACACCGCCACGTCGGGTCCCTCCACCATGACCCGGTCAATGGTAAAGTCGAGCGCGATCCGATCATACACCGTAAAGTCTCGCTGGATCTCAGTCTCCAGCTTGTGGAGACTCTCGATCGGCATGAACAGGCTCTGAAACGGACCGATTCGCTTCTCTACATAAGACTTTCGCAGCAGCTCCACCGTCGTATCGATATTCCGGATGCGGGCGGCATCCTCCGGATTGATGGTGCTGGGCTTGGAACAGGCCAGTGCCCCCAGCCCCATAAGCCCAATGAGTCCCCATTCCACGACGTGACGGCGCGCTTTCAGAATCCCCGCAGCCATGGCTGAATTATAACACCGCTTCGTCTTGATTCTTCACGGATTTCGTCGGAAGGTGTCTTGACAACACGAGGATCATCAACTACCCTCTGCCGGCTTTTCGACGAAATCGGCTTGCTATTGCAGGCTCAATTTAGGTAGATTACTGCAGCACGAAGGAGTCCGTTTATGTCGAGTGTCGTCAAGAAGCGCCGGAAGAAAATGCGCAAGCACAAGCATCGAAAGCTGCGTCGGCGCATGAAATTCGCACGCCGGAAAGCCTAGGCGTCGTACCTGTCCGCGCGAAGGAGGCCCCCTATGGCAACCGAAGGCAAAAAGGTCCGCATCAAAGTTCGGACGATCCACTCCGTCTATGTGGGTGATATCCTTCTACCGCCCATGCGTAACCGCGTGTCCGACGTCCTGAACGACGAGAAATTTGCCTTCCTGAACCTCACCGACGTCCGGATTGACAATTCCAAGGAAGAGGTGGAATTTGTCTGCCTCAACAAGGACATGATCGAATCCATCACCCTCTATTAGAAAGAAGAGACTCGGACACGTTCGTCGCCCTCCAGAGTCTTATTGTCTCCCTCCGATGTCCCGCCTAAGCCCGTTCGGTCGATTCTTCCCTTTCCTCCGGCCGTACCGCTACCGGATGGCTGTGGCCGCGCTGCTTGTGATGAGCGCGGCGGGAATCAACCTCGCCATGCTCTGGGTGGTCCGCCGATTGGTGGACACGGTTCTCGTCCAGCGGGACCCGGCCGCGCTGAACGCCGCGATCGCCGAACTCGGCGCGCTGTTCCTCTGCCAGGGCGTCCTCACCATGGGGCACAGCTATCTGACCGCTTCGACGGGCCAGCGCGTCATGGCGGATTTCCGCACCCATCTCTTCGGTCACCTCCAGACCCTTTCGCTGAGCTTCTTCAACCGGCGACGGACCGGCGAGCTGATGTCGCGCCTCATGAACGATGTCGGCGCTCTGCAGACCGCCCTGACCGACGTCCCGATTGACCTCGCCAAGCAGGTCGTCACTCTCGTCGGCGGGCTTGCCATATTATTCCTCATGAACTGGCGGCTGTGCCTGCTGATTCTGGTCCTCCTTCCGGCCATCGTGCTGGTGGCCCGCTTCTTCGGCCGCCGTCTCAAGGCGCTCTCCACGGGCATTCAGGATGAGACCGCGCGCGCGTCGACCATTCTGGAGGAAGTGGTCTCGGGCATCCGGATCGTGAAGTCCTTCGTCCGGGAAGACTATGAAAGGGCACGATTCAGCAGTCAGATCCGCCGTACGCTGGAGGTGGTACTGACGCGGGCCAGGATCTTGGCCATTTTTGTGCCGGTTATCACCTTCGCCACCTTCGCATCAGCAGCGGCGGTCCTCTGGTACGGAGGAACCCAGGTCATTCGGGGTACGATGAGCCCCGGTGACCTGATCGCCTTCGTCCTCTATGCCGGCCTGCTGATCGGTCCCTTCGGAACCTTCGCGCGCCTCTTCTCTCAAATTAAAGAGACTCAGGGAGCACTGGAGCGGGTTTTTGAAATCCTGGATACGAAGCCAGAAGTCGCCGACGCTCCGGGCGCGCGTTCGCTCCCATCCGTACAGGGACGCGTGTCCATGCAAGACGTGAGTTTCTCCTATGATCGCCGCACGCCCGTGCTGACCGACATTACCTTTACCGCCCAGCCAGGGGAACTGGTCGCGCTGGTCGGCCCGTCCGGATCCGGCAAAACGACCTTGATCAACCTTCTTCACCGTTTTTATGATCCGATGGCAGGCACCGTCACCATCGATGGCTATGACCTGAAAACCGTCACGATGCAGAGCCTCTACCGGCAGATCGCGCTGGTACCGCAGGAGACGCATCTGTTTGGCGGGACGATTCGGGACAACATCCGTTACGGCCGGGATGCCGCCGATGAGGCGGAAATCGTGGCCGCCGCACGCGCGGCGAACGCGCACGACTTCATCATTGCCCTGCCGGACGGCTACGAGACGGTGGTCGGCGAAAAGGGCATCAACCTGTCTGGCGGGCAGCGCCAGCGGATCGCGATCGCGCGAGCCGTGCTCAAGGACCCGCGCATCCTCATCCTTGATGAGGCCACGTCATCGCTCGATAACGAATCCGAGTTGCTGGTGCAAGATGCGCTGGATCGCCTCATGAAAGGGCGGACGACGTTCGTGATCGCGCACCGTCTGAGCACGATCCAGAAGGCGGACCGGATTCTCGTGCTGGACAAGGGGCGGATCGTCGAGGAAGGCACCCACGCTTCCCTTCTCGACAAGAAGGGCCTGTACTATCACCTGTACACGCTGGGCATGGTTGAGTCGGAGCTTACTTGATCTTGGAGAACTCCACCTCCCAGGTCATCGCATCGCCTATGGGCGGGAACAGGGTGATCTTGGTGGACGCCTTGGGGTCGAAGGATGCGTATGGAAAGGAGGCTACGATTTTCCCGCGGTAGGCCGGGCCCTTCTCGTTCTTCTTAGCCTTGTCCGGCTTGGCCATTTCCCCTTTGATCATCTTGCCGCCTTGTTCCAGCGTCGCACTCGAGCCTTCGGCAAAATCCGGCGTATCACCGCAAAAATCAAACTCGATTTTCAACACCTTCGAGTCCAGGATCTTTTGAATCTGCTCGTCGATCTTCGCCTTGTCCTGCTCGGCCTGCTCCGGATTCCTGGCAATCGCACCGCCCAATCGATTCAATGTGATCGTCTTGGTTCGAATTGCACCGCCGCCGCCACAGACGTCATCCTTCAGATTGGCCCCAAACCGTGTGGCGATGGTCTTCAGATCTTCGTCCTTCATCTGCTTGCCATCTTCAACAGCCTTCTTCACGACAGCCGCATTCAGGTCCACATCAATCGCGCCAGCCGTGTCCGCTGCCAGACACAGCATCACGGCTAAAGCCATCGCGATTCCCATCCGCCCCAATTTCAGATCAGCCATTGGCCTGTCTCCCCGTTCGGTGCATTGATGCGCTCCCCAGTTGGTTTATTCTAAAAAACCCTCACCCCGTTTGTAAACTGCCCCGGTCGGCTTGCCATTGGAGGGACGGCCCTGTTAGAGTGTGCCCGTTCCCTGAACCTTTTCAAGGAGAAATACCGTGGAAAACGAGTTGGTCGCCAGATTGAAAGAAGTCCTCACGAGTTACAAGGACATCGCGCTGGATTTCGTCATGGAACATGTGCGGGACGTCACCCAAAAACGCAAAGTGAAAGCCTTCCATGTCAATAAACACATCCCGCAAGGCTATGAGGATCAGGGGGCCTTTAATCTATTGATCGTCACGACCGGCAATCACCTCTTTGACTGCGTCATCGGGGAAGAGTACTTTCGCTACGACGTAGTGGCCGTCAAAGATATCGACAAGTTCCAAGTGATGGACGGGCAATGGGAGAACAAGGAAACGAACAAAACCGAAACCTTCCTGAGCCTGCGCCTCTCGCATGGCGATGAGAGCCATGTCGCCCTGGCGCTGGAAGACGGCGA
>DASYQR010000077.1:0-17959 GCA_036005325.1 Nitrospirales bacterium | reverse complement strand
ATAGGTCAGCCATGCCGATTGCAGCAGACGCGAGACGTCCAAAACCGCCCGATACCGGCGCGCCCGCAGCTTCTTCGCCAGCCAGAAGAATGCGACGACACTCGAGGGGTCCCGCCAGTAGAGCGGGCGTACGAGCGTGATAGTCTCGCCCAGGCCCGGGAAGTTTTCAAGCAACGGCACCGCGTGCTCCCGCACAACCACATCCACGCGCCCCGGACCCAGCGCGTCGATCAGTGCCCGCAACAGTGGGGTGACCATCAACACATCCCCCAGCGCATTCATCTGGAGCACGCACACCCGCTCAGGATCATGGCCCGGCACGACTTGCCGCTTGGAAACGCAGAGTCCCGTCACTCTCCAAATTACATACGCCAGAAGCCCGTGTAACCAATGCGCAACTTGTTTCACGGCAACGATCACGTCATTGCTCCTTCTGCTTCCTGAGATCCTGGACAAACTCAACGTGAGCCGCTGCAATGGTCGGCCAATCGAACCGAGTCCCGATGGCCGCCGCGCCTCGTCGGAGACGATCTCGCAGGTTCGAGTCGGCGAGGCAACCTCGGATACAGTCGGCCAAGGCATCGGATGCGCGCGGAGGCACCGTCAGAACCGTCTCGCCGACTTTCAGGGCCGGATCGGGATAGCGAGGCGTTGTGGTGATGATCGGAATACCGATGCGAAATCCCGCCATGAGTGTCCCCCTCCGAAGACTCGCTCCCTCATCGTACGGCACCACATACGCATCGGCGCCCGCGAGCAGATCCGCGACCTCCTGTGCGGTCAAGCCGCCCAACCAGTGTATCCGATCCGTAACCCCGGATCGCTGCGCGAAGGCCTCCAGATCGGCTCGGTAGGATCGATCGCCTTCACGAATCTCTCCGATGCAGAGGAGATGCGTTGCGGTGGAGTCATTGAGAAGGCGCAACGCCTGGATCAATGTTTCCAGACCCTTCCCTGGCGCCGGGAACCCGAATGTTCCAAGCACTCGCGTCTCACCATTCAGACCGAGCAGTCGGCGAAGATACTGCCTGGCCATGGTTCTCTCCATCGCAGGCACCGGGATATTCGCGCCGATCGGGATCTCCCGTAATTTGCCGGCCCACCGCCGCAGACGACGCCGAAACAGCTCGGTGAGCTCGCCATGGATGCTGATCACGCCGTAACTTCCGGCGGCGAGCAGCGCCGTATAAGGCTTGGCGATCCATTTCCCTCCCACGAGGGTATGGAATGTCGTCACCAGCAGCGTATTTCGTTGGGCCCACCGGACCCAAAACGGCAGCACTTTGAACGTCACGCCGTAGCCGTAATGCTCGGGTGTGTACTGCAAAAAGATCGCGTCCGGTTGTTCGCGACGGAGCAATCGCCAGACCGCCAAACTGTCAGCAACACCCCAATCGTGCGCCAGCGGATAGACATTCTTTTCACCGCTGCGGCTGCTCGTTGAAGTGATGACCAGACACTGGTGTCCAAGAGCTTCGAGAGCAGCGCGCAAGCAACGCGTATAATCCCCGACCCCGCAGGGAACGGTCGCCGGAGGATAATGCGCCGTCACTAAAGCGATTCGCATCTGCCTAGATGGCCTCTTTACTGTTTTGAAACGCGCCCCGGGCTGTGCTCCACTCCTGGCTCCCCAGCACCGGCCGCCAGATGAATCGCCAGAGCAGATATCCCATCACCACGGTCACGGTCAGACTCATGATCTTGACCAGCAGCTGACCGAGCAACACCTTCACGAGCAGATCGCGATTTTCCGGTTGAAGGAGGGAACTTGTGGTCGCTATCCCCTCAGAGATCGCAAGATGGAGGGTGGGCAGATTGAGCCAGCCCGCCAACGTCACGCTGAACAGCGGCCCTGTCCCCCAGGACGTGCCCAGCACCTTGAGCGCGTAGAGTGGAGTGATCGTCCCAGACGGAATCATTGAGGCTTGCGTTGCCAGGACTGTCGCAGCCACAGACCAGCCGATCACCGCCAGCGGCCATCCTTTCAGATCGACAGGCAAACCGAACGCCATCGGCAGGACAGCGAACGGAAGCATCGGGAGGAGCAGGCGGCTTGCAAAACTGGCCTCGTGTGAATAGACGATCGCCCAGCCTGAAAAAAAGATAGGCATCATCAGAACTATGCCGGCGATCGCGATCATTTCCTCACGTCGATCCGGCTTCTTGAACGATTGCCGCCACCCCATCGCCGACCAGATCACACAGGGTGAAGCTCCCACAAAGGTCACAAGTAGAAAGATAAATGGTCCTAACTGCGGCCATCCCAGGTTGGCGGCTGCGGAGTCTGTCCGGAAGCGATAAGCGGTGAGCCAGGGTGAGCCGAATGCCGCGTGGTGATAGAGAAGAACCGGCAGAAGCGCCATCCCCGCGCCAGCACAAAATCCGGCAACGACCCTCGCCTCCGGCCGGAACCATAGGAAATATCCAGCCAGTACTGTGGTAATGAGAACAGAAGGATAGTCAAACCCGATCGCCAAGCCGCACAGAAGGCCGGCGAGACTGGCACGCGAAACCCCCTGCTGAGATCCTTGGATCGGCATCAGCAGTGTAAAGGCTCCCATCAAACAGGCGGCGGCCAGAGTGTTTTTATAAAAGCCCGTGGCATAGCCCAAATGCATCGTTCCGAAGGCCAGAAGGCCCGCCGTGAGAGCGGCGTTCCGCACGCTCGCCCCCCAATGAACGGCCATGCGGTAGACAAGGTAAACCGTGATCGCGCCAGCGGGGATGCCGACCAGCACAGTACACAACACATAGAGAACGGGCAACGCGAGGTGGGACGGAACGAGGTGGAAGACCGGATGGGTTACCCCGTAGACCAACGCCGCGATAAAGGCGGCGCCCGGCGGCGTTCCTGAGAATATCCGGCCATCCCGTACCGCGATATCTACTCCGCGGTACTCGTCCAGCTCGAGACTGCGGTGATCGACCAATGAAGTGGCAAGATCGAGGCTGTTCAGCGCCATGGACTGTGGGATCGGGTCAAGATACAGGAGGGCCACAGCAGCAAAGGTGATCCCCAGACGCCACCCCATAGAAGAAGGTAACGTTTCATGCAATGGATTGGCAGATGAACGGTTCAGCGTTTCCATCGTGACGGTGTCCCTGTCGATGTCCTGGCCACGGCCCAGCCAGTCACCGCGGAGGAGAGGACAGGCAGGAATGCTTTGAGATGCGTGCTCGCCGTGAAGCGCGTTTCCGCCGCTGCTCGTCCGTTCCGCCCCATCTGAGACGCCCAGTCAGGATCTTTGAGAAGCCGCAGCAAGGATGCGCGCAGGGCGTCCACATCGGCCGGCAGGACAAGCAACCCTGTCTCTTCGTGGCTCAGCCATTCGCGGATTCCCCCTACGTCGAAGGCCACCACCGGACGCGCGTGGGCCATCGCTTCAATGCCGACAAGCCCGAAAGGCTCAGGCCAAACAGAAGGCACAACCACGATGCCGGCCCGATCAATGTAGTAAGCGACCGCCGCCGGGTCCAGCCACCCGGTGAAGGTCACCCGGCCGTGGAGACCATACTCCCCAGCCATCGCTTCGAGACGGACGCATTCAGGACCCGCACCAGCCACGATCAGCCGGGCCTCCGGCAAATCTTTGATGGCCTCCAGGAGGAGATGGACGCCCTTCTCGGGAGTCAGACGGGCCGCGCAGAAGATCGTGAGTGGTTCATGAGGCGGTCGTAAGGTCACCGCCGATGGGAGGATGGTAAACAGCGGAACCTTGTGAACTCGACTGGGAATGAAACCCTCCTTGAGCAACAGTCCACGCATGAACTCACTCGGCACGACGATCGCGCTCCGTTCACGATGAATGTCCGCCACTTTCAGCGTCCGCCCGATCAGCGGCACGCCCACACGAGGATCGCGAGGCATGCACCGCTCCCGATACGCGACCGCCTGGCACATGTAACCGACCGGACGCGGACACACCTGACCGGGTCCTTGCCACATCCGCCGTCCGCCAGGGCAGATCAGTTTAAAACCCCAGACGAAACGAATCGAAGGCCGCTGCGCCGTGGCCCAATCGAGGATGTCAGGATCCAACAGCTCGTGAATGATGAGGACATCCGGTTGCTCTTTCTCCAGAACCTCCCTCAGGTCGTTGAGTGTATCAGTGGTGACCGGCCCGACCAAGCCCGGGATGTGATAGACCGCCCTCGGAGATTGCGGTTCACCTCCACGGAGGACTCCAAAAGCCACGCTGCTGATATGGCCTGCGGCCTCCAGAGCATCACAGATCATGTGTAAGCCACGCTCAAGGCCGCCAACGCCAACATAAAATTCTGTCAAATGAAGCACTCTCATAGGCGTTCCCTGGGAACGCGGAAGACGGCCACCACGTTCTGAAGAAAGAGGTGGCCGAAATGCTCCTCCAGCCGATTCCATCCACGGTCGTAGCAGGCAGCAATCGGACTTATCCAGCGCTGCAGCCGAGCCGGAGCTCGTCTCTCAACCTTGCCGACAAGATCCCTGAGGACCCATGCCGGTTCTCCCCAAGAAAGCCAGTACTGGTACCCAAAGACCTGTTCCACATGCAAACCGAGGCGCTCTCCTAACTGCCGAAGACGGCGGCTGGAATATTGGTCCTCCCAGCCCCACGGCCAGGTACCGGCCCGGATGGCACGGTGCTTATGAAACGTGTATCCGGTGAAGGTTTGAGGCACGCTGACTACCAGCACGCCCCCTTCAGCGAGAACCCGTACCTGCTCGGCAAAGACAGGAGAGGGATCCGGGAAATGCTCCATCACTCCCTGGCTGAAGATGACCCCGACGCTGCCTGAGCGAAAAGGAAGCGCAAATGTATCGCCCTGACACAGTCGGAGAGGAACTTCCAGATGAGTAGCAGAGTCAGCTGCGACCCTGAGTCCTTCACCAGAAAGATCCAGTCCGACTGCCAGAATATGAGAGGCTCGGTTCCGGAGCAGGCATAAGTCGATCGCAGACCCACAGCCGATTTCCACTACACGCGGCGGGTCCGCAGACCGTACATAACCTTCAAGAATCGCCAGAAACCGCTCCCGGCCAGCAATATGCTGTGCAACCCGTTCGGCCTTCACTTCCTGCGTGGCATAATCCTGCCAGATCTGGTCAAAGCGAGCGACCGGCTCATGCTTGATCGGCCCCCCCATCACAACCGTCCTGACACCTGGCAATCCCATATGAGATTATGGGCCCATACCGATCCACCTAAAGTTTGTAGCCCTCGATCAAGCCAGCCCCATGCGGTGCGTCGGAGCAGGTAGTCCATCATCTTCCACTGCCAAGCGGTCAACTTGGCAGGACGCTGCCAGAATACAGTTTGGCGGCGCCGGACCTCTAAACCCACTTCACTCACGAGCGCTTCCATCTCATTCACCCGGTAATGCCGGTGATAGTAGGTATACACTTCGCCTTCGGGAAGAGCCGTACGATCTCGGGATTCAATATTATCGAAATGTGGGCCACCGGTCAGAACCCGGTGATAGATCCACGGTTCCCCCGGATCATCCGGAGTCCATTGCGGAACGGATATGATCATTTGCCCGCCAGGGGCCAGCCGATTGCGGAGCGTCCTGAGAACCGGCGCCGGTTGGGGCAGATGCTCAAGCACTTCCGGAACCAAGATGACATCCCACCCTCCCTCCAGATCAGTTTCCAAGGTCGGGCTGGTCAAATCCAAGGTATGAAACTCCGCACGGTCCGACACATGAAATTGCTTAGCCAAGACGGCGGCAGCCGCCAGCTGAAGCGGGGACAAGTCAATGCCAAGAAGTGTGGCATGTGGAAATCGCCGAAGCAGGTGAACGGCGTAAATTCCGACGCCGCAGCCGGCGTCGAGGACGCGGAACGGACGGTTCCCAGGGGCCCGAACGAGATTAAGTGTTCGTCGGAGTCGCAACTTATATCCGGCGTCTCCTGGAACCCCATCCCTATTAAGACGGGACAGCCACCGCCGTTCCCATCCAATATGGTAGTACCGCTGCAACACCTCGGGTGAAACAGGCTCTGTCATGGCAGGATCACCGGATGGCCTCATTGAGCAAGCAACCGTCTCATCGCCAGCATGTCCGCGCTTCGCAAATACCCGAGAAGCAGCAAGCATCCCGCGTAGGTCACGATACCCGCCGATAGCTCAATGACGAGCCCTGCCTCACTCGTGAGTCCTAAAACAACGGCCATCCCCGCAGCCGCTAGAAAATACCGCCAGATCCCCTCGAGTGAAAAAGGTACCTTAAATTCGCGGCGAACTAACAGCGTCACGAATACGAGGGCCAACCACTCGCAGAAGACGGTGGCAATACTGGCCCCCACCGCTCCCCACCTGGGGATAAGAGCAAAATTGATAAGAACGTTGATAAGCGCGTTCAGGCCGAATATTCCCGCCAGGATCCACACACGGTTGGCGGCATTGAGAGCATGGGATGGAATATTGATCAACAGAATCGGGAGACTTCCCCAGATGAGAATCTGGAGCAGAGGCGCGGTATCTAAGAACTCGCGGCCGAACAACACAACGATCAAGGGCTGGGCTACGAAAAACGTGCCAATTGCAACAGGCAAGCCCAGAGCCAACATAGGCTTCCAGGTGTTTTCAAGGATATCCCTCACACCATCGAGATCCCGTTCCATCATATTCGACAAACGCGGATAAAATGATCCCCCGAGTGTCGCGGCCAGCAAGATGACGGCATCCAAAAACCGGTAGGCGGCTGAGTACAATCCGACCGCACTTTCGTCCCGGAGCCAGCGGAGCATGATCATATCAATCCGATAGTAGAGTGCAAACCCAAGCAACAAGAACCCAAACGGTGCCGCCCGGCCAACCATGGTCCGAACGACTGCAAGCGGGACGGGCAACGAGAGCAAGGACACTCCCGCAAGCATGCGCCCGGCAAACCACATGATTACGTTCACGCCAGCCGCCGCCGCGAAAAGCGCGAAGATGCCGCCCCCCCAGAACAAGACCGCCACGGTTGCAACGACTCCCAGAGCCGCGGCAGCTACCCGGTAAACCGACACCAGATGGAGATCCTCGCGGGCGGTCATGCTGACCACAAACGGCGTGGTCGCAGCCGAGACAAGGTTTGTGAGGGCAACGACGACAATGCATGCCGTCGTGAGGACCTCGTGCCCGGTCAGCACAGCCAGCCCGACCATGGCGATCCCCGTCGCGCCCCCGAGCAAAAGCACCGCCCGCCGGAGTACGGCCAGGACCTCTGAGGCTCGACCAGGATTCCGGCTGATTTCGCGGATGCTGTATGCTGCCAATCCGAAGTCCGCAAGGGCCCCGAACGGGAACGCATACGCGATGATGTAGGAATACCGTCCTAGCTCCTCAACCCCCAAGTAACGGACAAGGGCAAGCGAGACCGCAAAGTTGAGGACTTTGGTGATCCCTTGCGCAAAAACCAGCGCGCCAATGTTGTGGAATAATCTTCTCGGACGCATCCGCGACCCATTACCGAGGGAGGGACACTGCACGATCCAGGCGAGGGCCGTTCTCCTTCACGTTTTGCGGGGCCTGATCCAGCCGGACATACGGGCGGGCGGTCCGTGCGATCCCTCCTCTGCTCCGCCAGCAGGAGTTACTGGAACCGTCGCCCCCTCCTCCACAGACTGTTTGCGCTGAACCAATAAAAGGCTCTTGACGACCAGTGCCACATACAGCCAAAACGGTTCCATGATACGCACAATGAGAAACGTATTGGCGCCAACGGCATGTACCAGGAGCCCCAGAAAACCCAGGAGGAACCCCAACGCCACCCCCCGGGAAAACGGATCAGGTGCCTGATGAAAGGCGGTCAAGCCGGTACGGAAAATTGACCAGAGGAGAAACAAAAAGGCAGCCAGCCCTAGCAAACCCGCTTCCGTCAGAACCCGTGGGTACATGGCATCCATAAAAGGCCCCCCTGTGACGCCCGTGCCCCACAGTGGATATCGCCGGAAGAGCTCCAGCGACTGTTGCCACGAACGGAGCCGTTCAGACGTGGAGGTGTCCACCCTCAGGCCCCCCAGGCGAATCTGGCCTTCCAGCTGCTCCTGGGTGAACGTAAACATGATACGTTCCTTCACAGCTCCTGGAAGCCACCATGGAGATGCTAGAACTCCAATCAGCAGCAGCGGGAGCAACAACGGTTTTCGATACGCCAGGAACCCAACTATCACAAGAATAATCACCGAGGCTGCCAGGAACGATGCGCGTGAGAGTGTTGCCATCAAGCCTAGGCTGCCGATCCCCATCAAAATCAAGAGTGGGATCTTGCTGGGGACAGACTCTTTTGTAAGTAACAGCCCCGTTCCGATCGAAAGCATGAACACCAGATAGCCGCCCAATGTATTCGGTTCGCCGCCCTCTCCCTCAAAAGGAGCTGACGCCCGCGCGCCACTGGGGATCTGCGCCACGGCGTACAACGAGACAAGGAAGCAGGTCACGAGACTTGCCACCATCAGCCGTTGGGCCTGCTTCTGATTCTCTACAGCATTGACCACCATGAAATACAGAAACACGTACTCGTAGTATTTCAGGAGAAAGAAAAAACCGACCCCCGGACTCACCCGCCCCGCCATCACTCCAATCATGGTCGCCAGCACGGACGCCGCGATGTAGAGCATGATCGGACCGTTCAAGGGGGTTTTTAAGAACGGCGCTCTCTCTTTGTGTAGCGCTACCTTGGTTAACCAGGCGAATCCGACGACGAGCAGAAGGAAATCGTCGAAACGGAGGGTGATCCCTCGTCCCGCCGTCACCCCGCCCCCCATCTCCCCGACCAGAAATTCTGGTCCGAGCAGCATGGAGAAGACCAAGAGGTACAGGCTGGCGGTGGTGGAAAGGAAGGCCACCAGCAAGACTAATCCTCCCAGGAGGATCAGCAGGCTGAATTCCGGCCGGGTCAGGCCAATGACCAGGCCGAGGGGAATCGCAAAGGCCAAAGGAACCAAGATCTCAAACCCTTTGGACCGCATCGGATGATCTCCCCTATGAAAAGTGACGGTGCTGCCTGAGGCGAGAGGGCATCTCAGGGAAAGCGGTGCCTCTCAGGAAGAGTATTTGTAGTAATGCTCGTGGTAGTAATCGGGAGAATACTCGGCGCTGACGTTGCTCAGTACGACGCCAATCAGGCTCGCATGCGCATTGTCGAGGAGCGACTTCGCTCGCTGCAGCGGGGTCCGCCCGACTCTGCCGACCTGGTAGACCAGCACCACGCCATCCACTCTCGGCCCGATCAGAACGGCATCGGCGACCGGCAGAATCGGCGGACAATCGAGTATCACCAGGTCATAGCTCTCTTCGAGCGCATCCATAAGGTCCGCAAAGCGTTGGGAATTGAAGAACTCTGACGGATTCGGGGGGAGCAGCCCACTGGTGATCACGCTCAAGTTGTCCACGCCGGGCGCGCTCAAGATCTGATCGAAGCCGAGTTTTCCGAGCATGAGATCAGTGGCGGTCTGAACCACGTCCTGCCACTGGGCGGTGCCCATCAGGACGTCACTTAGCCCTGGTTCCCTTCTGATGCCGAGCCGGCTGTGGATAGCCGGTTTTCTCAGGTCCGCATCCACCAATAAGACCCGGCGTCCGTCCTGCGCGATCGTAATGGCCAGATTGAGGACTGTCGTAGTCTTGCCCTCGCCCAACCCGGCGCTGGCGAATGCCAGGCTCTTGACCGTCCGGTTGAGGCATGCGAATTGGAGATTGACCTTCAGGGACCGGTAGCCCTCCGCAATGATTCCCTTGAGATCGAACAGCGGCGAGATGCGCGACAGCAGGGTGAGCGTTTCCCGATCGATCGTCTCCGGGAAGACCTTCCGAATCGTTTGCTCGACCTCCTTCTCATCCACTCGCGGAATGACCCCCAAGACCGGGACCTTCAGGAATTCTTCAACATCCTCGATCGTGCCGATGGAGGTGTCGAACGATTCCCTCACGAAAGCAAGCACGACCCCGAGGAGCATCCCGATGAGCGCGCCCAACGCAAAATTGACCTCGCCCTTGGGAGCGTTCTTGGGCGCGCCCGGCGGCAAGGCCGGCTCGATAATCGAGACTTCCTCGATGCGCTCGGCCCCCCGGACCAAAAACTCCTGATGCTTCTGTTTGAGGGCGGCGTACAGATCTCCGCCGACCTTCACGTCGCGTTCCAGACTGGCCAACTCCAAAGCGGCCTTCGGGAGATTAATATACCGCTCCTTGTAACGACCGATGGACTCCTGAATCGCGTTCTCCCGCTCACTGAACGTCTGCAGCTTGGCGTCCAGTTCCTTGACCATTTCCTGCTTGACACTCTGGATGCGACCATCGAGCTCGAGTACTTGTGGATGCTTGGGGGTATAGTTGATCAAGAGAGCGGCGCGTTCCGTGGTGAGGTCCACCAGCCTCTGGTTTAGTTTCGCGATCAGCGCCTGGACATCGTCGGAAAAGACGCGCACCGGTCCGGGTTCCGGCAATGTTTCATTCGTTCTCAAAAGCTTGAGCTGATTCGCCGCCTCACGTCTGATCTGGGCCAGCTTTTCTCTTTCGGCTTCCAGACGGCTGTACGTCATCAGGGCTTCACGTGCCTCTTCGGTGAGGAAAACGTTGCCCTCCCGCTCCTTAAATCGGAGCAGCGCCTGTTCTGATTGTCTGTACTTTTCTTCGACGGCCTTCAGCTGCTCTTCCACGAACAACTTCGCGTCGTCCACCTGCCGGTTGCGACTGTTGATATTCTCGTTCCGATACGCCTCCGCGACCGCATTGGCCAACCGCGCGGCAGATTCCGCATCCTCATCGGTGGCTGTGATTTTGAGAATGTTCGTAGTGCCTTCTTGGGCCACGGCCACGCGCTCCTTCAGCGCGTAGACTTTGGCAAGAACCTCCGGCGAACGGCGGGCTTCTTTATAATCCACCTCCGGCCCAACCCGGCCGAGGTCCCTGGCCACCCGCAGGAGCACCGGAACCCCCCGGATCACTTCCGTTTGGGTGGAGATACTGTTGCCCTCGGAAACGGCAATCAGATCCGCCATCAGCCCGGGGAGCGTCGTGGAGCGGTCAAATTTGACCCGTGCGGAGGCTTCATACACCTTCTCAGACACCGTAAACTCGGTCACCGCCAAGGTGCTGATGGCAACCAGAACGACCGTGGAGAGGATAATCCACTTGCGCTTACGCACGACCATCCAGTAGTCGCGTAAGTTCAATTCGTACTGGTGGGCCATACGTGTAACCTACCTGACAGGCACCGTGATGGTCGGGGTTTGAACAGGCTGGATGTTGTTGTTCTGCAGAAATTTCGTGAGCGCTTCGGGACTCAGGGTCGTCGTACCGAGCAGCAGCGTCAGTGTCGGATTGATCTTGAGCAGGAAGGAATTCCAGTCTCCGATCCGCTCGCGCGGGACAAACACGATATCGTTGTCTTTCAGCACGACGTCGCGGCTGCGATCGCCGTATTGATAGAGCCGCTTGACGTCCACCGGCACGACTTCCGGTTTCCTGGAATCGCCCCGTATCACCCGAATCTCGTCCAGCACGGCATACTCGCTGTAACCCAACTGCGCGACCAACTGCCCTACAGTCGTCTTCCGGTCGAGCTCGGCATACCTCGCCTGCGTGGTTGCAAAAAAGGCACCGCTCGCTCCGGCACCGACGCCTCCTCCGAGCAAAAAGACCCGCATCTTACGCTTTTCGACTTTCTTCTGTTTGATCGACACCTCGACGCGTGGATTACGGATGATCGTCGCTGCTTGTTCGGTGATACGAGCCTCGGCCTCCAAAACCGTCAGATTCTTGACTTCCACATCAAGCGACCCCACATACACCCGCCCATTGTCCCGGACCGTGACGAGTGAACGTTCCTCGCCTGCGCCTCGCCTCACAACCACCTCCAAGCTGTCCCCCGGCTCAATCTTCGGAGGGCCTTGCTCGGACTCTTCCACATAAAGATCCTCAGGCTTGATCGCACGGGCATAGGGAGAATCTTCGGCCGGCGCATAGGGAACCGACGTACATCCCGACGACAGGCTCAGCGATGCCGCCAGGACACAGATCAATCCGATCACGCGAGCAGCCGAGGAAAGGCGGCATATCGAAGCGTTGTTGAACATGCGCTTTCTCATCATGTTTGCTGATCGTCCTGGACGACTTCAGTGATGTGCACTAACGACGTTTTGCTGAGATCCAGCGTGCGCGGCTGGCTGAGTGCGACTTGGCCTGAATCCATGTACACTTTGACGATCGGGCGGAGCGGATATTTCTGATTCAGTTCCACGACCTCGGCGGTCTCTCCTGAATTCAGTCGCACATGAGTCCCTAGCGGAAATACCGAAAACTGTTGAATCAGGCTTTTGAGTATCCGGGTGGAAAAGGCTCCCTTCTCTTTTGTGACCAGTTCGCGGATGGCCTCGTGCGGAAGAAACCGCTTTCGATACGGGCGGACATGCAGCAGAGCTTCAAACGTATCGGCCAGGCCGATGATCTGGGCATACTCGTGAATCTCTTCGCCCTTGAGTCGACGCGGGTACCCTTGTCCTTCAAGTCGCTCGTGCTCTTGCAGAACCAGCTCCGCAATCCATTCAGCCTCGGGACCAAGCCGCCGAATCGCCTGCGCACCCAGATCCGGATGTCGTTCAACGCTGTTCCAATCTTCAGAGCTCAGCGGACCCTGTTTGTTCAAAATGTCTTCTGGGATCAGGCACATTCCAACATCATGCAGGATCGCCGCAAGCCCCAAACGTGCGAGATCTTCTCGGGAGTATCGCAGCCCCATCCCGACTTTGATCGCGATGATGGCGGTATTGATCAAGTTCGAGATCACCAAACCGCCACGTCCGCCGGAAATGGCTTTGATAAGAAGACGATCGCACTGCGCGAGGGAATCGACAAAGCCGTTCACTATCTGCGTAACCCCCGTGAGTAAAAATGCTTGGGGCCGACGAACGGCGATCACGATCGCGGTCAATTCCGTTTCGGCACGGACCAGCCACTGATCGGCCTCGAGTGCCACCTGGGCCTGCTGCTCCGCAGACACCTGCGTGACGTTCTCCCCCATCTTCTTGAAGGAGACGGCGCTCGACTGATCCCCTTGGGGCGGCGGACTGCTCCCCTTCCCTTGAGGAACGCCTTGACTCCGCACGAGTTCGTTCAGACGCGCCATGACGAATTACTGGGTCTCCACAAACGCTTTTTTCACGATTTCAGGTCCCACCTGCTTGCACCGTTCCATGAACCCGATCAGAAGCGCCAGATCGGCGATGGTATTCACTTTCCGAGGGACGCCCCCGCTTGCATCATAGACGGCATGGACGGCCTCGGGCAAAAACACCACCCGCCCGGCTCCCGCCACCCGCATCCGGAAGTCGATATACTCGCCCGTCTCGTCAACGCTGAACGGCATGAGGTGATACCGGATCACGACCCGTTGGGCCAACTGTTTGAGCGCTTCCACTTTGCTCCTGAGTTCCGGCTGTCCCAGCAAGATCAAAGTGAGCAGAAACCGGTCGTTGAGCTGAAAATTCAGGAGAAGCCGCAACTCCTCAAAAATCTGGGCGTCATGAATGGCCTGCGCTTCATCCACGACCAGAACCGTATCCCTCTCCTTTTTGAGATTTTCCAGGAGCCGTTCGTTGAGAGCATGAACCATATCGAGCTTCGTCCCCTCTCCATTGATTCCGAGCTGATAGAGGATTTCTTTGATGAAATCGATCACCTCGAAACTGGGATTCGCCACCAGCGCCAAATCATACCGCTCATGGGAAAGCTGCTGGATCAGGGTGCGGCTCAACAGGGTCTTGCCGCAACCGATCTCCCCTGTCAGCATGAGCGCGCCTTTTCGCGCTTCCACTCCATACATAAGCCGGTGAAGGCCTTCCTCGTGTTTGGAAGAAGGAAAATAGAAGCGCGGATCAGGAACGTTGTCGAAAGGAGCCTCTTTAAGACCCCAATACTCTTCGTAGTGCAAAAAGCCTGCCCTGGGTTAGGTATCCATTTGGGCGGGGAGGGTATCATTCATGACGAGACGTGTCAAGAAAATACAAATAATAATAAGGAGTTGTCGCATAATGACCACTTTTGTACAGAGAATGTTATCCCGGGATCGCACAAGCTCCGCTCCCCGCAAAAAGTCGTGTGAAGTTCTGTACTTCACCGTTGTCCCCTGCCCCGCTTCCCCACTTGACCCTTTGCAGCCGATGCCCCGACTCACAGCTTACCCGAAGTCCCGATGGCGAGTCCGCAACCGTCACCGCCCCATGATGATCCGTCCGTAAGAACGGAATCCCCAGCCGGTCATACGTCTCCACCATGACCGGTGAAGGATGCCCGTAAGAATTCACCCGCCCCACGGAGACCACCGCCAACTGCGGGCTGACCGCTTCAAGAAAAGGCTCGTACACGGACCCTTTTGCCCCATGATGGGGAACTTTCAGGACGATGGCATCCAGCTTTCCGTCTGCTTGTATCAACTCATTCTCCGCTTCCCGCTCCACATCCCCGGTAAAAAGAAATGAGGCGGCGCCGCACCCAAGTCGAAGGACCACGGATTGGTTGTTCAGGCTCTTTCCCACAGCCGCTCCAGGCCCCTCCACCAATGGCGGGCGTGGATTCAACACACGCACCCGACAGCTTCCAACCGACACCTCCCCATCGAGATTGGACGCGACTCTGACCGGCACCCCCCGCGCGCGAATGACTTCTTCGAGCCGATGGAGAAAAGCCGCATCGCGATTTATCCCATTCGTCCAAAGCTCCCCGACTTGAAATTTCCTTAGGACAAACGTCAGACCCCCGACATGATCCAGCTGAGGATGGGTCGCCACCACGACGTCAAGCCGCCGAATCCCCCGGTCCCACAGCAACGGGGCGACCACTACTTGCCCCATGTCATACCGGTCGGATACCGAGCCTCCATCGATCAGCATCGTGCGACCGTCCGGCGTTTCGATCAGTGCGGCATCGCCCTGCCCCACATCAAGAAACGTGACCCGGACCGCCCCCGATGCGGGGAGATCCCGCGGGGACCACACCCAGATGAGCAACACCCCGGCCGCCAACACGGCGGCGATCCGGCCGACCCAACCTCGCCACCAGATGAATGCCGCACCCAGACACAGGAAGAACACCGTCATCTGCCAGACCGGCGGCGAGGCGACACGGACTTCCGCGCCAGGCACAGACGCGAACAGCTGCACGACCCAGACGAGCGCCTCCAGAAGAGCCTGGATCACTGCCCCTCCCGCCACCTCCTCCGACCCGCTCAGAAGAGTGACCAGACACGCCACCAATCCCGCTGGAAGCACGAGGAATCCGACGAAAGGAACGACCAGAAGGTTCGAAAATCCTCCGACCCACGCCACTTGATTGAAATAGGTCGCCACGAGCGGAGCGCAGGCCACTGTCACACAAACGCTCACGAGCAGGACGTCCTCAGTCCACCGTTTTACCCGGTCGCCCATTCCAGACGCCCCAGCCCAAACACCGACGCTCTCCTCATCGGGAAGATGACGCGCCCGCATCACTAGGAGGATGACCAGTACCGACAAAAATGAGAGCTGGAACGAGATGTCGTAGGGCGCCAGCGGATCCAACCCCACAATCGCCAGGAAGGCCAACGCGAGACCGATGCCGATGCTGTGCGCGCGGCCCAGAAAGGTTGCGGCGAGGACGATGAGAATCATGACGAGAGACCGAATGGTCGCCACTTCCGCGCCGCCGAGCAGGGCATAGAGCGTGACCGGAAGGATCGTCGCCACAGCCGCCACGCGTGTGGCGGTGATGCGCCGGCTGGCGCGAAGCAGCCACCGTGAAGGAAGGGCTAAGACGGCTTGGCGCACGGCCCCAAAAACCACGATCCCGATCAGGCCGAGATGCGAGCCGGAAATCGACAGAATGTGCGTGGTCCCGGAGGCCATAAAGGCCTCCCGGACATCCGCCTGCAGATAGCCGGTTTCTCCCGTCACAAGCGCAAGGTAAATCCCCGCGAGCGAGACAGGCAGCGTCCGGAGAGCCGCGTCACGAATTTGGCCGCGCCATCGATCCACCTTCGCACTCAGCGGAAACACACCGCGAGCCAGTAGCCGCAGGCCGGAGCCATCGTCACGAAGGGTAATACTCCCGAGGGCGTGGATCCCCAGCCGTCGCAGGTGCGCCTCGTAATCATAGCCTCCGGGGTTCAACAAACCTTGAGGCGGCCGGAGTCTCGTTTCGAATTCAACCAGATCGCCGACGGTCAAGGGAGGAACGGCGCCTCGAATCGTCAGCCTGACCCGACCTTCAAGAGGGAGCGTGCGGTCCGGCATCATCAGACGTTGGACCGCGACAACCGCCACAGCGCGATCCGGCCCGAAACGGACTGGCTCGACAATCACCCCGACCAGGTCGACCATCTCCTGCCCGACCGATCGAATCAACGAAGAAGACTCCGAGCGGGCGTGCGCCAGCGCGGCGCCCATCACGCCGAAAAGAAAGACCCCAAACACCACGCATCCGAAGCCGGGAGGGCATTGTCCAGTGGAAGAAACGTACAGGACCCCACCGAGGACGAGGAGCATCACGCAAAGGATGGAAAACGGAAAGTAGGCGAAAGCCGATCCGACGAGGACCCCGACTAAAAGACTCATGGCCAGCAGGGGCAGAGGCCGGACCGATTGTGTGGAAGGAGAGGGAGCCGTAGGCGGGGATCAGGCTTCGCCGACTTCAGCCCGGAGCACGTCGGCGAGGTGATGGGCGATTTTCTGAACCATCTCCGAGTCTCCCGCTTCGACCATGATGCGGACGAGTGGCTCAGTCCCTGAATACCTGACCAGGATGCGACCGGTGCCGTTCAGCGACGCCTCGTGCGAGCGCAAGGCCTGTTGAAAGGGAGCGATGTGCGCCAGGTCCTTCCGCTCGCGAACGCGGACATTGACCAGCAATTGCGGGCAGAGAGGAATTCGCTCGGCCAACTGGGACAACGATTTCCCGGAGCGCCGTATCAGCGCCATCACTTGCAGCGCGGAGATCACTCCGTCTCCCGTCGTGTTGTGGTCGAGGAAAATGATGTGCCCGGATTGCTCCCCACCGAAGTTATAGTCCTCGGCTAACATACGCTCCAGAATATAGCGGTCGCCCACCGCCGTCCTGACCAGCTTGAGGCCTGCCCGCATCAATGATTGTTCCAGACCCAGGTTGCTCATCACGGTGGTGACCACAGTCTTTCGCGCCAACCGGTTCTGTTCTTTCAGATCGAGGGCCAAGATCCCCAGAATCTGATCGCCGTCCACAACACGACCGTCTTCGGCGATAAAGACAGCGCGATCCGCATCGCCATCATGCGCGATACCGAGTGCAAACCCATCCGTCTTGACGGTTTCTTGAAGGACGTGCGGGGAGACCGCGCCACAATTCAGGTTGATGTTCGTGCCGTCAGGCTTATCGCCCAGAACCGTCACATCCGCGCCGAGCTCTCGATAGATGTTGGGCGCAACTTTGTAGGCCGCGCCATGCGCACAATCAACCACCACCTTGAGTCCCTCCAGGTCGAACCCTTTCGGCAGGGATCGCTTCACGAACTCAATGTATCGCCCCTCCGCATCATCGATACGGAAAGCCTTGCCGATCTCAGATGCCGTCGGGCGAAGAGAATCGATGCTCCCCGAGACAACCAATTCCTCGATCTGGGCTTCGACATCATCGGGCAGCTTGAGCCCTTCACGCGAGAAAAACTTGATGCCGTTGTCCTCATAGGGATTGTGGGAAGCCGAGATCATCACCCCGGCATCGGCTCGGAGGCTCCTGGCCAAAAAGGCAATGGCCGGCGTCGGCATGGGCCCGACCAACAGCACGTCAATGCCCATTGAGCAAATACCCGACGTCAGCGCCGATTCGATCATATATCCCGAGAGCCGCGTATCCTTGCCGATGACAATGCGATGACGGCCCGGGCGAGTTTTAAACACGTGGGCCGCTGCCCGCCCAAGTTTGAGGGCGGTCTCGCTGGTCATGGGCTCGACGTTCGCGACGCCCCTGATGCCGTCAGTCCCGAA
>DASYQR010000076.1:0-10939 GCA_036005325.1 Nitrospirales bacterium | reverse complement strand
CCCGTGCCGGAATTTCCGCAGTCCACGATCGATTCGGGTTCCCGCAACCCCCGGAGGCCTTTGCCCGTGACGCGCATGCGGTCGGGCGCGATCTCGATCGGGACGCCCATCGCTTGGAACGCCTGCGCGGTACGCAGGCAGTCTTCGCCTGGACAGTAGTTGGTGATCGCCGCCTCGCCGTCCGCGAGGGCGCTGAGGATGATCGCGCGGTGCGTGATGGACTTGTCCCCGGGGACGGTGAGGGTGCCGCGCAGAGCCATTACGTGATCCTCTCGCGCGCTTGTTTCGCCTGCGCGAACTCGCGCACGAGGCCTTCACCATCCCTGGCCTTGATGAGCGCCTTCAGGCGTTTGAGGCGCGCTTCGTAGAGTTCGAGCTGGCTCACGAGGTTGTCCCGGTTCCACAGACAGATGTCCCGCCACATCTCGGGCGACGAGGCCGCGATGCGGGTGGTGTCTTTGTACCCCCCGCCGGAGTAAATCTGGAGGTCGAGGCCCGGCGTCTGGGTTTCCTGAATGGACGCGACGGCATTCACGAGCGCGAATGCGGCCAGGTGCGGCAGGTGGCTGATGGCGCCCAACACCCGATCATGCAGGAGGGGGTCCATGTCGCAAACCCGCGCGCCGGTGAAGCCCCAGAGTCGGCGAACCTTTGTCAACGCGTCGGGGTCTGTTTTCGCGGTTGGGGTCAGGATGCACAGGGCACTGCGGAACAACTCGAGACTGGCCGCGTCCACGCCGGTCTTTTCCCTGCCGGCGATGGGGTGCGCTCCGACGACCCGCACGCCGGCCGGCACGAGCGCTTCCATGCGCGAGACCAGCGGGCCTTTGACGCTGCCGACATCGGTGACCACGGCGTTGGGCGCCAGTTTCGGCGCGCAGGCTTTCAGTGCCGATTCAAAGGTATCCACCGGCGTGGCCAGCACGAGCAGGTCGGAGCCGGATGCCGCCTCCGCGAGGTCCGTGCTGTAACGGTCGATGGCCTTCAACTCGACGGCCTTCTTGAGATTTTCGACCCGCCGACCGGCGCCGACGACGGTGCCGACGAGACCCTGCTGCTTGCAGACCATTCCGAGCGAGCCTCCGATGAGGCCCACGCCGACGATGGTCAT
The DNA here is from genome assembly GCA_036005325.1 of Nitrospirales bacterium. GTDB lineage: Bacteria > Nitrospirota > Nitrospiria > Nitrospirales > NS-4 > SCTG01. The sequence goes on along the minus strand of DASYQR010000076.1, from coordinate 9,828 downwards.
CTGCTTGAACAGCAATGACATTACAGGGTGCGGCCGACCGCCTCCGCGATAAGCTTTAAGTCCTTCATCAGCTCTTTGAACTTGGCGGGCTTGAGGGATTCTTCCCCGTCGCACAGCGCGCATTCGGGGTTGGAGTGCACTTCGATCAGCAGCCCGTCCGCGCCTGCGGCGATCGCGGCCTTGGCCATCGGCGCCACCAGGGCCCACTTCCCCGTGGCGTGGCTCGGATCCACGATGATCGGGAGGTGTGACAGCTCTTTGAGCGACGGGACGGCCGACAGATCCAGCGTGTTGCGGTATTGGGACTCGAACGTCCGGATGCCACGCTCGCAGAGCATCACGTTCTTGTTGCCTCTTGACATGATGTACTCCGCGGACAGCAGCCATTCCTTGATCGTTGCCGAGAGGCCGCGCTTGAGCAGCACCGGCTTGTCATACGCGCCGACTTCCTTCAGGAGCTCGAAGTTCTGCATGTTGCGGGCGCCGATCTGGATGATGTCCGTCTTCTCGAGGAAGAACTCGATGTCGCGCGGGTCTAGGATTTCGCTGACGACAGGCAGGCCGGTCTGCCGCTTGGCCTCGGCCAGAAAGTCCAGTCCCTCGTTGCCGAGCCCCTGGAACGCATAGGGGGAAGACCGCGGCTTGTACGCGCCTCCGCGCAGGATGCTGGCCCCGGCCGCCTTCACTTCCTGAGCGATGCTGACCGTCAGTTCTTTTTTCTCCACGGCGCAGGGGCCGGCCATGATCGCCAGCTTCTTGCTGCCGACCTTGACGCCGTTCACGTCGATGATCGTGTCGTCTTTCTTGAATTCGCGCCCAGCGAGCTTCCAGGGCGCCAGGATCGGCACCACGTCCTCGACCCCGGGGATGGCCCGGAGGGGCTGGTTGGCAATCATGCGATCGTCGCCGATGACGCCGATAATGCTCCGCTCCTGCCCTTTGGAGAGGTGCGGGCTGAGGCCCAGCTCCTTGATGCGGTCCATCACGTGCTCGATTTCTTTGTCCGTGACGTCGGGTTTCAGCACGATGATCATGAAAAGGCGCTCCTTTTTCGCAAATCTTACGAAGTCAGCACTGCTTGGAGTGCTGTGATGAAACGCTCATTTTCCTGAGGCAACCCCACCGTCACCCGCAGGAAGGCGCCGCCCAGGTGGCGGACGATAACGCCCCGGCGGAGCAGAGCCTCGAACACGGTCTTGCCGTCTCGCTTCGCGTCGAAATACAGGAAGTTGGCCTGGCTGGGCACGGCGGTAAGTCCGAGAGCGTTAAGACGCTCCGTGAGGAAGCCCATGCCCTCGGTGTTGAGCCGGCGGCTCTCGCGGACATGCTCCTCATCTGAAAGGGCGGCCAGCGCGGCCTTCTGTGCGAGGCTGTTGGTGTTGAAGGGCGGCCGGATGCGGTTCAGGTGCTGGACGATCTCCGGCGTCGTCAGTCCGTAGCCGATCCGCAGCCCGGCCAGCCCATAGATCTTCGAGAAGGTCCGCAACAGCACGACGTTGCGACCCCCCTTGAGGATCGCCAGCGTATCGGGGTAGTCGGCCGCCGTCACGTATTCGTAGTAGGCTTCGTCGAAGACCACGATCACGTCCGCCGGGATCGCCCGCAGAAACGCCGCGACCTCGGCGGCTGTGACGTACGTGCCGGTTGGGTTGTTCGGGTTACAGATGAACACCAGCCGAGTTCTGGCCGTGACGGCCTTTACCATCGCAGGCAGGTCGTGGCGGAATTCTTTGAGTGGCACCGTCACCGGTTTCGCGTGCTCGGCCATGACGTCGATTTTGTAGACGATGAAACTGGGCTCCGCCATGACAGCTTCATCTCCTGAGTTGAGAAAGGCTTTGGTCAGCAGGGTGATGATCTCGTCCGAGCCGTTGCCGAGGATGATCTGGTCCGGCGCGACCTTCCACCGCTCAGCGAGCGCCTGTCGCAGATAATGCCCCCCGCCGTCCGGATACCGGTGCAGGGTCTTCGTCGCTTCGCTCAGGACGGCCAGCGCCTTGGGCGACGGCCCGCGCGGGTTCTCGTTCGAGGCCAGCTTGATCGAGCCGGTGATGCCGAGCTCGCGCTCCAGTTCCTCAATCGGCTTGCCCGGCGAATAAGGCGTGATGCCGGCTATGTCGGGGCTGATTCGGATGGCCATACGTGTCTCTTAGCCGTGCGCGGGATACGAGCCGAGGATCTTGAAGAACAGGCACCGGGCTTTGACTTCCTCCAAGGCCTTCTTGACGCGCTCTTCGCCCACGTGTCCTTCGACGTCGATGAAAAAGATGTATTCCCAGGCTTTGCGTCGCGACGGCCGCGACTCGATCTTCGTCAGATTCACGCCGGTTGAGGCGAAGGGCCGGAGCAGATCATACAGGGCGCCGACCTTGTCTTTGACCGACATCATGATGGACGTCTTGTCCTTGCCGGTGCGCTCCGCCGGCTTGAGTGAAAGGACCAGAAAGCGGGTGTAGTTGTTGATGTTATCCTCGATGCGTGTTTTCAAGGCCTTCAAGCCGTACAGCGGACCCGCCAGTTCGGACGCGATGGCGGCCGAGGTCGGATCGTCGACGCAGATCTCGGCAGCGCGGGCCGTGCTGTGGACTTCCGATACCTGTACGCCCGGCAGGTTCGTTTCCAGCCAGTTGCGGCATTGGGCGATCGCATGGGGATGCGAGTAAATTTTCTTGATGGCGCTCAAAGAATCCGCCTTCGAGAGCAAGGTGTGGGAGACTTCCTGGAGCACCTCGCCGTAAATCTGGAGGTTGGAATCGATGAACATGTCCAGGGTATGGTTGACCACCCCTTCGGTGGAGTTCTCGATCGGCACCACTCCGAAATCGGCCCGGCTTCGCTCGACCTCGTTGAAGACTTCCTTGATGGACGTCATCGGGACGTACTGGGCCGACGACCCGAACTTCCGGATGCAGGCCAGGTGTGTGAACGTGGCGGAGGGACCCAAGTAGGCCACCTTCAAGGGCCCTTCCAGCGACAGCGAGCCCGACATGATCTCGCGGTATACGGCGCGCAGGGCTTCGCCGGGAAAGGGGCCAGGGTTGTTCTTGCAAATCCGGTCGAGGATTTCTGCCTCACGGGCCGGGGTGTGCAGATTGGCCTGGGAATCTTGCGCCTTCTTCAGCTTCCCGATCTCGATGACCTGACGGGCCCGTTCGTTCAGCAGACGGATGATCTCGTCATCGATCTTGTCGATTTCTTTGCGATAGGTCTGGAGCGGCTTAGGGTCTTTCATCAAAGTTTCCCGCCTAAAAGCGAATAGTAAGTGTAGCCGAACGTCGGCTAAATTTGCAAACAATTTCAAAGGGGTGAGTGACCCTAGGCCAGGAGGTCTTTTTGCCTTCCGAAGTGCTGGAATGCGAGGCGAGTGGCGACTCGGCCCCGGGAAGTCCGCTCCAGATAACCAGCCTGGACGAGGTAAGGTTCGTACACATCCTCCACGGTGCCACGCTCCTCGCCGAGAGCCATGGCCAGGGACTCGATGCCCACTGGTCCCCCGCTGAATTTCTCGATGAGCGCCAGCAGCAGCTTGCGATCCATGTCGTCGAACCCGGCGCTGTCCACGCCGATCCAGGCGAGGGCGGCGTCGGCGACCTCGCGGGTGATACGCCCGTCGGACTTGACCTGGGCGAAGTCCCGCACGCGCCGCAGCAGCCGGTTGGCGATACGGGGAGTACCGCGGGAGCGGCGGGCCACTTCGGCCGCGCCCGATTCGTCGATCGCCATCTTCAGGATGCGGGCCGAGCGTTTGACGATGGTCTCCAACTCTTCGGGGGTGTAAAAGTCCAGCCGCTGGACCAGGCCGAACCGATCTCGCAAGGGCGAGGTGAGCGAGCCGGCCCGCGTGGTCGCCCCGACCAGCGTGAAATGGGGCAGGTCGAGTTTGATCGTCCGCGAGGACGGCCCCTGGCCGATGATGAGGTCGAGCTGGTAATCCTCCATGGCTGGATAGAGGGCCTCCTCGACGGGGGCCGGCAGGCGGTGGATCTCATCGATGAACAGCACATCGCCCTGCTGGAGATTCGTCAGGATGGCGGCGAGGTCGCCGGCATGGTTCAGCACGATGCCGGAGGTGGATTGAATGGTTACGCCCATTTCCCTGGCGATGATGTTGGCGATGGTCGTCTTGCCGACGCCGGGCGGGCCATAGAAGATGCAGTGGTCGAGGGCCTCGCCGCGCTGCTTCGCCGCGTCCATGCAGATCCGTAGAGACTCCTTCATCCGCGCCTGGCCGACGTACTCGTCGAGCGTCTGCGGCCGCAGCGTGGCCTCGATATTCTTCTCGTCGTCCGCCGGCTGCGTCGTGATGATCCGTTCGGGGCGCTCAGGCATGGTCCTCTATTTCGCCAGTTCTTTCAGGGCCGCGCGGATGAGGTCTTGAAGATGCGTCTCGCCATTACGGGAGGCGAGCACCTGTTTGACCACGTCCTTCACGTCGGAGGCTTTGTAGCCGAGGTTGATCAAGGCCGAGAGGGCGTCGTCCATGAGCTTGCCGGACGGTTCGGCGGCCTTGGCCGTGCGATGATCGACGGCGACGCCCAGTTTTTCGACCTTGTCTTTGAGCTCGAGTGCCAGGCGGCCGGCCGACTTTTTGCCGATGCCCGGAACGGAGGCCAAGGTCTTCTGATCGTCGTTACGGACCGCCGCCGCGAGGTCGTCCACGCTCAGCGAAGACACCACGCTCAAGGCCAGCTTGGGCCCGATCCCCGACACGCCGAGCAGCATCAGGAACGCGTCCTTCTCGCGCTGCGTGCTGAAGCCGAACAACTGAATGGCATCCTCACGGACGTGAGTGTAGATGGTGAGGGTGACGGTCTGATTGAAATCAGGGAGTTGGTAGTAGGTACTGAGCGGAATCAGGACATCGTAGCCGACGCCCTGCACGTCGATGATAACTCCTCCCGGATGCTTTGACGCGAGGCGGCCGGTGAGTGAGGCAATCATCCCGCCGCTGCGACCTTCTCCATGATCTCTTCCGGAATGTCGAAGTTGGCGTGGACCTTCTGCACGTCGTCGTGGTCCTCCAGCGTGTCTATCAGCTTCAGCACCTGCTCCGCGTTCTTCTCGTCCAGCTTGATGTAATTCTCCGGGATGAAGGTGATCTCGGCCAGAGCTGTATCGATCTTGGCATCAGCTAGCGCCTTCTTCACCGCTTCGAACTCGTGCGTGCCGGTGATGACCTCGTAGGTCTTCTCGTCCACCTTGATGTCCTCGGCGCCGGCGTCCAGCGCCAGGGTCATGAGCTTGTCCTCGTCCACTTTGCCCTTTTCCACCACCAGCAGGCCTTTTTTATGGAATTGCCAGGAGACCGAACCGGCCTCGGCCATGCTGCAGTTCTGTTTGGTGAAGATGTTGCGGATCTCAGCCACGGTCCGGTTACGGTTATCGCTGGTGAGATCAATCAGCAGGGCGCAGCCGCCCGGCCCGTAGCCTTCCAGCTGAAACTCTTCGAAGTGGATGCCGGGAAGCTCGCCGGTGCCGCGCTGGATCGCCTTCTTGAGGTTATCCGAAGGCATGTTGGCATCTTTGGCTTTGAGGATTGCGAGTCTGAGGCGGGGATTGCCGTCCGGATCGCCGCCGCCGAGGCGGGCGGCTATGGTGATCTCACGGATGATCTTGGTGAAGATTTTGCCGCGCTTGGCGTCTACGGACGCTTTGTGCCGCTTCGTGGTTGCCCAGTGACTGTGGCCCCCCATGACCTCACCTCTTCAATTGGAAAGGATGTGTTCGACATGACGTGTCACGGATTGTGACACAGGCTTGCGAAGGGTGTCAATTCGCTGCGGCCAGCGCCTTGCGGATCTCCTTGGCGGTGTGCGGGCCGACGCCGCCGACGCGCTGGAGGTCGGCTTCGCTCGCGGCCGTCAGGGCCTCGAGCGAGCCGAAGTAGCGCAGCAGGTCGCGTCGCTTGGCCGGCCCGACGCCGGCGATGTCATCCAGTTTGGACGAGAGCAGCGCTCGGCTCCGCAGCTTGCGGTGGTACGTGATCGCGAACCGGTGCGACTCGTCGCGAATCCGCTGTAACAAATGCGTGGCGGGCGAAGACGGTTTCAGAATGACCGGATTTTTCCGGCCTGGCAGAAAGACCCGCTCCTCCTTCTCGCCCTTCGCCTTGGCCAGCGCGACGATATCGATGCGCGAGAGGCCCAGCTCCCGCAGGGCGTCCATCGCGGCGCCCAACTGCGCGATTCCGCCGTCAATGAGGATCAGATCGGGCAGCGGCCGCTGGTCTTCCTTAACTCCGCTGTAATGGCGCAGGACCACCTCGCGCATGCTGGCGAAATCGTCGGCGCCCTCCACGGTCTTGATACGGAACTTGCGGTATTCCGAACGCTTCGCCCCTCCGGCCTCCCACACCACCATGGAGGCGACGCCCTGGTTCCCCTGAATGTTCGAGATGTCGAATCCCTCGATGCGGGTCGGCGCTTTCTTCAAATGGAACAGCTCCTGTAATTCCTCGGCGGCGGCGCGGTTCGTGGCTTCATCGCGCAGATGGTCTTTCAGGGCGGCGGCGGCGTTTTCTTCCGCCAACTGCACGAGGTGATGCTTCTTCCCGCGCTCCGGTGTCAGGACTTGCACCTTTTCCCTCTTTTTCTCCGACAGCCACTGGCTGATCAAATCGGCCTCTGCCAAGGCGATCGGCAAGAGGACTTGTTTGGGGGGCATAACGTCCTTGTTGTAAAACTGCTCGATCACCGATCCGATGAGTTCCTCGTCGGGTGTGTCCTGAACGTTCCCCCAATGGAAGTCCTTGCGCCCCACCAACAGGCCGCCCCGGACGAACAGCAACTGGATGTCCGCGGCCGCGCCATTCCGCGCCAGGCCGACGACGTCCTGGTCTATCATCTCGGTCTGGGCCACCCGCTGGCGTTCGAGAGTTTGTTCGATTTTAAAGATGCGGTCGCGAATGCGGGCGGCTTCCTCGAAGTCCTCCCGTTCGGCGGCTGCGTCCATCTGGGCGTGGTAACTCTCCAGGAGCTCAGTGTCCCGGCCTTCGAGGAACATCCGCGCCTGCTTGACGATCTCGTGATACTCCTTGGACGTTTGATAACCGACGCAAGGGGCCATGCAACGCTTGATCTCGTACTCAATACAGGGACGCTCCGCCTTGCCGTCGATCTCGATGGTACACGTGGCCAGGGGAAACACCTTCTTGATGACGCGCAGGGTCTCCCGCAGCGCGCCGGCGGGAACATACGGGCCGTAGTAGAGCGCCCCGTCGTTCTGCACTTTACGGACGATCGTGAATCGGGGGAACGCTTCCTTGATCGGGAGGCGCAGATAGGGGTAGTTTTTGTCGTCTCGTAAGATGACGTTGAACCGCGGTCGGTGCCGTTTAATGAGGTTGTTCTCGAGGATGAGGGCCTCCAGCTCCGACCGCGTGACCATCGTCTCAATGTCCGTCACGTGCGAGATCAGGAGGCGGTTTTTGGGGGTGAGGTCCGCGCCCTTCTGAAAATAGGAGCGGACCCGGTCCGCCAGGACGTTGGCCTTTCCGATATACAGGATCTCCCCGCCCTTACTCTTCATGAGATAGACGCCGGGCGCGTCAGGGAAACGATCGAGCTTGGCCCCTATCCCCCCTTCCACTCTCGTGGTGTCAGTCGGCATGAATTCTAGTGTAGACTAGAGACATAGGTTCAACAAGGGAGGCGGAGGGGTGGGCGGTCAGTCGTGGCAGATCGGGCGCGTCTTCGGTATTCCCTTAAGAGTGCACGTCTCCTGGTTTCTGGTCTTTGCCCTAGTGACGTGGTCGCTCGCCCGTTACTACTTCCCTGCCGTTCTCTCCAACCAGCCGCCGTGGCAATACTGGGGCCTGGGTGTCGTCGCGGCGCTCCTGTTGTTCGCCTCGGTGGTGGTGCACGAACTCGGCCATTGTCTCGTCGCCATGCAGTACCGGGTTCCAATCGTCCAGATCACGCTGTTTATTTTCGGCGGCATGGCGCAGATCAGGCGTGAGGCGCCGTCGCCGAAGGCGGAGTTCCTGATCGCCATCGCGGGCCCGATCGTGTCGGTCGCGGTCGGTCTCGGCTTCTGGATTTTCGCCGTTCTTCCCGGATCGCCCCCCACGCTGACCGCCGTCTCGGAGCATCTTCGGAACATCAACCTGATGCTGGCGATCTTCAATCTCGTGCCGGGGTATCCGTTGGACGGGGGACGCGTGCTCCGCGCCGGACTCTGGGCCTGGTCCAGAAACTTTCACAAGGCCACCCGGCAAGCGGCTCGAGCCGGTCAAGGGTTTGCGGTGCTGCTGATGCTCTTCGGCATCTATGACGTGGTCGCCGGTCTCTCACTCGGTGGCATGTGGTTTCTCCTGATCGGCGCGTTCCTCTATACGGCCGCCCACAGCACTCATCGCCAGGTCTCGTTTCAGGAGTCACTGCTGGGGCTTCGGGTGGGCGACGTCATGACCACGGACATCGTCGCCCTGGAATCGGCCCTGACGTTGGACGAAGCCGTGGACAATTACTTCCTGCGCTTCGGCTACGGAGGATTTCCGGTCCTTCGTGGCGGGCGGCTGGTGGGGATGCTCTCGCTGAAGGAGCTCAAGGCAATCCCCCGCGACCGGTGGGGCACCCTGACGGTTGGAGAGGTCATGGTGCCCCATAGCTTGCAGGCGGAAGTCCACCCGGACGAGCCGATCACCACCGCCATGGAGCGCATGTTCCAGGACGACCGCCGCCGGCTGGTGGTGATGGATGGCGAGAAGGTGCTCGGTCTCGTCACGCGCTCCGGCATCGCGCGCTTTCTCGACCTCCGCCAACGATAGCCTTAAGCGGCCATCCGCTGTTGCTTCTCGGCTTCGGCCTCGGGCTCTTCCCGCTCGATGCCCAGGATCAGCACCGCGAGCGTTACGAGCGACAATGCGATGACCTCCTCCATCTCTTTTCCGAAGGCGTAAAGAGGCACCGCCCCCACAATCAGGGCAAGGACGATCGCCCAGCGGATGAATTCTCCGATTGACCTAGCATTCTGTGTCATGGTGACCTCCTTTCCGGGATAAAGATCCCCTCTTTATAAGATAAAAACTAGACTGTCTGGAGGTCAAGGGGGGTCTTTTAGGCCCCTTCATCGAGGGAAAGCACGCGGCGATTGCCGTCCGCGTCCATCTGGACGGTCATGTGGAGCGAGGCGCCGGGCTTCAGTTTCCGGAAGAAGTCCATCATGCCGGCATCGCGGGGAAGCACCTTGAACATCATCTCATTGTCGTTGCGAAGGTCCCGCCAGCGCGTGCCGTCGTGCACGTGGGTCCAGACGATCCAGATGGCGTCCTCGTAACCGTCGAAGGACTGGAGCCGGCCCACGATGCGGGTGGGTGTCTCGAACTTCATCTGCTGGATGATCCGATCGAACTCCGCGGGCTGCTCGCCCGGCGGAAACGCCGGCCCTCCTCCCTCCTGCGCGAACACGGACGAGCCTAAGAGGAAAACCGAGAAGGCACAGGCTAGGAGGGCTTTCGTAGAAGCCATGCCTTCATTATACGGCAGGTGTCTACTTGAGCGGCAGGATGGCGCTTTGGGCGGCCTTGACGAGCGGGTCGGGGAACAGGCCGAGGAGCAGGACACCGAGGACCGCGATGAGGAGTACCGCGATGGTGGCGGGCGAGGCGACGACCCGCACGTCATACCCCGGCGTCCCGGCCGTCTCGCCCGGGTCCCGCATGTACATCACCATCACCACACGCAGGTAGAAGTACGCCGAGACGGCCGCGAAGATGACGGCGAGCACCGCGAGCGCCGGCATGTGTGCCCCCACGGCCGCCATGAAGACGTAGAACTTGGCGATGAAGCCACCCGTTGGCGGGATGCCGGCCAGCGAGAACATGAAGAG
>DASYQR010000075.1:0-4201 GCA_036005325.1 Nitrospirales bacterium | reverse complement strand
TCATTCTCGACCAGCTGACCAAGTGGCAGGTGACGCGGACGATGCGGCTGCACGAATCCATTTCCATCATCCCCGACCTCTTCAGCATCACCTACATCCGGAATTCCGGCGCCGCATTCGGCATTCTTGCCGGGAGCCACTCCGGCTTCCGTCTGGTGTTCTTCGGGATCACGTCGGCGTTGGCGCTTGCCCTGCTCGGCACGATCTACGCGCGGCTCTCGCCCGCCGATTGGCTTGGCCGGGTGAGCGTGGCCGCGATCTTCGGCGGCGCCGTCGGAAACCTGATCGACCGCGTCCGGTTCGGCGAAGTCATCGACTTCCTGGACTTCTCGCTCCTGGGCTATCATTGGCCAGCCTTCAATGTGGCGGATGCGGCGATCACCGTCGGGGTATGCTTCCTGATAGGCCATTTTTTTCTGCATAAGGCGGAGGCTCCCGCCTAGGTGCAACACTTCGTCACAGTGTCCGCGGGCGAGACCCCGAAACGCCTCGATATCTTCCTCAGCACCCACACCGCCGACCTTTCCCGCGCCGCCATCCAACGGCTGATCGAGAAAGGCGCCGTGACGGTGAACGGAAAACGCCCCAAACCCTCGCAGAAGATCAAGCCCGGCGATGCAATCGCGTGGGACGTGCCGAAGCCGGCTCCGCTCGAGATCGGCGGCGAGCCGATTCCCTTGGATGTCCTCTTTGAGGATGAGTCACTCTTGGTTCTCAACAAACCGGCCGGCATCGTGGTGCATCCGGCGCCCGGCCACTGGAGCGGGACGTTGGTGAACGCTTTGCTGTACCACATGCAGTCGGGAGCAGTTGCCGAAGGGAAGAGTTTCGCGAGCATCGGCGGGCGCGAACGTCCGGGTCTGGTCCATCGCCTGGACAAGGGCACAAGCGGGGTGATGGTGATCGCCAAGACCGATGCGGCGCATCAGGGGCTGTCGAAGCAGTTCAAGGCCCATACCATCAACCGGGTCTATTGGGCGCTGGTGGGCGGATCGGTGAAAGGCAGGACCGGCCGCGTGGAATTGGCCATCGGTCGTGACACCAAGAACCGGAAAAAGATTTCGTCGAGGACGACTGCGCCGCGGGAAGCCGTGACGGAGTTTCAGGTCGTGGAGCGGTTCGGGCCGAAACAATCGGGAAAGGAAGCGACGCTCATCGAAGTGCGTCCCCAGACGGGGCGCACGCATCAGATTCGGGTGCATCTCGCCTCGCTCGGCCATCCGTTGCTGGGAGACGACACCTATGGCGGCCGCAGGGCAGGCACGATCGGCGAGGCGCAAATCGAACGGCCGATGCTGCATGCCCGGACGCTCGGCTTTACCCATCCCGTGACCGGCAAGCATCTCGAGTACACCGTGCCCCCGCCGGCCGACATGGAAGCCCTGCTGCAGTTGCTCAGGGCGCAACAATGAGGGGAGGGCGATCATGAAACGTTGGCGATGGGCTTTGCCGGTACTGGTGACAGGCATTGCAGGGCTTGCGGCAGTTGGAACAGTACGGGCGGATCCGAGCGTACCGCCTTCGACGCCGGAAGCGGTGGTGAGGCAGGTGGTGCTCGCCAATGAGCGGCGCGATCTCGAAGGGATGGCCCAACTCTTTCTCAAAGACTCCGACATCGTGTCCTACGGAATCATGGGCATGAAGTTCGTCGGGTGGACTCCACTGGAGCAGATACTCCGCAGCGAGTTCCAGTTGGTGAGCGGGCTTGAGATTGCGGTCAAGGATCTGAAGGTATGGACACGCGGCGAGGTCGCCTGGTTCACGATGGAACTTGATTACACGCGGGTTCTGCCGGGCCCGAATGGGGAGACCCGTATGCTCCTGAAACTGCGGGAGACGGGAGTCCTCGAGAAACGGGACGGACGATGGCTCTTACATAGCTGGCACGAATCCACTCGTTAATCGAACAGCCGAGGCTGCTATGCCTGAGCTGTCGGCGGCGCGTTCAGCAGGCGCACCTCGCGCTGCGGGAACGGAATGCCGATGTTGCGGGCGCGCAGGCACTCCACAAGCGTCTGGTAGAGCTCGGCCTGGGCAAGGCCGTAGTCGGGTATCTTGGTCCATGGATGGATCGTGATCATGATGGCCGAATCCGCAAGCTGGGAAATACCCACGAAGGGCACCGGGTCTTTCAGTACACGCGAGTTCTTGTCGAGGACGTCGCGTACGATCGTGAGGGCCTCGGTCAGGTTGGTGCCGTATCCGACGCCGACGGACAGGTTGAGCTGGCGTATCGTGCCGTAGTTGTGCAAGATCTCGCCGACAATCTTGCGGTTGGGGATCATGACCCGCGACTGGTCCGCGTGAATCAGCTTCGTCGAGAAGATGTCGATCGTCTCTACCTGCCCGTAGGTACCAGCGATCTCGATGTACTCGCCGACCCGATAGGGCTTCGTGAAGATGATCGTGAGGCCGGCCATGGCGTTGCTGAGCACGCCCTGGAGGGCGAGCCCAACGCCCACGCCGGCCACCCCGATGCCTGCGATCAGCGGCGTCACCTTCACGCCGAACGTGTCCAGGGCCACCACCACTGTCAACACGAACAAAAGGATCTTCACGATCCGGACCAGCAGCGTTCGAATCGGGGGTTCCATTTGCTGGTGCTGGAGCCATTTCTGGGTCATGTTTCCCGCCCAGCGTGTCAGGAGTAGGCCGGCAGCGAGGACGACGAGCGCGCCGAGCACCTGTACCCCGTACTTGATCACGAGATCGATTGGAACATTTGGCATGGGAATTCCTTTCTCGGTCGGGATCTATTGCCCGAATAATTTCTTCAAGGCATCCTCACCCTTTTGGATGCTGTCGGGAGGTACTCCCTTCTCCTTCAACAGCCCGCCTAACTTTTCCTTTGCTTGCTCCCTCGCCTTGTCCTGCGCCATCACTCCCAGCGCCTTGGTATCGAGCCCATAGACCGGCGACTGCGCCGGGCCGGTGATGACCATCGGAACCGTGATCCGGCCTCCCGCCATCGCCAGCCTGGCAGTGGGCGACGAGCCGGCGATCTTGGCGCTGAGCGCTTCCGAGAGGTTGAGGTTGACCTTCAGGTTGAGCATCTTATCGAATCCAATCGTGCCGGTGGCAGTGGCCTGAAAATCATGGTTATCCATCAGCAGACGCTCGACCATGATGACGCCTTGCTTGATGGCCATGTTCCCTTCGATGGTCGAGAACACCGTGACATTGCCGGTGTCCTGCGCGACCCCGACCGCCTTCAACAGCGCAAACGCTTCCTTCAACAGATGGATGCCATCGATCTTTCCATCCTTGATGACGGTGTGGCCGGTCCCTTCCAGCGCTTTGATCAGATCCGGCATGGAGAAGCCGGCGCCGCGCACAGCCAAATCCAGCGCGGCGGTGCCGCTGATCGAGACCTTGTCGGTCCCGACCGCCTCCAGGGCCGGTCCGAGCTGAATGCCCTGCAGAGCGACCTTGCCGTCGAACGGCGGAGAGGGAGAACCGGATGTCAGCCGGCCCTGCGCCGTCAGATGCCCTCCGAATAGGTTGACGGACAGGCTCTGCAGGCGTGCCTGCGGGCCCTTGACCGCCGCGTCAATCTTGAGGTCCTTAGCCTCGACGGGCTTTTTCAGCGGGAGCGCCATGGGCAGATCGGCCGTATTAACCGCTGGGGCGGTCATATTCAGCTTGAGGTCGCCGCCGATATTGCTTCCTTTGACAGACAGGACGATTTTCCCAAGGCCAATAATCAGATCGATCGTCTCGATGTCCAGGGTCTCTTTGAGCGGCCCGGCCTTGCCGACGATTTTGATCGGGATGTTCTGCGGCTGGACGGTGGCGGCCACATGGAGGCGAGGGGTCTGTCCGAGACCGACGGCGGTGAGCAGAAGCTCAAAATTCTGCAGGACATGCTCGGACGGCTTGGCCGCCGCCTGATCGCGGTAGGTCAGCGTTCCCCCCGTGAGCGCGATGCGATCCACTGCCAGCAAAGTGAGCATGTGCAGCGGCCCTTCACCCGTCGGCGTTGGGGCGGGCTTGGCAGGGACGACCTCCTTGGGTGGACCCTTCTTGGCCAAGGTCGAGGTGTTCAGGACGCCCTGCGCGCTCTTGATGACCGTAATGACGGGGTCGCGGAGCGTGATCTCTTCCACCTCGACCCGCTTATCCAGCAACGGTCTCAATTTGACGCCGACATCCAGCGAGGCGAGGGAAGCAAAGGGGCTGGTGCTGAAGGCCGGGTCATCCA
>DASYQR010000074.1:0-4249 GCA_036005325.1 Nitrospirales bacterium | reverse complement strand
GGCCAAGTCCGTCTGCGAGCTCGGGCTCATTGCCGGCGAACTGACCGGTTCACTCGAGCCCGGGACGCGCTTTCCGATGGGCGAAGGGCTGGTCTGCACCACCGATCCCGGTCGTCAGGTCTCGCATTTATTGACCCACATATTCCTGCATGGGTCGTGGATGCATTTGATAGGGAACATGTGGTTTCTGTGGATCTTCGGCAACAACATCGAAGATTCCATGGGACGGCTCCGCTTCATAATCTTCTATCTCTTGTGCGGTCTCGCCGCGGCGGCGGGACAGATCATGACGAGTCCCAGCTCGCCGATTCCGATGGTCGGCGCGTCGGGAGCGATCAGCGGCGTCATGGGTGCCTACTTAGTGCTCTATCCGAATGTCCGGGTCTTCACTCTCGTACCCCTTGGTTTCTTCCTCACCTCCATGGCTCTGCCGGCCTGGGTGATGCTCGGCTACTGGTTTTTCATCCAGTTTGTGAGCGGTCTGGTCTCCTTCGCCGGCGAGTTGGGTGGCGGCGTCGCCTTCTGGGCGCATGTCGGCGGGTTCGTGGCGGGCGTGGTGCTCGTCAAGGTGTTCGCGCGCTCCGATTACGTATCCGCTCACCAGTCGCACCACTGGCGTCCTCGCCGCGTCGTGGGCGGGTTCTGACACCGCGCAGATGCGGGCTGCCTGAGTTTCCGTGTCGACGGAAAGTTTACTCAACCCGACTCGTTCTGAGTAACAGAACTAACTCACTACTGATTCGTGACGCTACCGAGCCATCGGGCCATCGCAGCCACCGTCGGTCGATCGAACAAGATCGCCATCGGCACGGCCACGCCGAACTTACGTTCCACGCGGATCAGGATCTTCGCGCCGGAAACCGAGTCCCCGCCAAGCTGGAGGAAATCGTCCGTCGTTCCCACCCGCCGCTCCAGCACTTCGCTCCATATCTCGCAGAGCGCACGCTCCGTCTCTTCTGCCGGCGCCGCGCTTCCAGCGGCCGTTTCCGGGAAGACCGTCGATAAAGCTTTCCAATCGACTTTTCCCGAGGCAGTGAGCGGCAGCTTCGGCACAATGATGACTCGGCCCGGCATCATGTGTCTCGGCAGCCTCTCTTCCAGCCGCTGGCGAATCATCTCTTCAGATGGCCGCTCCGCCGGGGATGGTACCACGTAGGCGACCAGCTGGGCGTCCGGCCCAGCGTAAGCGAGCACCGCCGCCTGATCGATACCGCCGATAGACCTAAGATTGGCCTCGATCTCCTGCAGCTCCACGCGATAACCGTGGACTTTCACCTGGGCATCTTTTCGGCCAAGGTGCACCAAGCAACCGTCCGGACGCATCAATCCCAGATCGCCGGTATTGAAGCGGCGCATCCCGTCCCCGCTCGGATCGGAACGGAAGGCCGCTTGCGTCAATTCCGGTTGCCGCCAGTATCCCTGCGCCAAGTGGCGGCTCCTGACGACGATCTCTCCCGCCTGTTCGAAGCCGACCGGTGCACCGTTTTCATCAATCAGCAGCACTTCCCGGCCGGGAACCGGGTACCCGACTGGGAGTCGGTCCTCTTCGACGGGCGTATCGTGGGCGACAAAGAATTGCCGGAAAGTCGGAGCCTCGGTCGAGCCCAGATTGTGCAACAGCACACAGCTCTTGGGAAAGTGTTTTCGAAAGTCCAGGACGTCCTGGCGGTACACGGGCTCGCCACCCAGGTGGACAATTCGCATAGCGGGAAAAATGTCTCCATCGCTCAACGACTGGATCATCACGCGAAAGAGCGTGGGCACGAGCTGGCACACGGTGATTCCCTCGCGAATCATCCAGGTTCCGAGGCCGGCAACTCCGCGCGACGCCGTGTCAAAGGGCAAGAGGCTCGCGCCGTTCAGGAGCGGGCGAAAAGTCGAGCTTACGCCGGCCAATGTCGCGTACGTTGCCACCTGGGAGAAGCGGTCTTTGTGGGTGAGATACAATCTGTTTGTGTTCACCATGATGTTATTTAGGACAGTCGCGTGAGTGTACACGACTCCTTTAGGCTGCCCTGTCGAGCCTGATGTAAAGATGACATTCGCGGTTGTATTCGGCGCAATAGGTAGGTCGAGATTATCTGCGGCGCCCGACTCGCTGACGCGCTCGATCTCCAGGACTTCGGCCGTTTTGCTCGCCACCGTCTTTGCGGTATCCCTGTGGCGGGCGTCCGTGAGAACAATCGAGCTGCCCGCTTGAGCCAGCAGCGTGCGAAGCCGCTCGGGCGGATCGGCGGGCAGCAAAGGTATCCATGCCCGGCCAGCCTTCAGCACCCCAAGGATGCTGGCGACCGCGCAGATCCCAGGAGCGAACAATAACGCCACGGGTTCCTCTTTGGGATAGCGGCGCTCCAAGACGGCGCGAGCAATGCGGTTTGCGGCCTCATTCAAGCGGCGGTAAGACCAAATCTCCTGGTCCATCTCGACCGCGGTCCGCTCAGGATAACGCACGACCTGTGATTCAAACCGCGCTGGGATCGACCGCTCAACGTCTTCCCCTCGGAATTCCTCGAATCCGGGCACCGGAACGGGGCCGTCTAGCATGGCACGTTGACTCCGAGTTCTTGGCTCACGGCACGGAGCGCAAGAAATGTTCGCTCGTCCAGCTCGACACCTTCGGTGGCCTGCTTCTCGTACGTGCGCCACCGGCGCTCGCCGGGTATCCTGGGTTCCTCCGAGCCTGAGGGAACATCCGCGAATCGGGCGAAGTTCGCCAGCTTCTCGATCCGATCCAAATATTCCTCGCGCGGCATCAGGGCTGCGATGTCCAGCGCCATAAACGCGTGGCCCACACCGTTAGGCCGGGAAAAATCTTCGTAGAGCGAGGCTACCTCGTGCGAGATTGCCGCGCCGGTGAGAACGGCGCTGAGGATCTCTACCATGAACCCGAGAGCGAAACCCTTCGGCCCGCCCACGGGCTCTAGCAGACCGGTCATCGCTTCGCGTGCGTCGCTCACGTCTCGACCTTGCGCGTCCCGTGCTACGCCTGCGGGGATCCGATCTCCAGACTCTGCCGCCCGCCGGACTTTGGACCCGGCGGAGACGCTGGTGGAAAGGTCCACTAGGATCGCGCGGCCGGACCGCACCGGGGCACCGAGGGCGAGCGGGTTTGTGCCTAAAACCCGTGCGGAGCCGCCCGGAGGCGCGACCTTAGGCACTGCGTTGGTGAACGCCAAACCTACGTATCCCCGCTCCGCGGCCAGATTGACATAGTAGGCGGCGGGGCCGAAGTGATTGCTCCGGCGCACGCCTACGAATCCCACGCCGTAATCCGCGGCGAGATCCATCGCCCGGCGCATGGCCAACCGCCCGAGGAGCTGCCCAAGACCGTTGTCACCGTCGATCACCACCACCGCCTTGCGCTCCGCGACAGTGCGGGGCCGGCACGGCGAGTTGATCAATCCGTGCTTAAATCGCTTGAGATAAGAAGGCAGGCGCCATACTCCTTGCTCGGGCCGGCCGATCATATCGGACCAGGTGAGTACCTCGGCCAGCACCGACGCTTCCTTCGAATCGATTCCGGCCTGACATGCCAGCGACTCGATCCATTTTTGAAGCGCTGCTCGGTCGATTCTCACGTTACCTCTTCCAGATTCCGGGGGAGCGATCAACGTCCCTTCCTATTTGCCTTCTTCATTTCATCCCATCCGCATATTATCGCCTGGCTGAAAGAAAATCCTGGGCTGAGGTAAGACGACTCAACAATGTGACACACCAAAGTACACGTTATTGTAAAGAGGTAGCATTGGAGCGTCAATGGAACAAAAAAGTCCGGCTGGGAGGGGACCCAGTCCGGGCTAATCTTCTGGGTTACTCTGCATCGCCTCGGCGATCTCCGATTCTCTTAAAGTACTCCCTGACCGAAGCAGGTCGATACGTCCGGTCATTGTCCCAACGCACTCTGACGCTGTCGTGCACAGTCTGGGTTGGATCATCGCGTTTAGCCGCGTGAGCGGGATCTTTTGGATTTTCTGTTGAGAATCCTATGCCTCGATCGATGCCGGCCGTCACACGATACAGTCCGGTTTTCGAATTGTGAAGCTCTGCCAGAGGATTAGGATGCAGCGGGTGAGCCTTAATTGCCGCGTCATCGAAAATCAGCCCGGCGCCCCGGGCTTTGCCGACCATCCAATCCAACGTAATGTCCGAGAGGCCACACTCGGGATAGCCGCCGCCGACGTCGCTGTGGGCGCCCGAGAACCACACCTGCTCGATGGTCTGCCCTGGCTTCGGTTTGTGCGCCCAAAGC
>DASYQR010000073.1:0-12540 GCA_036005325.1 Nitrospirales bacterium | reverse complement strand
GGGAGATCTTTCACATGGCCGACGGACGCCATGACGGTGTAGCCGCGGCCGAGGTACTTCGTGATGGTCCGGGCCTTGGCCGGCGATTCGACGATGATCAGCGACTTGCTCATGAAACCTCGTTATTCGTGTAACCGTTATACGTTAATCGTGAATCGTTCAACGTGGTTTTGATATCTTCCGTTTAACGAATAACGTTTAACGTCTTTATCATCTTAACCGATAGTACCTCTGGCCTGGCAGTTGGCGGACCACGCCTTTCAGTTCGAGGCTCAGGAGGATGCCAGCCGCCACGGCCGACGTCAAGTGGCTTTGCTCCGTCAGTTCATCAAGATGCAGCGGTTCACGGCTCATCAATGCAAACACGGTTTGTTCTTCCGATGAAAAGTCAGGCAATCCAGGTACAGCTAACACCTTTGCGGAAGATTTCGAGGCCCTTCTCGGCCTCTCGATCTGCGGCAACAATTCCTCGATGATGTCATCGACCGTCTCCACCAGTTTCGCGCCTTGCTTGATGAGGCCATGTGGGCCGAGGCTCAACGGCGCGTCGATAGGGCCGGGCACGGCAAAGACTTCGCGACCCTGCTCCAAGGCCAGGCGCGCCGTGATCAGCGAGCCGCTATTCTCGTCGGCCTCGACCACGACCACGCCGAGGGACAGGCCGCTGATGATCCGATTGCGTTGCGGGAAATGCGATGGTCGCGGCGGCGTGCCAGGAGCAAACTCCGTGAGCACGGCGCCGGACCCGATGATCTCCGCCTGCAGGGAGGCATGCTCGGGCGGGTAGGCGATATCCAAGCCGCATCCCAAGACGGCGATCGTCCGTCCGCCCGCAGCCAAAGCCGCCCGATGGGCGGCCGCGTCAATGCCACGTGCGAGCCCGCTGACGATCGTGAAGCCCAGCTGGCTCAGCTCTCGAGCGAGAGTCTCGGTGATCCGGAGTCCGTAGGGGGTCGCCTGGCGGGTCCCCACGATGGCAACCGCCTGGCGGTCTTGCAGCTCGATCTGGCCGTCGCAGTACAGGACAGCCGGAGGATCGGGAATCGCGCGCAGCCACGCCGGATAGCGCTCATCGGCGAGGGCAATCGTGAATTGTGCCTGAGCTATTGTCACGCTCGGTTTCATGCGTCCAATCTGGTCCTGGGTTGCTACCGGGATGCGAGGGCGCCGCGCAGGACTACATCTTCACCATAGCCAACGATACGGCGTTCCGTCAAGCGACCCTTTCAGATCATCACGATGTCGTATTGCTCGATGTGCAGGGTCGGGTCGGGTTTGACGACGACCTTGACCTGCCGCTCGCGTTCAAGGTCGGCCAGGGACGCGGCTTCCTCATCCGCCAGCAGCGAGGCGACGTTGGGGTGGGCGCCGATGACGATGGTATGCTCGTCGGGCGCGGGCTCCAAGCGCCGGATGTCGCGGAACAGCTCATAACAGATGGTGGTCGGATCTTTGGTGTAGGCGCGCCCTTCGCAGTAGTGACAGGGCTCCGAGAGCGCGCGGTAGAGATCCTCCCGTACGCGCTCGCGCGACATCTCCACGAGGCCCAGTTCCGAGACTCTCAGGATGCGTGTGCGGGCCTTGTCGTTGGCGAGCGCGTCGTTGAACGCCTGAAAGACCTTTTCCCGGTTGCGCTCGCGCTCCATGTCGATGAAGTCGATGATGATGATCCCGCCGATGCTCCGCAGCTTGAGCTGGTAGGAGATTTCCTTGACGGCCTCCAGGTTGGTCTTGGTGATCGTCTCTTCGAGGTCCCGCTTGCCAACGAAGCGGCCCGTGTTGACGTCGATGACGGTCATCGCCTCCGTGTGGTCGATCACGATGTGCCCGCCGGACTTGAGCCACACCTTGCGGGCGGTGGCCTTGGCGATCTCTGATTCGAGGTCGAAGTGGTCGAAGATCGGCTCGTCTTTGGTGTAGAGGTGGATGCGCGACAGCAGCTCAGGGAGGTAGCGACCCACGAATTCCCGGATCGCGTCGTAATCAGGCTTGGAGTCCACCCAGAGATGTTGGACCTCTTTGGTGAAGTGATCGCGGACCGTCCGGAAGACCAGGTCCAGGTCGCTGTGCAGCAAACTCGGCGCTTTGAGGCGCGACTTCTTCTCCAGAATCTCCTCCCACGTGGCCTGGAGAAATTCGACGTCCGAACGGAGCTCCTCGTCCGTCACGCCCTCGCTGACGGTCCGGACGATATAGCCCGAGCCAGGCTTCCGCAGCTTCATCATGAGCTGTTTCAGGCGAGACCGTTCCTCGGCGCTGCCGATCCGGCGCGAGATGCCGATGTGGTCCACGTGGGGCAGAAAGACCAGGTAGCGGCCGGGCAACGACACGTAGGACGTCACCCGCGAGCCCTTGGTGCCGATCGGCCCCTTGGTGACCTGGACCATGAGCTCCTGACCCTCGTCCAGGAGGGCCTCAATAGGCTTCCCGCTGTGGCGCTTGGGCTTCGGGACCTCGGAGGCCTTGTCCTCCTCCTCCAGGAGTATCTCCTCCGCGCCGATCCCTCCGGCCAGTTCGGAGACGTGCATGAACGCGGCCTTCTCCTGGCCAATATCAACGAAGGCGGCCTGGAGGCCCGGGAGGACCTTGACGACCTTGCCCTTATAGACGTTGCCGACGTAGTCCCGCTGTTTGACCCGATCGATGTAGAGGTCCGTCAGGATTTTTCTGTCGAGCACCGCCACGCGGGTTTCCTCCCGCGCGACATTGATGATGATCTCCAACCCCATGTCTACTCCTTGGCAGACTGGTGTACCGGGTGTGGTCGGCTGTCATGTCGTCCACCTCAATCGGTTAGACCCGCCTGCCTTCAAAAGGTTAAAATCAAACTCAATAAAACAGTGTCAAACGACGTCGTTTCACATTCAGCAAAAGGCCCAAGGCCGCCATCGAGGTCACGGTGGTAGTCCCGCCGTAACTCATCAGCGGGAGCGGGATGCCGACGATCGGAAAGATGCCCATTGTCATGCCCACGTTGACCATCAGGCAGAAACCCAGCATTGAGAGAAGGCCTGCGGCCAGCAGCAGCCCCAGCGGGTCCTTGGCCTTGAAGGCGATCTCCGCAGCCAGGAAGATCAAGATCGCGAACAGCGCGAGCAAGACGAGCACGCCGATGAACCCCCATTGCTCGGCGAACACCGCGAAGACGAAGTCCGTATGACCTTCGGGGAGAAATTTGAGCCGGCTTTGGGTGGCCTCATCGAGCCCCTTGCCGAGAAGGCCGCCCGATCCGATGGCGATGCGGGCCTGTAGGGCGTGGTAACCTTTGCCGGCCGGGTCCGTCATGGGGTCCCAGAAGTTCATGATGCGCTCACGCTGATAGTCGTGCAGGGACGTCCAGATGAGCTCCCACGCAAAGGGGAACAGCATAGAGGTGAAGAGAATCCCCATGCCGAGCGATTTGGTATGGAGCCCTCCGACCAGGACCATCGCAACGAAGATGAAGCTGAAGCTCATGGCAGTTCCGAGATCAGGCTGTTTCAGGATTAAAATGAGACCGGGCAACGTCAACAGACCGGGTACGATCACCCGCTGGATCCATCCGGACCGCTGCACGTCGGCGAAGTATTTGGCCAGCACGAGAACGAGCACGAGCTTGGCCACTTCCGAAGGCTGAAACGCGAAGGGTCCCAACGCGAACCAGCGTTGGGCGCCGCGAGTGGACCGTCCCATGACCAGCACCAGCGCCAGGAGGAGCAGCATGGCTCCGTACAGGACATAGGCGTGCCGCGCCAGCTTGTGGTAGTCGATGGCGGCGGCGGTCAGAAACGCCAGGGTCCCGATCAGAATCCAGGCCATCTGCTTCGCATAGAGGGGAGTCTGCCCCGACGGAGTCAATCCCGCGGAGACGCTGTAGATGGAGAGCACTCCCACGGCGAGGATGCCCATCGCGACGAGGACAAACCGCCACTCAAAGCTGTCTGGGGTTCTGGCGTCGATCATCGGTTTCCAAGGTTTTCAAGTATTCTTCGATCAAGGCTTTGGCGATCGGCGCGGCGAACGTGCCGCCGTGCCCCATGTTTTCCACGATGATGGCCACCGCGATCTTGGGGTTCTCCACCGGTGCATAAGCCACGAACCAGGCGTGGTCGCGAAACTGCTTGGGGAGAGCCTCGTGACTCGTACCGGTTTGGCTAAGGCGTGCCCCGACCGTCTGCGCCGTGCCCGTTTTGCCTGCGATCTCGACTATCTTGGAGCGGGCGCGACCGCCGGTGCCGGACGTGACGACCCCGTGCAGAGACTCATGGAGCAGCGCAAAGGTCTTGTCTTTGAGCGGGACGGTCCTCCGGTCCTGCGGCGGCATCTCTTGGAGTCGGCTGGTCGCGCGCTCGCGGACGGCGCGGACCAGGCGCGGCTTATACAGAGTCCCATCATTGGCGACAGCCGCCGTCGCGACCGCCATCTGAAGGGGAGTGACCGAAACATAGCCCTGCCCGATGGACGCCGAGATGGTTTCGCCGGGGTACCATTGTTCCCGCCGAATGCGCTGCTTCCATTCGGTGGAGGGAACGATCCCGGTACGCTCGGAGGGCAAGTCGATGCCGGTGGGCTGGCCGAGCCCGAAGAGGCGTGCCATGTCCGCGATGGTATCGATTCCCAGTCGATGGCCGACAGTGTAGAAGTACACGTCGCACGACTGGACAATCGCCTGGTGCATATCCATCACGCCATGTCCGCCTTTCTTCCAGTCTCTGAAGACATGGTTGCCGAACGGGAAGGCGCCCGTGCAGCGGACCTTGGTGTCGGTGGACCATTTGTTCGATTCGAGAGCGGCGGATGCGACGATGATTTTAAAAGTTGACCCGGGCGGGTACTGGCCCTGCAGGGCCCGATTGGTCAGCGGGTGACGCGCATCCGAGGCGATCTGTTCCCACGCCGCGGGGGAGAGGCTGCGCGACAGGATGTTCGGATCGAAGGCGGGAGTGCTCGCCATTGCCAGCACGTCGCCGTTCGTGGGGTCCAACGCGACGACCGCACCGGATTCCACGCCCAGCAGCGATTCCGCGAGGCGCTGGAGGGGCAGGTCGATGCTGAGGTAGAGATCATTGCCCGGCGTCTGTTCGACGATCTCCACCGTTCTCTGCTCATTGCCTCTCGCATCCACCTCGATGGTCTTCTCCCCGGATGTCCCGCGGATCACGTGATCGAAGGTTTTTTCGACGCCGGCCTTGCCCACGATGCTGCCTTGGGACAGGCTCTCAAAGGCCGGTTCGTCCAGTTGCTCGGGCGACACCTCGCCCACATAGCCCAGCAAGTGACTTGCCAGGGGACCGTGGAGATAGTTCCGTTGGGATTCTGCTTGAATCCGCAGACCCGGCATATCGAGCCGGTGCCCTTCGATAAGCGCGGCCTCACGGAGCGTGAGGCCGGCTTTCAGCAGAATCGGGACGTAGGACTTGGCTTGTTGGGCCAGGCGTTTCTTCGTTTCAGCGCGCGGGAGGCCGACCAAGTCCTCCAGCGCGGCGGCCAAGCTGTCTTTGTCCCGAATGTCTTCTACGGTCAGGTAGAGGTTGAAGCTGGGGATGTTATTGGCGAGGAGCTCGCCGTGCCGATCAAAAATCAATCCACGGGCCGGTTTCAGTTCCACCGTTCTGACCCGGTTTTGCTCCGAGAGGGCGCGGTAGTAGGTGCCTCTGACGACCTGCAGGTACCACAGACGCGCAGAGAGCAGGAGCAGGCCGATCAGCAGGCCCATGCGCAGGTACAGCAACCGGCGCTGGAGGTTTTTGAAGTCCTCGTGCTGGGTGGTGAACTTACTCATAGGTGAACGCGGTCAGCGAGGCGCGCTGCGGCCTCCGGAGGTGGAAAAGTTTGAGGAGCGCGAAGCCCAAGAGCGCGTCATAGCAAGCTTGGGGCAGGATGATCCCGAGGGCCGCCTCAAAGAAGGTCACGCTGCTGCCGGTGAGGGATTTCAGCAGATACATGATCGTTCCGGAGAATGCCGAGAGAGTGAACAGGAGTCCCAGGGCGAAGACCCACGTCAAACTCACCAGATTACGGCTGGCCAGTCCGGCAATCAAGCCGATGATCGGTTTCAAACAGAGGTTGCCCCAGTGGGCCCCGCCCGAGAAGAGGTCCTGGGTAAGGCCGAGCGCGAAACCTGCCAGCAGCGCTTCCATCTCGCCTTGGTAGAGACCGATCAGACAGACGGCGATCAGCGCCAGGTCCGGGTGGATCCCGACGATGCTGATCCGGTCGGACATCACGATCTGAAAAGGAACGACGAGAAGGACCAGGGCGGTATAGACGATGGGCTTCATCGTGCGTCTCCCGCATCGCGCTTGCCCGACGCCGGTGGTTGCAGGGGGAACGGCGTGGCGGGAAGCTGAGCAGTCTCCCGCGGCAATGTGATGATCAGCACCTCGTCGATCTTGGTAAAGTCGCCGTCCGGCGCGATCTCGGCGGACAGGAAGAGCTCCGCCTCGCGTCGCTCGATCTTGGTGATGGTACCGACCGGCAGGCCTCGCGGAAATCCCCCTGCTAATCCGGATGTGACGACCTGATCGCCTACCTTGACGGTGGAGAGAAGGGGGAGATACTTGATGCGGGCCAGGCCCCGCTCCGTCCCTTCCACGATGCCCTCATCCCGCGTACGTTGCACCAACCCCGTGACCGCGTTGTTTTGGTCGATGATCAACAGCACAATCGAGAGGTGGTCATAGACCTTCACAATCCGCCCGACCACGCCCGCCGGCGACAAGACACCCATGTCGACAGTCAGGCCTTCTTTGGCGCCCTTGTTGATGATGACGCTGCGATACCAGTTGGTGGGATCCCGGCCAATCACTTGGGCGGCGAGCGTCGGGTAGGGGAGGTGCTCCTTCAGCTCGAGCAGGTCGCGTAACCGGCTGGTGGCGGCGGCCGACTCGCGCAGACGAGCGTTCTCTTCTTGCAGGCGCGCGATTTGCTGGCGGAAGCCTTGGCTTTCTTCACGTGCATGCTGCAGCGCAAGGTAACGTGTCCAGATCGTGTCCAGCTCTTGATTCGCCGCGTCTACGACGCGCAACGGCACGGCGACGACGACGGCTATCTGCCGGCCGACCCTCAGGAGCGATTCCTGGCGGGATTCCGGAAGGAGCAGAAGCGCGGCCACAAGAAGAGCGAGGAGCAGAAAAGCGGCGCGCTTGCCGCTCGCGATCGATTGCAGAGAAATCATGGAGCCGGCCGGTTCGCCGCGTTACCGCGTGCTGCTGTATTGGGACATGACGCTCACTTTACGCAAGAGATCCAGTTCGTCGAGAATTTTGCCGACGCCCAGCACTACCGAGGTGAGCGGATCGTCGACGGTAATGATGGGCAGGCCTGTTTCCTCGCGCAGGCGCGTGTCCATGCCCCAGAGCATGGAACCCCCGCCTGTGAGCACAATCCCGCAATCGATGATGTCACCGGCCAGCTCCGGCGGCGTGTTCTCGAGCGCCACCTTGATGGCATTGACGATGGTGCTGATCGGCTCGTGCAGGGCCTCCCGGATTTCGGAGTCGTCGAGCACGAGGGTTCGGGGAATGCCCGAGATCAGATCGCGCCCCTTGACCATGATGGTTTTCTTCTCCTCGAAGGGATAGGCGGACCCGATCTCGACCTTGATCCGCTCGGCCATATGGTCCCCAATCAGGAGGTTATATTTCTTTTTCACATAGTTCATGATGGCGTCATCCATGCGGTCCCCCGCCACCTTCACGGATTCACTGTAGACGATGCCGCCCAGCGAGAGCACCGCGATGTCGGTAGTGCCGCCGCCGATATCCACGACCATGTTGCCGGATGGCTCCGTAATCGGGAGGCCGGCGCCGATGGCAGCGGCCACGGGCTCTTCGATCAGATAGACTTCGCGGGCGCCGGCCAGCTCCGCCGAATCGCGGACCGCGCGCTGCTCTACCTGCGTGATTCGGGACGGCACGCCGATGATGATCCGCGGCCGCACGAAGGTGCTCCGATTGTGAGCTTTCTGGATGAAGTGGCGCAGCATCTGCTCGGCCATCTCGAAGTCGGCGATCACGCCCTCCTTCATGGGACGGATGGCCAGGATGTTACCGGGGGTCCGCCCCAGCATCTTTTTGGCCTCAGTGCCGACGGCCAGCACCTTCTCGGTCTTCCTCTCGATCGCGACGACCGATGGCTCGTTGAGGACGATGCCGCGGCCGCGTACGTACACCAGGGTGGTGGCGGTGCCGAGGTCGATCGCCAAATCATTCGAGAACCACCCGAGGATATCTGCGGTGATACTCACGTCCGTGCTCCTTTACGACTGGGATTCCACGTCGAAGATCGTCTCGTCGACAACCTGCGTGTGGGCCAATTCATCGCCGATCCGAAGACCGCGCTCGTTGCCGATCATAAGGAGGGCCTCGATGCCGAGGACGGCCACGGTCCCCAGCCATCCCACGTAGGGAATCTGGAAGGCGAAGTAGCCGACGGCCAAAGGCATGTTCCTGATGATCGAGTCTTTAAATCCGGCCGGGGCGTGTAATTCGGGTGTCCACACCTGAAGCCCAATGAGACGTTTTCCGATGCTGCGCCCGGAAAACCCGTCTGCGACCAACACATACCAGAGCGCGATCCAGAATCCATAGGGCGGCGCGAATTCCCCGACCCCCAACACAATCAGCACATCCAGGGCTTTTGCGATGAAACGGTGCAGGATCGTTGCCTTAGGAAAGACCCGGAGAGCCGCTTGTTCCTGTTCGCCTGCGAGGCTGCCCCCTCTATCCGGCAAGTGTCCTGCTCCCGCTTCAAGGGCGCCATTGTAGCAAAAAACATATGAGAAGACAACTAGTTGGAAATCGTTGCAACCAGGCATGGACGTTGTTTACAATAGGCCTAGATTTTGCCTGTGGAGAAGCGTACGGCATGTTGAAGGTTTTGAGGGAAAGCGCGATCGAGCGCCCGTGGTTCTATCGGACCATTATGGTTCTGATTGCCGTGGTCTTCGTGGTCACCATGGGCTGGTGGGGGTTTGAGCAAAACAAGGATGATGCCATCATCAGCGTGGGGGAGGATCGGGTCACGCGGGATGAGTACCAACGGGCCCATCGGATCGCGAACGAGAATTATCGTATGTACAAGGAGCGAGGTCTTGTCTCAGAAGATATTCCGGAAGATCAGCTCAAGCAGATGGTGGTCGAGGACCTTATCCAAAGCCATCTGTGGATGCAGGCCGCCCGGGAAATGGGCGTGATCGTGACCGCCAATGAGGTGCGGGATGCGATCCTGAAGATCCAGGCGTTTCAGACCAACGGCAAGTTCGACCCCGAGCTGTACAAGCGGCTGCTTGCCCAGAATCGCCTGTCGCCCGACCTCTTTGAATCTGCCCAACGGGCGGAACTGGTGCGGGAAAAGGCGCGTATGTTGGTCCGCGAGTCCGTGGCGCCGACCTCGGATGAACTGTCCGAAGTCAAGGCCATGATGGCCGCCCAGCCGACGCCGGCCGTGCCGATGCAGACCACTCCTGCCCCCGACCGTGCCTTCCAAGCTGTTCTGATGCAGAAGCAGCAGCGGGCGCTGATGGCCTATCAGGAAGCGCTGAAGGCCAGGACTAAGATCAGCGTCCGTAGAGAACTGTTGTAAGGGCTCGATGGCCATCAAGGCGGCAGCAAGCGGTGGTGGGGGGGGGAGCAGGAGCCGGAGTCTCGCCGTGATGGCCAAGGACATCATAGAAGGCTATGTTTACTTGAATCCGCTGGTGCTGAAGAAATTTGACGCGGCGTCGTTTAAGGAACTCCACATGCAGCTACGCAGATTACAGATAACCATCCGGGCCGAAGGGGTTGACCTCACCAATCAGGAAGCCACCCGCAACCGCAATCAGAAGCTCCAGCGTATGCATCAGGCGATGTCCGTTCTCGAGAATCAAGCGAAGGCGCAAAAGATCAGCCTGATGTAGGGATCGGTAGGGGCACGGCGCCGTGATCCTACGCCGTTCCGATCGGCCCGCCCGGCAACTCTTCTTCTTTTTCCTCTTCGTCGTCTTTCCGCACTTTGCCGAAGCCCAAATCGAGAAGCCGTTTCTCGTCGGCGCTCGTGAGCGCGTGTCCGCAGCACTCCATGTGCTGCAGGCCCTGCCCCCCGTCTACGATCATCAGGCGTAGGCCGCACGCATCCGGATAGCTCTTCCTCTCGTCGATGATAAAGCCGACGCCTTTCTGACCCTTCTTCCGCCCGTGTTTCTTGAGCGGGACTGGTACGACGTCCTCCGCGGTCAGGTCGTGGCCGCAGCAGACGATCTTCTGAAAGCCCTCTCCGCCGCTCATCACCTTGACGATCAGCCCGCAACTGTCCGGGTACCGCTTGAATTCGTCGATGATGTCGCCCTTCTTCAACGCCATGGTCGTTCAGTCTACCCTGCATAAATACATGCCGCAATACCATCCGTGTAACTTTTTCTAACGCAGGGTGTCTTATGAAGTGTGAGACTGCCTGCAAACACGGTCATTGCCGAAGAAAAGCTCGCTCGTTACCTGCTTTTGCCGCAAGCGCGCGGCGACAAATCAGTCTTTCTGGCGAAGGCGGGTTATGGGATAGGAACTATCGACCGATTGCTCCAGGACTTGCGTACGCAGGTGCTGCCGCTGGAAGCCGTATTGCTGGCCTCGAACCAATTCGGCCGATACTACGAGATCCGTGGAACGCTTACTGGTCCCAATGGCAAGACGCTCGCCGTTCGCACGATCTGGATGACCGAGCACTTGTCGGGCGTCACGAAGTTCGTTACACTTATCCCAGACAAGCGGAGGATGCGATGAAGTTTGAGCTTTACACCGATGTAGCGTTGACGTGCGATCTTCCGGAGCATCGCCTCCGTCGCGGCGATATCGTCAAGGTGGTAGACCACCACATCGCCCCTGATGGCACAGAGGGATACTCCATCGAGGTCTTCAACGCAGTCGGCGATACCATTGCCGTCACCGCCGTCCCAGCCTCCGCTCTCGAAGCCCTACGCGAAGACGAAGTTCTCCACACCCGAACGCTGTAAGCGAAAAGCCGTCGCCGCCGCTCATCACCTTGACGATCAGCCCGCAACTCTCCGGGTACCGCTTGAACTCGTCGATGATGTCGCCCTTCTTCAGTCCCATGATTCCTTTCAATTTTCCCTCTCCTGGAGGGGAGAGGGCAGGGTGAGGGGGAACTTTATCTAGGTGCAGTGAATCGAAGGGTTGGGCACGGTGACAAGAGGGTCGGAAAATACGAATCTACGATGTTCGCTCATACGGATTGTGGCTGTCGCCGAACGCCAAGGCTGACCCGCTATGGCGGGTCCAGCCAAAAGTTAGACCCGGGTAAATTCGAGCAGCTTGTTTATTCTAGAGATTGCCAGGTGACGTTTTTCGAGTTCTTCATTCATCTGTTCGCTTTCATAATCAGAGAACGTCTCGCAATTGTTTTGCTTGTCGTAACAACAATACTGATACCAGCAGTTTCTGAAGGACGTTTTCTTTCAAGACGGAAGGTGATGTTCAAACCTCACGACAGCCGAATGATGCTGCTGGTAAAACTTGCGGACCAACTTTATCGTTTTTTGCCAATCATTTCCGACGTCTGGGTTAGCGGGAGGGTTGATTTCAAGAAGTCTTTGAATCTCCACGAAAGCGTCGCGCAATTCTTTACCGGCATCATAGAGCTCCTTGCGTTTGTCTCTACCCAAAGCAAGGCGGTGGCCAATGAAAATCCCAAGCAGCAAGGACAGAAAGCTAGCCCAGGACAAGTCGCCGAGTGTGAACATAGTGGGGGAAGGCATCTAAAACGCTCCGTGGCCTTTTAGAGGACATTGGTCACGCTTTCCCTCTAGGCACGACTCCATCTGCAAGACATCAGCGCAAGCCACACCCCGTGACACACCCTCGTAAGATCCGCTGCATCGCCCATCACAACAACGTTGGGCTTGCTTTAATACAGGCAGAATTCGCGCGGGGTTGGTTTCGACACTGTCTCCGCACCCACTCAAGACACCTAAAAAAATGCTCAGCGAAACTTGCACAAAGACGTTGCTTCCCAGACACCCTGCACCTACCGCACCGACATCTGGATTAACTTCTGGGGGATTTTCCATGGCGTCCCACCTTCCTCCAAGAAAAACTTTGCGTCGTCCTTGGGGGTATTGCTTGCCTTTGGACTGCCTAACTATTGAGTAGATTGGTCAGCCTAATCTCCACTGATGAGTTTTGCAGTTACGGCAAATCCTATAAGCTTTTTCCGCACTTAGCAAGAAACTTTCAGCTCTCTGGAGCATGGCAAACACTGCACGTCTTGTCAGCCTATTCTTCTCAACATTGGTGGGCTTTGATGTGGATTTTGGCAAAGAGGGAGGGTGTAAAACCCTCCCCTACGAAGTGAAGCCCTGAAGCCCCCCTCACCCTCCCCTCTCCCTCATGGGGCGAGGTAGAGGAATATCAGACGGCGGCCTCGGCGGCGTCACGGATGGCATGGGCGACATCGCGGTGCTGCTTCGTTCCCACCAGTTCAGCGGCGCTTTTGGGGTCAGCCGGCTGGTAGGGCAGGAGACACCGGTCCTTGGCCTCCAGAATCCGGAGCACGGCATGTTCGATC
>DASYQR010000072.1:0-5237 GCA_036005325.1 Nitrospirales bacterium | reverse complement strand
GAACACCGCGACCGCGCCTCGCTCGGCTACGCCGACGAGGACAGCAACACCCACAGCCCCAATTACAAAGAACTGTTCTGAAACAAACGTTATAGTCTATTTCCCGCCTGCAGGAATAGCCACGCTGATGGCGCCTGCTGGGTCTCCTTCCGCATGGCCCTCTTTCTTATACCCAGAGATGTCCATCTCACCCTTCGGCGTTCCGTGACATACCAGGCATCCCTTCTTATGATAGAGCGGCAGCAGCAAGCGCAAGGTCTTGCCACTATCCACCACTTCGGCAACAATATTCTCTCCTTCTCGCGGATAGGTCGGCTCCGCAAACTTATTGAGAATCTTGGTCTCGAAGTCATCCGGTGCGTTTTTGGGATTCCGGTAATCCAGGGCGGTTTGCTTCAGGAGGACGCCGGTCTTTTGCGTGAATTTTTCTCCCGTCCAGGTTCCCCAGGTTGCCGGGATGACATTTTTATATCCCTTGCCTTTCTCATTTATCACCGACTGCTTTTCATCGATCACCTGTTTGCCTACGGCCATTAATTCTTTGAGCAGCTGCTTCCCCCTGTCAGAGATCTTTGCAGAATCAAGCTTGGTGAAATCCATGCCAGAACGATTCTTGAATTCCGCAACAACCTGAGTCTCAAAGACCGCCGAGGTGAAGCCCTTGTCCCCCTTTTCGGGATCGTTGATCAAGGCTTGATTCTTCGCCAGCACGCCCCTTCCTGAATCCAGTAAGATGGCCAACAATCTCGCAGTCGCTTCCGTTTCCGCTGGGATCGCCGCAAGGGCGATGCCGGCGGAAAAACTGAGCAGGACAAGCAGGACACTTCCTCTCGACACTTTTGTGTTCATAGTCCCCCCTCCTTCTTGTTGCAAGAGTTAATCGAGCCCCCTTATTCTTAATTATAGCCTTTCTCAAGCGGGTGACGCCGGTAGGGGGCCACCCGCCGCCTGCATCTTTTCGTGAAGCCGGCGGGGGAAACCGGCGGCAGGACCCGCTTTCCTGACTAAATCTGGAACTGGGCGTCGTAGAGGGTGCGGTAGAGACCGCTGCGGGCGAGGAGCGTTTCGTGCGTGCCTTCTTCGACAAGCCGGCCGCAGTCCATGACGAAGATCCGGTCTACATGGCGGAGTGTCGAGAGCCGGTGGGCGATGATGAAGGTCGTGCGGTTGTGGGTCAATACTTCCAGGGCTTCGCGAATCTTGACCTCCGTTTCGGTATCAATGTTGGAGGTCGCTTCATCGAAGACGATGATCGGCGGGTCCTTGAGTAGCACCCGCGCGATCGAGATCCGCTGCTTCTGCCCGACCGAGAGCTTCACCCCACGCTCCCCGATCCAGGTGTCGTATTTCTCCGGCAGCTCGACGACGAACTCGTGTGCGCGAGCTGCCTGCGCGACTGCCTCGAGGCGTGCCTGGCTCGCTGAGAGATCGCCGTATGCGATGTTCTCCTTGACCGTGCCGTTAAACAGGAACGGTTCCTGCTGCACCAGCCCGATCTGCTCGCGCACGTAGACGAGCGGAAGGTCGCGGAGATCGTGCCCGTCCAGCGTGATCGCCCCTTCGGTCACGTCGTAGAACCGCATCAGCAGCTTGATCAGCGTGCTCTTGCCGGCCCCTGACGGTCCCACCAGCGCGATCCGCTCGCCGGCCCTCACCTCGAAGCTCACGTGCTTCAGCACCGGTAGATCCGGCCGGTAATGGAAGGACACGTTCCGGGCGGCGACCTCGCCGCGCAGCTTGGCCGCGGGACGCACGACTCCGGGCTTGTCCGCCACCTCCGGCTGCTGGTCCAGGATCTCGAAGACACGTTCGCTGGCGGCCAGCGCATGCTGGAGCATGTGGTTGACCGAATGGATCTGGTTGACCGGCACGTAGAACAGGGCGAGGTAGGAGAGGAACGCGACCAGCTCACCCACTGTGAGCGTGCCGCTCAGGACTTCGCCGGTCCCATACCAGAGGATAAGCACGCTGCCAAGGCTGCCGACGAAGATCATGCTGGGCGAGTACATGGACCACAGCGTCATCACTCTGAGGTTGCTGTCGCAATAGGCCTTGCTCCGCTCGTTGAACCGCCGCCGTTCGTGGGTTTCCCGGTTGAAGCCCATCGTCTCCCGGATGCCCGAAATGGCGTCCTGGAGGTAGGCATTCAACTCGGCCGAGCTCTCGCGGACTGTGCGGTAGAACTTGTGCACCTTGCCGGTGAAATAGGAAGCAGAATAGACGAGTACCGGGATGGGCAGCAGCGAGAGCAGCGCCAGCTTCCAATTGAGCGAGAACAGGATGACGGAGATCCCGATCAACGTCAGCGACGACATCAACAGCGATTCGATGCCGTCAATGAAGATGCGCTCGACGTGCTCGACATCGTTGTTGACGCGGTTCATGATCTCACCGGTCGAGCGGTTCTCGTAATAACTGATGGAAAGACGCTGGAGGGCCGTGAAGACCTGGTCGCGCAGATCGTAGATGACGTTCTGCTCCAGCCGGTTGTTGAAGCGGATCCGCAGCGACGACGCGACGTTCTTACCGGCATAGGCGAGCAGGAACGCGGCGATCGCCCAGGGCAGCAGTCCAGGATTCCTGGCGACGATAATGTCATCGATGACGAGCTTGCCGAAGAGCCAGGGCGGCAGGAGCTCGATGGCGGCCGCCGTTGCCGCCGCCGCGAAGGTGAGCGCGGCAAGGCCCCAGTAGGAGCGGATATATCGGAGAACGCGAAGGAGCGGCTTCAAGGCAGGCTAAATCACTTCGGCGTGTTCCGTCCGCCAGTACTTGTCGAACTCGTCCAGTTGGGTGAGTGTCGAGAAGTCGGTCATGCGATCCAGGAACAGCTTGCCGATAAGGTGATCCATTTCGTGCTGGACGCAGACGGCATAGAGTCCCGAGGCGTCCCGCTCGACGGTCTTCCCATCCCGATCCAGGTATTTCACCCGCACCCCCACAGGGCGCGTGACCTTTCCGCGCAGATTGTCGACGCTGAGACAGCCCTCCCAGCTTTCGGCAGTCGCCGGCGAGTAGCCGGCGATCATCGGATTGATCATGATAGTCTGCGGGAACCCGCTTTCTCCCTTGCATTCCATGACGATGACCTGCTCCGAGCGAGAGACTTGGGGCGCCGCCAGGCCGATCCCCTCACTCGCGACCATCGTCTCGAGCATGTCATCGAGGAACTGCTGGAAGGCGTGCTTGCCTATCTTATCCGGGTCAACCGGTACGGCGATCTGCCGAAGGACCGGCGCGCCGAGCTTCGCTACCTTGAGGACGGCCATCGTTTCACTCCTTGATCAACGAATTTATACTAGCACAATCAGAAGCCGGATTTCTCCGGCGCAAATTGGAACTTGTCGCGATTGGCCCCCCACCACTGCGCCCATTCCCGAGACCACGCCATCCGCTGCTCCTTCGTGGATTGGACAAAGTCCTGGCGGTCAACGTGCCGGCCGGTAAAGCCGTAGAGCGTGCGGTAGGCGCCGTCGGCGACGCCCGTGGAATCATCCGCGAGGAGGGTGATCAAGAGATCGATCACGGCCTTGTCTTTGACGTACCGGCTCTCGTGGACTACTGCGTTCCGGATCGTGTCGCTCGGGTCTTTGGCCATGGCCTGGAGC
This sequence comes from Nitrospirales bacterium, assembly GCA_036005325.1. Classification (GTDB taxonomy): domain Bacteria; phylum Nitrospirota; class Nitrospiria; order Nitrospirales; family NS-4; genus SCTG01. Next base: position 1,629 of record DASYQR010000072.1, on the reverse strand, counting down.
GCAGGCAGCGCGTTCGTCGGGTCCAGCCGGACGGCGACCCGCAGGGCCTTTTCACGCACCGCCGGTACTTCCTGGGCGTTCGAAGCCTGGGCATTGAGGAAAGGCATCGCCGATTTATCCTTGATCAAGGACATCGTTTCAAGGGCGTTGACGCGGACGCGCCGGTTGGGATGCTGAAGTGCCTTCCCCAGAACCGGCACGGCCGGAGGTCCCAGGTGCACGAACTCGCCGATCGCCCAGAATTCCTGTGGACCGTCCAACAAGGGGATCAGCGCCTCCGCCCGCTTCGTTTCCTCCTCGGTCAGCGCAAATGAGACCGACACCGGCGCGAGCGCCAGCGCCACGCCCATTGCGAAGGCCAGCAAAAGATGGAAGCGCTTCATTTGATGATCGTCGTCTCGGTCCCGCCCAGCGGCGCGCTGCCGGTCGCTTCATCCATCGTGGTAAACCTGACGTTATCAAAATAGGTGACGCCTGGCCCGCGCGCCCAGAGACCGAGCTTGCCTTTCTTGTAGCGGCCGAACTCCCACGCTTTCTCGCGGGCCGAGATGAACTGCCGGTTGTCGAAGATCGCCTCCATCTCCGCGCCACGGATCGTGAGCCGTAGAGCATGCCATTTACCGACTTCCAGCGTGTCCACGTTGAGATCCTGAAGCGTCTTCGCTTCACCGTTCACGACCCGGTCGAGGCGGACCAATTTCTCTTGAGGGCTGAGCCAGACCACATAGTAATTGCGGTCGTCTTCGGCCCGGAAGACGACGCCGCCCCCCTGGCCGTCCCCGTTCGATTGGGCTTTGATGCGAACCGTCATGTCCAGATTGGCCGCTTCGATGCCGTCGAGAAAGATGACCTGAGACGCTGAGCTCTGCTTGTCCACTGGAATGCGACCCAGCACATGGGGCGCGGAGATCGCCTTCGCGTCCGCCGTGACCTCCCACCGCCCATCGCGGCCGTTCGTCTTGCCGATGACGAACCCAGACGGCGGATTGCCCGGCACATCCTTGTCAAATGTCCAATCCTGCATCCGGACATCGGCGGCCCAGGCCGGTCCTCCCACCACCAGCGCCGCCAGCCCCAACGCAAAAATTCGTATTACCACAACAGCTCTCCTGACATGGGAAAACGAGTATAACCCACTGTGTTTGGATAAATCGAGAGAGGCTATTTGACCTTTAATTCGGTCCAGGCGCGGTCGTACACCTTGATGGCGTCGCCTACATCCTTGATCCACTCGAGCCGGGCGACCACTGCGTCAGGCGGATAGATGGCGGGGTTCTGCGCGATCTCCTTGGGGACGAGTAGGCGCGCCTCCTCGCTGGCGCTGGCATACTTCACCTTGGTCGTGATCAGCGCGGCGATCTGCGGCTCCAACAGGAAGTTGATGAAGGCCATGGCCTCGTTTTTGTGCGCCGACGACTTGAGCACGGTCAGATTATCCTGCCAGATCGTCCCACCTTCTTTGGGAATCACGTACTTAATGGAGGGGCGCTCGGCCGCCGCCCGGATGATGGTTCCACTCCACCCGTGGGCCAGCGCGACCTCGCCGGACACCAAGAGCTGGTCGTAGTTCTCGCTCGTGTAGGTCTTCACCAGGGCCTTCTGCGCCATCAGCCGCGCCTTGACCGCTTC
>DASYQR010000071.1:0-4810 GCA_036005325.1 Nitrospirales bacterium | reverse complement strand
CTTCTTCGAGTACCTGGAGGGCAAACGCTACAAACTGCACGTACGCGTGATGCTGAGCCGCTACCGCAGCCCGGTCACCTGCGCAGCCTGTCACGGCGCCCGTCTGCGCCCGGAAGCGTTGGCCGTGCTGGCCGGAGAGCGGACCATTGCCGAGGTTGCGGACATGCCCATCGCAGGCGCAACCGAGTGGGTCAAGCTGCTGCCCCTCTCCGCGTTCGAGCGAGAGATCGCGAAGGACGTCATCGGCATGCTGACCGCCAAGCTGGAATTCCTGCTGCGCGTCGGGCTCGGCTACCTCACGCTCTCGCGCCAGACGCGGACGCTTTCGGGCGGAGAGGCCCAGCGGATCAGCCTGGCCACCCAGCTCGGCGCGCAGCTGACCGGCACGCTGTATGTCCTCGACGAGCCGACGATCGGGCTGCACGCGCGCGACACCGCGACGCTCGCGGGGATCCTGACCGATCTTGCCAAGGCGGGCAATACCGTCATCATGGTCGAGCATGATCGGACCATGATCGAGTCCGCGCACTATGTGGTGGAGATGGGCCCCGCAGCCGGCGAGAAAGGCGGCGAAGTGGTGTGCGCTGCGCGGTTCCCCGAGTTTCTGGCCGACCCGACCGCGCTCACCGCTCGTTACCTGACCGGTCAGGAGACGATTTTCCTGCCGCGGAAGCGCCGCAACGGGACGGGGCGCGCGCTCATGCTGGTCGGTGCCAGCGAGCATAACCTCAAAAACATCACCGTGCGGATCCCGCTGGGCACGTTCACCTGCGTGACCGGCGTCTCGGGATCGGGCAAGAGCACACTGGTGCAGGAAACCATCTATCGTGCGCTCGCGCGTGCGTTCCGCGTGGAGACTCTCTCCATGGGTCGGTTCGAGGCGATCGGCGGGATCGAGCACCTGCGCGGAGTCCGGCTCATCGACCAGGAACCGATCGGCCGGACGCCGCGGTCCAACCCGGTGACCTACATCAAGGCCTTCGACGACATCCGCCGTTTCTTTGCGGCGCTGCCGGCAGCCAGGCGAACGGGGTTGTCAGCGGGCGATTTTTCGTTCAACACGGTCGGAGGACGCTGCGAAGCCTGCCAGGGCTCTGGCTTGAAGAAGATGGAGATGTATTTCTTCGAGGACATTTACGCGACGTGCGATGTCTGCGAGGGACGGCGTTTCCAGCCGAAAATCCTGGCGGTGCGGCACCGGGATAAAACCATCCATGATGTGCTCAACATGACCGTGACCGAAGCGCAGGCCTTTTTCTCCGACTCGCTCGCCGTCAGCGTCAAGCTGCGCCTGCTCGCGTCGGTCGGCTTGGGCTACCTGCGCCTAGGCCAGCCGGCGACGACGCTGTCTGGAGGCGAAGCCCAGCGGCTCAAAATCGCGGGGGAGCTCGTGGGCGTCGATGCCAGGAGGCAGGTGGCTCAGGGTCTTCTCTACATCCTGGACGAGCCCACCACCGGCCTGCACATGGACGACATCAAGAAGCTGCTTACCGTCCTGAATCGGCTGGTGGACGCCGGCCACACCGTGCTCGTCGTCGAACACAATCTGGATGTCATCAAAACGGCCGACTGGATTGTTGACCTGGGGCCGGAGGGTGGTGACCTGGGCGGCGAAGTGGTGGCGATGGGTCCGCCCGAAGCCATTGTCACAGAACGCGCCTCCCACACAGGGCGAGCGTTGGAGAAATATCTCTGACCAGATGTGCGGGTCCTGTCGCCTGCGGCTTCGGGGTCCTGCCGCCGGTTTCCCCCACCGGCTTCACGAAAAGATGCAGGCGGTGGGGTCCCCCTACCGGCGTCACCCCTTCACCTCCGGCAACATCAGCGCCACCCCATCAACATCTGCGATGGGTTGCAGGAGGCCGGAGTGGGGTCTGACTCTAACGCGGCCGTAGAGGAGCGCCCTTTCCACCATTGTCCATCAACCCGAGGGCGCGCCGACCGGGAGCGGGAGGCAGCCCCACGACGGGCCTCGATCTGAGAGCAGCGTTATGTGGAATAGAATTCCGGGCGGCGGGCGGCGAGGAGATCGTTGTAAGGGTTGATCTTCTTGTCGCGGGCGTCCAGCGGATTGATCTCGACGATGGCCAGCTCTTCCTGATCGGGCTTCGCGCGCTGGATGATCTTCCCGTTCGGCGAAACGACTTCGCTGTTCCCGATATAGGTCAGCTTCTTCTTGCCTCCACGCTCCTCCGAACCGATGCGGTTGCACGTCACCGCGAAGACGTGGTTCTCCAAGCAGCGCGTGACCATCGAGTCCGGGCAATGCGGCAATACAAGGTTGGAAGGATGGGCGATGATATCCGCCCCCTTCAATGCCAGCGTGCGGGCCGACTCGGGATAGAACCAGTCGAAGCACACCATCAACCCCACCCGCGCAGTTCCGATGTCGAATACCGGGAATCCCGTGTCGCCCGGCGCAAAGAACAGCGTCTCTTCAAAAAAGAGGTGTGTCTTCCGATAGACACCGACGAACCCTTTCGGCCCCACGAGGATGGCCGAATTGTAAAAGCGGTCACCGGCTAGCTCGGCCAATCCAGCGACGAGATGCATGCGGCGATCAGCGGCAAGCTGTATCAGCCGCGCAGTCGTGGGCCCGCCCGGAATCTTCTCCGCCAGAGTCTGCACCTCGTCAGTCGAGATGAATTGGTAGCCGGTATTGAACAGCTCCGGTAAGACCACCAGGTCGCACTGAGTTTGGGCCAGCCGCTCGCTGACGTAGTCGAGGTTGCGCTTGACCTCGCCAAACTTCGGATCGTACTGGAAATAGCCGACTTTCATAACCCTCAAATAAAAACGGGCAGGGAGCTGACACCCCCTGCCCGTCTATTATCCCACAAGATAAAAGCTGATCTCGCTTACTTCACTTCTTTCAAGTGCATCAACGCTTCTTCAGCATGTTTCGTGCCGCCGGCCGCGTCCCCCTTCTTGCCCGACGCGACTGCACCCTCCAAATGTTTGACTCCCTCCGCCGCATGGGGACCCTGCGCCATCTTCGCATGCTTCAGGGCCGTCTCGGCATGCTTCACCAGCACATCGGCATGGCCCTGCTTGCCATGATCAATGGCTTCCTGGGTATGCTCGACGGCTTCGGCCGCAGGCGACTTCTCGGCCCAGGAAATCCCACTCACGACGAACGTTAGGGCGCCCAGCATCAGCGCCGCGACTGCAAGTTTATGCATCATGACGGATACCTCCTTGCTTGAAGGGTTAGCAGCTTTCACCATTGACTACCCTTGACCGTTCTGTCGTTCCTATGAAGACGTACGACATCGCTTGAAAACCACCCTAGCATGGGGGTTTTTCTGGTGTCAAGAACGGTTCTGCCTCTTCTACGGAACCGGCGTATGGCCGGATTCATTCCAGCTTGACCCGCTTTTGCAATTCGTACAACTCGATGATATCGCTGACGGTATTCGCATCCTCGGGACGCTTATCTTCACGGAGAAAACCCTGGACCCGCGGGAACCGCAAGGCATAGCCGACGCCTCGCTCGTCAGAACCACAGGTATGCATGGGGCTGCGGGTGATCTCGTCCGCCGCCACGGTGATCACGTACGTCGGCTGGACCCAGACATCCGGTTTCATTTTGGATTCCACACGAGCCGGCTTGTGCGAGACCGCAACGCGATCGAGCTTTTCCCGCAACTGCACCCATTCTTCGTCCGAATACCCCGTGCCCACCTTGGATACGGTCTTGAACGTGTCCGTCTTGGGATCGAAGACGGCGGCGAGTACGGTCCCGATGCCGAAGCGGGCCCGCTTACCCCCGCCGCGGAAGTAGCCCACCAGGCAGAGATCCACCGTGTCGGATAGTTCGCCCTTATAGCTGCGCTTCAGCTTGATCCAATTGAAGTTCCGCGACCCCGCCGCGTAAGGCGAGTCCGGCCGCTTGGCCACGATCCCCTCCAGCCCGCGCGCGATGGCGGCCTCGAAAATGATTTTTAATCGCGCCGCATCGCCGGTTTCTTCCATCTCGGCCGGCTCGATGATCGTATCTTTCGCGATCCGCGCGACCAGCTCCGCGCGCCGCTCGCGATAGGGTCGCGGCGTGAAATCCTCGCCGTCCACGTACAACAGATCGAACCCAAACAGTTTCAGCGGAAACTCCTTGGCGTGGTCCGCCACGCCGTGCTTGCGCTTGCGCTGGATGGTGGTCTGAAACGGCAGCAACTCGCCGGTCCCCTCGTCGAAAGCCAGCGCCTCGCCCTCGAAGATGGCCTGGCGGGCCTGCACCTGCCGCCGAACCGCGTCGACGATGTCGGGGAACATCGCCGTCGTGCGCTCGAGGTTCCGGGAAAAAATGTCGACACGCTCTCCGTCTTTATGGATCTGGCAGCGAAATCCATCCAGTTTCGGCTCGACGGCGCAGCGGCCGATCTTCTCAATGATCTCGTCGGGGCCCGCCACCCGCTCGCAGAGGGCCATGCGAATCGGATAGCCCACCTGCACCGCAAACTTGGCGATCGCTTCGATCCCGCCCTTGCTCGCCGCCTCGCCGACGCGACCGAGGTCCGAGCACAGGTTATACGCTCGCTCAAGATCGGACTTGCGCTCGCGGCCTCCGAGTTTGGCGAGCGCCAGTGCCTCCAGCACCGTCGCATCCCCCACCCCCAAGCGAAGTCGCCCCATGACGAATCGGGCGATGTACTTGGCTTCTATGGAGGAGGCCATCGACAGAAGGTCCGCAAGGTTGCTCAACTTCTTCTCGACAGACCCTCCACCGGCAGTCCGGGCGATCGCCAGGAATTCGTCATAGACCTTGCGGACTCCCAAACCTTCACCGGCCCGATCGGCAAGCAGCGCCTCG